>JBLJBF010000264.1:0-3561 GCA_047637855.1 Pseudoflavonifractor sp. | reverse complement strand
CTCCATCTGGGCGAGCATGATCCGCTTCTCCGCGTCCATGGTCTCCTGGCTGACCTGGCTCTTGTCCAGGAACCGGGGGTTCAGGGCGGCGATCTGCATCGCCAGGTCCTTGCCCACCTCGGTGACCTTGTCCTCCAGACCGGCGGAGACCTTCAGGTTCACCAGCACGCCGATTTTACCGCCGGCATGGTTGTAGGGGACCGAGACGCCGTCGGTGAAGAAGGCGAAACGGCGGATCTGGATGTTCTCGCCGATGACGAGGATCTTCTCCTGCAGCTCCTCCTGGACGGTGTGACCGTTGCCGAAGGGGGCGGTCAGGAGGGCCTCCACGTCGGCGGGCTTATTGCTGACGACAGCGGCGGCCACGCCCTTGACAAAGTCGATGAAAAGCTCGTTCTTGCCCACAAAGTCGGTCTCGGCGTTGACCTCGACCACGACGCCGACGCCGTCGATGACGGCGGCATAGGCGATACCCTCGGCGGCGATGCGGCCGGCCTTCTTCTGCGCGGCGGCCAGGCCCTTCTCACGCAGATACTCGACGGCCTTGTCCATGTTGCCGTCGGTCTCGTTGAGGGCCTTCTTGCAGTCCATCATGCCTACGCCGGTCATCTCGCGCAGGGTCTGCACGTCTTTTGCTGTAAAAGCCATTTATAATACCTCCGTAAATTTATTGAAACATCCATAAGAAAAGCGCCCGCCCGCGCGGGCGGGCGCTTTTTAAGTGGTCTGATTAAGCCTCGACACCGGCCTCGACGGCCTCGGCGCTGTCCTGGCCCTGCTTGCCCTCCTGGATGGCGTTGGCCATGACAGAGGAGATGAGCTTGATGGCGCGGATGGCGTCGTCGTTGCCGGGGATGACGTAGTCGATCTCGTCGGGGTCGCAGTTGGTGTCAACAATGGCGACAATGGGAATCCCCAGCTTGCGGGCCTCGTTGATGGCGTTGCGCTCCTTGCGGGGGTCGATGACGAAGAGGGCGCCGGGGAGCTTGCGCATCTCGGTGACGCCGCCCAGGTACTTCTCCAGCTTGGCGATCTCGCCCATATGCTTGATGACTTCCTTCTTGGGGAGCATATCGAAGGTGCCGTCCTCCTGCATCTTCTTGAGCTGGTTGAGGCGCTCCACGCGGCCGCGCATGGTCTTGAAGTTGGTGAGCATACCGCCCAGCCACCGGGCGTTGACAAAGTACATACCGCAGCGGGCGGCCTCTTCCTTGATGGCCTCCTGGGCCTGCTTCTTGGTGCCGACGAAGAGGAGCGTCTGGTTGCCCACGGAGAGATCGCGGACGAAGTTGTAGGCCTCCTCCAGCTTCTTCACGGTCTTCTGCAGGTCGATGATGTAGATGCCGTTGCGCTCGGTGTAGATATAGGTTGCCATTTTGGGGTTCCAGCGGCGGGTCTGGTGACCGAAGTGCACGCCCGCTTCGAGGAGCTGTTTCATGGATACGACTGCCATAGTAAAAATTCCTCCTTTATAGTTATTACCTCCACCCGCCTCATCTAGGCCGGTCCGCCCTCTCGGGCACAGGACCCCCATCGGCAGGGTGTGTGTAATACCGCGCTTGCGCACGGCTAGAGTATTTTAGCACAAAGACAGGAAAAATACAAGTGCTATTTCAAATTACCGTTCCTCTTTTCTCCCTCTCCAGCCGTGGGCCGCCCGGGCTGTGTCTGCCTCCACCAAAATGATGTCCTCTCCAACCCGGCGCACCGACTCCCAGGGGAAGACCTTGTCCTCCTCACGACCCAGCAGGCCGAAGAACCGCAGCCGCCCCGGCGCGATCAAGGCCTTGACCTGCCCGGTCTCCAGATCGATCTCCGCATCCCCCATATAGCCGTAGCGGCTGCCATCGACCACGTTGATAACCTCCTTGCACCGCAGATCGGATATTCTGCCCAGCATTACAAGCACCCCATTTTCAAATGAAGTTTTTTATTGTATACTCTATGTAACGCTATGTTCGTCCTATGAAAGCAGGTGCAGCTTTTGCGCTCCTCTCACCCAAAACGGTGTCGCCTGCGCTGGCTGGCGGCGCCCTTCGTCCTTTTCCTTCTCTTATTCTGCGTCAACTACTTCCTTCAGACCTTCTGGGTCCACCGCGAACCGCCCTTCTCGCCCGACTATGCCGTGGAGGACCTGACGCCCATTCTGGCGCAGCCGACCCGCAGCGATCAGGACTACGCCGTCCTCTTCCTCCAGACCGGCCTGGCGCGGCAGGCGGTCGATCAGCTTCTCCTCCTCGGGCAGAGCGGCGTGGACCAGATCCTCGCCACCCAGGCCGGGTTCTTTGCCCCGCCCCATACCGAGTGCGTCACCTTGCTGGCGGGCCGGTTCACCTGTGAGGATCTGATCATCGACGGCAGCGGCGCCCGGGGTGCGGCCGTCCCTCTGGCTTTGGTGGAGCCCGGCGACCTGATCCTCTCCTTTTCCACCCACACCTTTGGCTGGCGGCACGGCCACGCGGGGCTTGTGGTGGACAGCGGCCGGAGCGTCACGCTGGAGGCGGTGGTGATGTGGAGCGACAGCGCCCAGATGGATATGCAGCACTGGCGCAGCTACTCCAACTTTATGGTGCTGCGGGTCAAGGACGCAACGCCTGAGGAGCGGCTCCAGGTGGCGCAATTCGCCCTGAAATACTTAGACGGCATTCCCTACGGCCTTACCTCCGGCATTTTTGGCGCCAAGGCGCCCGACCCGGAGGGGGAGCTGTCCGCCCAGTGCGCCTACCTCCCCTGGTACGCCTGGCAGTCGGCCGGGTACGATCTGGACAGCGACGGCGGGCGCATCGTCACCGTGGCCGACCTGGCCTCCAGTCCGCTGGTGGAGATCGTACAGGTCTACGGCATGGACCCGCGGAAATTTTTGTAGGGGCGGGCGTCTCATGTTCCTTTCATTCGTGCCTTTGTAGGGGCGGTCTCCGACCGCCCGGGGGCGACCGCAGGTCGCCCCTACGCATCTTCTTGAGATAGGCAGGAACGCCCGCCGGCAAAGCCGGCGGGCGTTCCTTACAGATTCTTTTTGATCTGGCTGATGGCGTTCTTCTCCAGCCGCGACACCTGGGCCTGTGAAATGCCGACCTCGGCCGAGACCTCCATCTGGGTCTTCCCCTCGAAGAAGCGGAGGGAGAGGATGTGCTTCTCCCGGTCGGTCAGGCGGTTGATGGCGTCCTTCAGGGCGATCTGCTCCAGCCAGCCCTCGTCGGTGTTCTTGCCGTCCTTCACCTGGTCCATGACGCAGATGGTGTCCCCGCCGTCGGAGTACACCGGCTCGTACAGGCTCACCGGATCCATGATGGCGTCCATGGCGAAGACCACGTCCTCACGCCTGATCTCCAGCTCCTTGGCGATCTCCTCCACCGTGGGCTCCCGCTGGTGCTCGGCCATGAACTTCTCCTTGGTCTGGAGCACCTTGTAGGCCGTGTCCCGCATAGAGCGGGACACCCGGAGCGAGGAGTTGTCCCGGAGATAGCGGCGTATCTCCCCGACGATCATGGGTACGCCGTAGGTGGAAAAGCGCACATCCAGATCGGTGTTGAAATTGTCAATGGCCTTGATGAGGCCGAT
>JBLJBF010000263.1:0-10363 GCA_047637855.1 Pseudoflavonifractor sp. | reverse complement strand
GTTCCCCACCAAGGAGTACACCGATTTTTCCCTCCCCGCCGGGGAGTACACCGCCCTGCGGGTGGTCATCGGGGACGGGGGCGGCAAGAACTGGTGGTGCGTGGTGTTCCCCCCCCTGTGCCTGAGCTCGGTGACCGAGACCGCCGCCCAGACCGCTGCCGAGGGCGGCTTCTCCAGCGAGGAGGTCTCTCTCATCACGGGCGAGAACGAGGGATATATCGTCAAGTTCAAGGCCATGGAGCTGTGGAACGAGCTGCGGCGGTGGGCGAAGAAGTGAGCGGCGCGTACCGGGAGGGCAGGGTGAGCGCCGATGGTCTCGCCGGGCTGCGCGCCGCGACGGGAAGATTTGTGGACAGGAACAGTTGACCTTTGGGCCATTTTCCGATAAAATAAGAATAACGAAATTTGACGGAGCCGTCCACCTCGTGGACGGCTCCTGTATTGCCGAGGTGCGCTATGCTGACACAAGAGAATGCCCTCCGATTCTGTAAGGCCCGGCGGGCCGCCATCGAGCTGGACTATATGAAATTGAACCCCGAGCAGCGCAGGGCCGTCCTCGCCACCGAGGGGCCGCTGCTTCTGCTGGCCGGAGCCGGCAGCGGAAAGACCACGGTGCTCATCAGCCGCGTCGCCAACCTGATGAAGTACGGCCGCGGCTCGGACAGCGACGAGGTGGGCGACTGGGTGAGCGACGGGGACCTGGAGTTTCTGGAGGAATATGTCCGCTCGGAGGGAAAGACCGGCCCCAAGGCCCGGCAGGAGGAGTTATGTAAACTTGATCCCGTCCTGCCCTGGTCCATCATCGCCATCACCTTCACCAACAAGGCGGCGGGTGAGCTGAAGGAGCGGCTGGAGCGGATGCTCGGCCCCACCGCCAACGACGTGTGGGCCTCTACCTTCCACTCGGCCTGTGTGCGGATTTTGCGGCGGGACATCGAGCGGCTGGGCTTCTCCAAAAGCTTTACCATCTACGACAGCGCCGACGCCGAGCGGGTGGTGAAGGATATTTTAAAGGACTTCAACTTCGACGACAAGGCCTTCCCCCCCAAGACCATTCTGGGCTACATCTCCCGGGCCAAGGACGCCATGAAGCTGGGAGCGGACTATGAGAAGGAATGTGAGAAGTCGGGGGACTTCCGGCTCCAGAAGATCGCCCGGGTATACGCCGAGTACGAGCGGCGGCTCCGGGAGGCCAGCGCCCTGGACTTTGACGATATCATCCTCCACACCGTCCGGCTCCTCCAGGGCTTTGAGGACGTGCGGGAGTACTACCAGCGCAAGTTCAAATACGTCCTCATCGACGAGTACCAGGACACCAACAATCTCCAGTATCTCCTGGCGTCGGCCCTGGCGGGGCGGTATGAGAATATCTGTGTGGTGGGGGACGACGACCAGTCTATCTATCGGTTCCGCGGGGCCACCATCGAGAACATCCTGTCCTTCGAGAGCCAGTACAAGGGGGCGCGGGTCATCCGGCTGGAGCAGAACTACCGCTCCACCAAGAACATTCTGGAGGCCAGCAACGCCGTCATCAAGAACAATCAGGGCCGCAAGGGCAAGGAGCTGTGGACCGAGCTGGACGAAGGAGAGCGGGTTCGGGTCTACAGCGCCATGAACGAAAACGACGAGGCCCAGTACGTCGCCGCCCAGATCTTAAGCGGCTTCTCCCAGGGACGGCGCTGGCGGGACCATGCGGTGCTCTACCGTATGAACGCCCAGTCCAACCAGATGGAGATTGCCTTCAAGCGCAACGGCATCCCCTACCGCATCATCGGCGGCACCCGGTTCTTCGACCGGGCCGAGGTGAAGGATATGCTGGCCTACCTGTGCGTCCTGAATAACCCCCATGACGACCTGCGCCTTCAGCGCATCATCAACACCCCCCCGCGGGGCATTGGCCCCACCACGGTGGAGCGGGCCCAGGCCATCGCGGCGGAGGAGGGGAAGAGCCTGTGGGACGTGATCCACACCCCGACAGAGCACCCGGAGCTGCAGAAGGCGGCGGCCAGGCTGAGCCTTTTCGCCGCTTTGATGGACGAGCTGGCCGGGCTGCTGGGCGAGCTGAGTCTGCCCGATTTTTACGAGGAACTCATCCGGCGCACCGGGTATACCGCCATGCTGGAGCAGAAGAACACGGTGGAGGACCGTACCCGCCTTGAGAACGTGCGCGAGCTGCTCACCTCCATCAACGGCTACATAGAGAACGCGGCCGAGCCCGGCCTGTCCGGATTTTTGGACGAGATCGCGCTGTACACCGACCTGGATAACCACGACCCCAACGAGGACTGCGCCGTGATGATGACCATGCACTCGGCCAAGGGACTGGAGTTCCCGGTGGTCTTTGTGGTGGGCGTGGAGGAGGGCATCTTCCCCGGCATCCGGGCCATCGGCGAGATGGAGGAGATGGAGGAGGAGCGGCGGCTGTGCTACGTGGCCATGACCCGGGCCAAGGAGAGGCTTTTCCTCACCTGCGCGGCCCAGCGGATGCTCTTCGGCCGCACCAGCAACAACCGGCCCTCCCGCTTTGTGGGGGAGATCCCCGGCGACTTTGTGGAGAAGTCGGGCCGGAGCTACCTGAGCGAGGGGAGCGATTTTGACGACGGCTGGAAGCCCATGCCCGGCCCGGGCGAGAGAAAGCCCGCGGCGTCCGGGGCTTACCGGAGCGGCGGGCCGGACAGAGGGTATTCGGCGGGGGGGAGCGCAGCCCAGGGCGGCGGCTCCTACGGGGCGGGAACGGCCCGGCCCGGCCCGGCGGCGGGCGGCGGAGCATCCGCGGGCGCGGCCCTGCCCGACTACCAGCGGGGCGAGATGGTAACTCACAAGGCCTTCGGGCAGGGCATGGTGGTGTCGGTCCAGAAGATGGGGGGCGACGCCCTCATCGAGATCGCCTTCGACAACGTGGGGACCAAAAAGCTGATGCTCAAGTCGGCGGCGGCGCACATGAGTAAGCTTTAAGCGCGGCGCAAGGGGGCATCCGCCGCAGCGTCATTACGGGCCAGGTCTCAAACTGGCGCGGCAATCCGCATTTTCCATCCTCTCCTCGCGGGGAAACGCGCCTCCGGCGGAGCCCCATTTCTTTGCTTTCAAAGAAATGGGGGAAAGAAAAAACCAGGGGGACAAACAAGGGCATTTTCAATGCCCTGCTGTTTGTCCCCCTGGACCCCCGATTTTACGGGGGAGGGCGGCGGTACGGTCCAAGAAGTCGCCTAACCTGATAGCAGTTACCCCGGCCCAAATCTCACCGTCTTCTCACAGGGCTGCCGCCCGCCCACGTTACGAGGACTGCCCAAATCTGTGAACGGTTGCCGTTCAACAGGTGCAGCCCATGCCGCCACGCAGTGCCTACGTGCCATGCCATGTAGGGCGGGGTGACCTCACCCCGCCGCCGTGCGCGCTCTTGCCCGAGCCGCGTTGTGGAACAAGCGGTGGTTCCACGTGCCAGGCTAAATGGGGTGCTTGTACCAAAGGATTGCGGCATCAGGGGGCTTGCGCCCCAACTTGTAGTTCCGGGGTCCAGGGGCCGCAAGCCCCTGGTGCTTTTTCCCCCTTTTGGCATCAAAAGGGGGCCCCCGCCGGGTAGGCGCGTTCCCTTGGGGAAAAAAGATGGGGACACACCCCAGGGTGGCATCTCTTGCCCTTGCGGGGCAATTCACCTTCTCGGCCCCTACAGCAGCTCCTCAAAGCTCTTGATGTACCGGTCGCAGGCGGCGCGCATCTGCTGCTCGTACTTATGATAGAAGGGGTCGTACACCCCCACCACCCGCATCCCGGCAGCCTTGGCGGCGGCACAGTTGGCGGGGGCGTCCTCGTAGAAGGTGCACTCCCCGGGCGCGACGCCCAGCAGTTCGGCGGCCCTGTGGTAGACCAGGGGTTCCCGCTTTTCCAGCCCCAGCTCCTGGGCGAAGATAAGCTGACGGAAATACTCCTCCAGGCCGTGCCGGGCCAGAGCGGCACGGCACAGGCTGGGCACGCAGGCGGTGACCAGAGCCATGGGCGCACCCTCGGCCCGACAGCGGGCCAGAAACGCGGCCGCACCCGGCTTGAGGGGGACATGGCAGTATGCGTCCCGGGCCAGGTCCATCCACTCGTCCATGATGGCCTGGGGCGTCATGGCCAGGCTAAAGTAGTCTTTGGTGAGCTGGGCCGCCACCGGGAAGATGGACTGGCCCATCCGGTGGGCGTACTCCTCGGTGGACTGGAGACCCCTGCGGCCCAGAAAGGCGGCGTCAATCTCCTCCCAGATGCCGTTGGAGTCTATCAGGGTGCCGTCTAAATCGAATAAGATCATAGATAAAACCTCCAGGGAAAGTCTGCCGCTTCGCCGGCATAGTCGATGCCGATGCGCTTGCTCACATGGATTTGGGCCGGGGTCTCCCCGGCGTCCCGGACGTAGAGCTCGTCCCCCGTGAGGTCGAGGCCGTTCTGGGTGCGGGTCAGCTTCAGTCCCCGGCAGAGCTTGCCGGGGCCGTTCAGAAAGTTCTTTTTCTGGTAGGCTGTCATGTCGGCCAGCGCGCAGCCGTAGCGGTTGCGGGCGATGGCGTCGCCCCAGCCGTCCACCGGCTCCGCCGCCCGGATGAGGACGGCGGCCGGCTCCCCCTCGGCCTCGGTGACGAAATTCAGGCAGTCATACATCCCGTAGATGAGGTAGAGGTACGCCGTGCCGGGGCGGGCGAAGAGGGTCTCGGTCCGGGGCGTGCGCCGGTAGCCGTAGGCGTGGCAGGCCCTGTCCATACGGCCGATGTACCCCTCGGTCTCGGTGATGCGGCAGGTGAGCGGCAGGCCGCCGCTCACGCGCACCAGATGCTTGCCCAGCAGATCCTTGGCCACATCCAGCGTGGGCCGGCCGTAGAAATCCCGCGTCAATTTCGGCATAAACTCACCTCGAAAATATGTTCTATAATACCACGCCAAGGGAGCACCGTCAACCATGAATGAATCCGTGCTGAAAAAGCTCGCCCGCCCGCTCATCGTACTGGCCACCGTCATTTGGGGGTCCACCTTCGTCATCATGAAGAATACGCTGGACACAGTGCCGACCTTCTACCTGCTGGCCTTTCGCTTTACGGTGGGGGCGGTCATTTTGGCGGCTGTCTTCTGGCGGCGGCTCAGGCTGCTGGACCGGCGGTATCTCACGGCGGGGGCGGTGATGGGCACCCTCCTCTTCGCGGCCTACAGCGCCCAGACCTTCGGCCTGGCCCTGACCACGCCGGGAAAGAACGCCTTTTTGACAGCGGTCTACTGCGTGATCGTGCCCTTTCTCTACTGGGTAGTATCTCACCAGCGGCCCGACCGATACAATGTGGCGGCCGCCCTGCTGTGCATCGCCGGGGTAGGGCTGGTGAGCCTGTCGGCCGAGTTCTCGGTGAATTGGGGGGACGTGCTCACGCTGGTGTCCGGCTTTGCCTACGCCTGCCACATCATCGCCGTGGCGAAGAACGCCCAGGGGAAGGATATCTTCCTGCTCACTGCCGTCCAGTTCGCCGTGACGGCGGTATGGGCCTGGGCCGCGGCTTTGCTCTTTGAGGACTTCCCCGCGGGCATTACGGCGGGGGCGGCGTGGAGCCTGGTCTATCTGGCGGTGTGCGCCACGGCGGGGGCCCTCCTGTTCCAGAACGTGGGGCAGAAATATACGCCCCCCGCCACGGCGGCGGTGCTGCTGGCGCTGGAGGCGCCGTTCGGGGTCTTTTTCTCGGTGCTGGCGGGGCGGGAGAAGCTGACCGTCTCCATGGTGCTGGGCTTTGCCCTTATCTTTGTGTCCATCCTCTGCTCGGAGACCAAGTTCGCCTTCCTGCGGCGCAAAGCCCCCGGGGAGGGAAAATAATCTGAAATAGTGGTTGACAAATCGGGCCGCGGGTGCTTATAATGCAATACAACAACACAGCACTAAACCTATGACGGAGAGAAGTAGCACTCGCCGGAACGGCCGGGGCCTCAAGGGGACGGCAGGGCGGCGGCCAAGGCAAAGCGAGTCCCGGACAGTGTGAGCGGGATACGGGGCAGGGTGTGAATGGACTTCGGAGGGCGGCTTGAACGGAGCGATCCAAGTAGATGCCGACGGGTTCCCGCCCGTTATCCGTCGGGCACGCGTGATGGCGCGTGAAGCGAGTGGGCGTCGCAAGACGTCAATTTGGGTGGTATCGCAGAAGCTGACGCTTTTGTCCCAGAAATGGGATGAGAGCGTCTTTTTGTATTCTGATGGCCCATCTGCCGCCCAAATTTATTTTAGAGGAGAAATCACCATGAAAAAGCACAACCTAAAGAAAGTCCTGTCCCTGGCCTGTGCCGCCGCCATGGCCCTCTCGCTGGCCGCCTGCGCCCCCACGGGGGAGAAGAGCCCGTCCTCTGCCGCGCCCTCCGGCGGGGAGAAAAAGGTCACCATCGGCATTATCCAGTACGCCCCACACCTCCCTCGACAACTGCTCCGAGGGCACCCTCAAGGGCCTGGAGGCCGCGGGCTTTAAGAACGGGGAGAAGGGCGTGACCATTGACGTGAAGAACGCCCAGGGCCAGATGGAGACCGCCGATATGATCGCCAAGAACATGGTGGCCTCCAAATACGACCTTATCATCGGCGTGGCCACCCCAGCCGCCATGAGCGCCTACTCCGCCGCCAAGGACGCGGCCACCGCCACCGTCTTCTGCGCCGTCAGCGACCCCGTGGCCGCCGGACTGGTGAAGACCATGGAGAAGCCTGACGCGGGGGCCACCGGCACGTCCGACACCCTCAACCTGGACGGACAGCTCAAGATGATCCGCGCCATGCTCCCCGACGCCAAGACGGTGGGCGTGCTCTACACCACCAGCGAGCCCAACTCGGTCTCGGCCCTGGCGTCCTTCCAGAAGCTGGCCCCCAAGTACGGCCTGACGGTAGAGGCCGTGGGTATCACCAGTGAGAGCGAGGTGGCCTCGGGCGCCGCCGCTCTGGTAGGCAAAAAGGTGGACTGCGTCAATAACTTCACCGACAACAACGTGGTCAACAACCTCTCCACCCTTCTCCACGCCACCGATGCGGCGGGCATTCCGGTCTTCGGCAGCGAGATCGAGCAGGTGCGCAACGGCTGCGTTGCCTCCGAGAGCCTGGACTACGTCGCCCTGGGTGAGGAGACCGGCCGCCTGGCCGCTTTGGTACTGGGCGGGGAAGACCCCGGCGCCATAGCCGTGTCCGTGGTGGCCGACTCGGTGCCCGTCTACTCCCAGAAGAATCTCGACAAGTTCGGCATGAAGCTCCCCGCCGACTACGCCTCCGCGCAGAACGTGGATTGAGCGGACGGCGGGATGACCCCATCCCGCCCTACAGGCTGATGAAGGGATAGCAGGGAGTGGCCGCCGGACCCGGCGGCTATGCTCCCGCCTAGGAAAGGAAGCGACGATATGGATATCATCCTCGGCCTGGTGAAGAGCGTGCTGGAGGAGTCCTTTATCTACGGCATCATGGTCATGGGTGTTTACATCACCTATAAGATTCTGGACTTCCCCGACCTGAGCGTGGACGGGACCTTCCCCCTGGGGGCCTGCGCCACCGCCGCCCTCATCACCGCCGGAACGAATCCGTGGCTCGCCTGCGTGCTGGTGTTTTTATTGGGAATGCTGGCGGGCGGCCTGACCGGGTTCCTCCACGTCAAGCTCAAGGTGGCCGACCTCCTCTCCGGCATCATCACCATGACGGCCCTGTGGTCGGTAAATCTCTTCATCCTGAAGGGGTCGGCCATTCTCCAGTTCTATAATCAGCCCACGATTTTCACCTCGGCCCCGGTGGCGCTTCTGCCCGAGGGCATCTATAGGTACCGGGTGCTCCTGGTCACCTTCCTCATCGTCCTGACCGTCAAGCTGCTGCTGGACTGGTTCCTCAGGACCAAGGCGGGGCTTCTCCTCCGGGCGGCGGGTGACAATGCCCAGTACGTCACCGCCCTGGCCCGGGACCAGGGGCGGATGAAAATCCTGGGCCTCGCCATCGGCAACGGCTGCACCGCCCTGGCGGGGGCCGTCTTCGCCCAGCAGGCCGAGAGCGCCAGCGTCAGCATCGGCACCGGCATGGTGGTGCAGGCCCTGGCCGCCGTCATCATCGGCACCAGCGTCCTGGGCCGTCTGCGCCGGGTGGGGACCACCACCAAGGCCCTGGCGGGCACCATCCTTTACAAGGCCATTCTGCTCGTCGCCATGCTCTATCTGCCGCCCAACGCCCTCAAGCTGGCCATGGCCGTCCTCTTTGTGGCGGCGCTGCTGACCGACCGGCTGGGCCGGAAGAAGGGGGGCGTACTCCATGCCTGAGCTGGTGCGCCTGGACCGTGTGAACAAGGTCTTTAACCCCGGCACGGTGAGCCAGATGGGGATTTTCGAGGACTTCTCCTTTGCCATCCGGGAGGGGGAATTCATCTCGGTGGTGGGCTCGAACGGCTCGGGCAAGACCACGATGCTGAACCTCATCTGCGGCAGCCTGGCCGTGGACAGCGGCGCTATTTTCCTGGGCGAGAAAGACATCACAAAAATGCACGAGTACCGCAGGGCCGCCCGGATCGGACGGGTCTTTCAGGACCCGACCAAGGGGACCTGCCCTTCTCTCACGATTTTGGAGAACCTGTCTTTGGCCGACAGCAAGGGAGGGGCCTTCGGTCTCGCCCGGGGGGTGAACCACAGGCGGGTGGACTACTACAAGAGCCAGCTGGAGCTGCTGCATCTGGGGCTGGAGGAGAAGCTGCACCAGCAGGTGGGCGTCCTCTCCGGCGGTCAGCGCCAGGCCCTGGCCCTCCTTATCTCGACCATGCCTCCCATCGACCTGCTGGTGCTGGATGAGCACACCGCCGCCCTGGACCCCAAGAGCGCCGAGAACGTCATGGAGCTCACCGGCAAGATCATCCGGGAGAAGGGCCTCACCGCCATCATGGTGACCCACAACCTCCGTTTCGCCGTGGAGTACGGGAACCGGCTGGTCATGATGGATAGGGGCCGCTGCGTCATCGACGCGGCGGGGGAGGAGAAGGCCGGGTATCAGATCGAGGACCTCCTGAAGGTGTTTAACGAGATCTCCATCGAGTGCGGGAACTAAAGCGCAATGACGCTGCGTTGGGACGGAAAGAAAATCGGGTCGGCTTTTTTCTCCCGCACTTGACATTTTGCCTCCTTTTGCATATACTATGAGACAATATAGCAAAGCGACGATGGGGAAGAGTACGCACTCCTGGCGTGCAGAGAGGGGCCGTTCCGGTGAGAGGCCCTCCGAGGGAGTGGGGAAGGTGGCCCCGGAGCGCCTGCCGGAAGAATAGTATGGCAGGCCGGAGACCCCCGTTACGGGCATGGAAGAGCGGGTGCGTTGCTGCGCCCGAATTCAGGTGGTACCACGGACAATCGTTCGCCCTGAGCCGAAAGGCCCGGGGCGTTTTTTTGTTGTAAGGAGGGAAGGGAGAGGAAATATGGAGACCAAATTTCAGATAAAGGTAGTGCACGACTGGAAGGTCTTGGTCGAGCTGAACCGGCTGGCTGGAAAGACGGTACGCAAGTGGCAGATGCGCCTTATGCGGGCATTCGTGCTGGCGGCCGGTACGCTGGCCTTCGTGGCGGGTGTGATGATGATTGCGGGCGGTCAGCTTGATGTGCAGAGCATCGTCAACATCGCGGTGGGAATTGTCTTTTTGCTTCTGGGTATTTTCCCCTACCAGGTGAACGCCTGGGGTAGCAACCGGAACATGGTAAATAAATTTAAGGAAGGTATCATCTCTTTTACAGAGGAGGCCATGGTTCTGGAGAGCCAGCTGGGTTCCAGCAACTATTTTTATGGGATTGTGTCCGACCTTTACCGCTCGAGAGGCTATTTTTTCCTGTTTGTAGACAAGCGCCACAGCTATATTCTGCCCGAGAGCGGCTTCGTTCTGGGGAGCCCGGCCGAGTTTCCAGCCTTTATTGAGGGGAAATGCGGTAAAGAGATGAAAGTAATACGCTGATTTTTGATAGGGGTTGTAACCGATGAACAGAGAACTGCCCAAGACATACGAACCTCAGGAAGCCGAGGGGCGCATCTATGAGATGTGGGAGAAGGCCGGGTGCTTCGTGGGGCGCAGAGACCCTGATAAAAAGCCCTTTACCATTGTTATGCCGCCCCCCAACGTGACGGGCCAGCTCCATATGGGCCACGCCATGGACTGCACCCTTCAGGATATCCTCACCCGCTTTAAGCGGATGGAGGGCTACGCCGCCCTCTGGGTGCCCGGCACCGACCACGCGGGCATTGCCACCCAGATCAAGGTGGAGGAGGAGCTGCGCAAGAGCGAAAACCTCACCCGCCACGACCTCGGGCGCGAGAAATTCCTGGAGCGGGTGTGGGACTGGAAGGCCAAGTACGGCGACCGTATCGTCGAGCAGCAGAAAAAGC
>JBLJBF010000262.1:0-9341 GCA_047637855.1 Pseudoflavonifractor sp. | reverse complement strand
ATTTTGAAAGGACTGTCGCCCTTTGTCCAGCTCTGAGAAGAAAAACACATTTTTCGGCGGTGCGGCGATCTTGGCTGCCAGCACCATCCTGATCAAGGTCATCGGCGCCGTTTTCCGCATCCCGTTGGGCAATGTCCTGCCCAACGCGGTCATGGGGGACTATAACAGCGCCTATGCCATCTACACCTTTTTTCTGACCGTCTCCACCGCCGGGCTTCCCGTGGCCCTCTCCAAGACCATCTCGGAGGCCAACGCCCTGGGGCGGCGCAACCAGGTGGAAAAGACCTTCCGGGTCGCCTTCTTTACCTTTCTCTCCCTGGGTCTCTTCAGCTTTTTCTGCATGACGGTGCTGGCCGTCCCCATGTCAAACCTTGTCCTTCAAAACCCCAAGGCCCTCTACTGCGTGCTGGCCCTCTCCCCGTCGGTGCTGTGCGTATGCGTCATGTCGGCCCTGCGCGGCTACTTCCAGGGTCATTTCGACATGATGCCCACCGCCATCTCCCAGGTGATCGAGTCCCTGTTCAAGCTGCTTGTGGGTCTGGCTCTGGCCCTGCTCATCGTGAATGTGCTCGACAAGCCCGAATTCGGGTCGGTGGGCGCCATCATCGGCGTATCGGCCGGCAGCATCATCGCCTTGGCGTACCTGGTCTTTGTCTTCCTCCGTTTCCGGCGGAAAAAGGGCCGCGTCCCCGCCACCGACAGGCCGGACAGCTCCAAGCGCATCCTCTCCAACCTGATGAGACTGGCCATCCCCATCACGCTGGGGTCCACCGCCAACTCCCTGGTGCTTTTGGTGGACACCAGCCTTGTCATGCGTCAGCTTCAAAACGTCTTCCGCACGGTGGAGGGGCTGACGGGGCAGGCCGCCCTGGACGCCGCCCGGGATCTCTACGGCATCTACAGCAAGGCGGTGCCGGTCTATAACCTCCCCTTTGCCATGATGGTCCCGCTCACAGCCTGTATCATCCCCGCCGTCTCGGCCTGCCTGACCAGGAGGGACCGGGCCGGGGCGCGCAGCATCAGTGAGTCCGCCCTGCGGGTGGGCATGCTGCTGGCCCTTCCCATGGGCATGGGCCTCTTCGCCCTGGGCGGGCCAATTATGGGCCTGCTCTACCCCGCCATCGACGTGTCCATTGCCGGCCCCCTGCTGTCCGTGCTGGGGCTCGCGTCCATCTTCGTGGCCATACAGCTTTTGTGCAACTCCATTCTCCAGGCGAACAGCATGGTGAACCTCCCCATTCTGGCCATCCTGATCGGCGGTATTGTCAAGGTCGTCGTCAATTACACGCTGGTGGGCAACCCCGATATCCGCATCAACGGCGCGCCCGTAGGCACACTGTGCTGCTTTATCGTGGTCTCCGCGCTGGAGATTTTTATTATCCGCCGTACCGTTCCCAATCCGCCCCGTTTCTTCCGGACCATCCTCAAGCCCCTCCTCGCCTCGGCTGTGATGGGCGCGGCGGCCTGGGCGACCTATGGACTGGCGACCAGCTTCCTCCACCTGGGCAACTCCATCGCCACTGTTTTTGCCATCGGTGTGGGCGGCGTCATCTACCTCGTTCTGGTCCTGGCCCTCAAAGCCATTTCCAAGGAGGACCTTGAACTCATGCCAAAGGGAGAAAAAATCGCAAAACTCCTTCGTATTTCTTGATTTTTTCCAAAAAACTCTTGCAGGAGACTGGGAAGTATGATAAATTTTGAGTATAAGGAAACTTATGGGGTAAAGGACCTGGAGGAGATCGTCC
Organism: Pseudoflavonifractor sp.; assembly: GCA_047637855.1. Lineage (GTDB taxonomy): Bacteria > Bacillota > Clostridia > Oscillospirales > Oscillospiraceae > Pseudoflavonifractor. The sequence goes on along the minus strand of JBLJBF010000262.1, from coordinate 7,596 downwards.
GCATCCTCCGTGCCCCCGGCGGCTGCCCCTGGGACGCCGAGCAGACCCATGAGAGCATCCGCCGGAATTTTCTGGAGGAGGCCTATGAGGCCGTCGAGGCCATTGACGAGAAGAGCGCCGCCCATCTCCGGGAGGAGCTGGGGGACGTCCTGCTCCAGGTGGTGTTCCACGCACAGATGGAGGCCGAAACCGGATCCTTTGACCTGGACGGCGTTGCCGACGGCGTCTGTAAAAAGCTGATTTTTCGCCATCCCCACGTATTTGGGGACGTAGCTGTCTCGGGCAGCAGTGAGGTCCTCTCCAACTGGGAGGACCTCAAACGCGAGGAAAAGGGCCAGGCCACTCATACCGATGCGCTGGAGGCCGTCGCCCGCTCTTTGCCCGCCCTGTGGCGGGCGGAAAAGGTGCAGAAAAAGGCGAAAAAGGCCGGGTTCGATTGGAGCGACGTGTCGGGCGCGGTGGACAAGCTGGGCGAAGAGCTGGAGGAGTTTAAGGCCGCTCTGGCCGAGCACTCCAACGTGGAGGAGGAGCTGGGGGACCTGCTCTTCTCGGCCGTGAACGCGGCCCGGTTCGTCCATATCGACCCGGAGGAGGCGCTTACCCGGGCCACCGACAAGTTCATCTCCCGCTTTTCCCGGGTGGAAGCGCTGGCCCGCAGCCGTCACGAGGCCCTTGAGGGCATGAGCCTCGCGCAATTGGACAAGCTATGGGAAGAGGCCAAGCAGGACTTAAAAGCGGAAACGCTTTAAGTATACATGCGGCAGGCACCGCCGCCGCAAAAGAATTTTAGGAGGAGTACCACTATGAATAAAGCTGAACTCATCAACGCCGCCGCTGAGAAATCCGGCCTGTCCAAGAAGGACACCGAGGCCGCCGTCAATGCCGCCATCGAGTCTATCACCGAGGCCCTCTCCGGCGGGGACAAAGTCCAGCTCGTCGGTTTCGGCAGCTTTGAGGTAAAGGGCCGCGCCGCCCGCATCGGCCGCAACCCCAAGACCAAGGCCGAGATTCAGATCCCCGCCTCCAAGGTCCCCGTCTTCAAGGCCGGCAAGGCTCTGAAGGACGTTGTCTCCAAGTAAGAAGTTCTGAGCCGCGCGGCAGGGAGACCTGGCCCTGGGCGGCGGGCAAAACGGGACAACAGCAGTACTAAAACGGGGCTGCCGCGGACGCGGCAGCCCCGTTTCTATCAGAGAGGAGCACAAATGCGCTTAGACAAGTGGCTCAAGGTCTCCCGGCTCATCAAGCGGCGCACGGTGGCAAACGAGGCCTGCGACAACGCCCGGGTCACCGCCAACGGACGGCCTGTGAAGGCTTCCTACGACGTGAAGGCCGGGGATGTGCTGGAGATCCGCTTTGGCGAGAAATCGGTCAAGGTGGAGGTGCTGGCGGTAGAGACCCAGGTAAAGAAGGGCGAGGCCCCGGCTATGTACCGGGAGCTGGCCTAGCTGCGGCAAAAATAAGAGCCCCGGCGGGGTTCTCCCGCCGGGGCTCTTTATTTCCTACTATTGAACCAGGCCGAAATCCTGGAAGGGAAAGAGGACGGTGACGACATGGCCGATCACCCGGCGGGTATCCACGGTGCCCAGAAGCACGTCGCGGCTGTCATTGGAGTGGTTGCGGTTGTCCCCCATGACGAAGATCCGGCCCTGGGGCACCGTCACATGGGACTGGTTCTCGTAGAAGGGGGCGTGCATAGGCTCGAAGTTGATATAGGGCTCGTCCAGGACCACGCCGTCCACCGTGACGGTCCCGGCGGCGTAGTCGATGTCCACGGTCTGCCCCTCGGTGGCGATGACCCGCTTGACAATGGGGCCGGTGATGCCGCGAAATTCCTGGGTGAGGACCACCACGTCCCCGTGACGGGGGGTATAGCCCAGCTCCTGAACCACCATCACATCGTTTTGATGAAGGGTGGGAAGCATGCTGGGCCCCTCTACATAGAGGATGCGCACTACGAAGAGGAGGAGCAGCACAATGGCGGTCAGACAGCCCACCATCACCTGAAACCACTCGTAGAGGGCCACGGCAAGGCCGCCCCCCTCGGGCGCGTATCCCTCTAAAATTTCTTCCTCTGCCATCTCTATTCCCCCCGACTCATCCACTTGAAATGATCCATGGGCGCGAGCACCATGAGTACCCGGCCCAGAACATAGCGCCGGTCCACCGTCCCCAGGGCGGGGTAGCGGCTGTCCAGCGAGTCGTTGCGGTTGTCCCCCATGACGAAGACGCGGCCCTCTGGCACCGTCACGCTGACCGCGCCCCCAAACATGGGCTGGCGCATGGTCTCTTTGATATAGGGCTCGTCCAGCGTCACGCCGTCCACCGTGACGGTGCCGGCGGTATAGTCAATCTCCACGGTCTGGCCCCCGGTGGCAATGACCCGCTTGACGATGGGGTTGCGCACACTCTCAAAATATTTGCTGAGCACCACAATGTCCCCCTGCCTGGGGGTGTAGCCCAGGCTTTGGAGAAGCATGGTGTCCCCGTTGTGGAGGGTGGGAAGCATACTGTTCCCCTCCACCCCGATGACCCGGCCCACAAAGGTGAACACCAGAATGAGCCCCACCAGAGCCGCCGTCAGCGCCTGGAGCCAGAAATAGAGGTCCACCCGGAAGGCTTCCGCCCCGGTGAGCGGCTCAGACCGCTCCTGGGACCTGCTCAAGCGCTTTGCCACGGTCTCAACTCCTCCGGGAACATCTCATTGAAGTGATATTATACCCCGATTTACGTAAGATTGCAAGGGCGCCGTCACAGGGCGACCGGGGCGATTTTACCGTCGAGACAGCGCCCTTCCCTGGCGTGGCAGGTGAAGAGAAGGATCTGGCGCTCCTGCGCCAGCGTGAGGAAATAGTCAAGCGCCAGGGCCATACGAGCGTCGTCAAAGGCGTCCAGCGCGTCGTCCAGGATCAGCGGCGCGCTGTCCTCCTCGGGGAGGACCAGGCGGCACACAGCCAGGCGCACGGCCAGATAGACCTGCTCGGCCGTACCCTGGGAGAGGGAGAGGACGCTCCGGGACAGAGGCGCGCCCATCTCCTGGGCGCTGGCCTCAAACTGGCGGTTAAGTCCCAGCTTGGCGTATTTCCCGCCGGTGAGGGCCGACAGGATCTCCCCCGCCAGGGCGTTAAGGGCGGGCGAGAACCGGGCCTGGAGGGTGGCGTTGGCGGCGCTCAGGGCCTCCAGGGCCAGAGCCAACGCGTCGTACTCCCGGCCGCGGCGCTCCAGCTCCTCCTCCAGCTCCTCCCGGCGGGCCTCAAAGAGGGCGCTGTCGCCCAGGGTGTTAAGCTCGCCGGTGACCAAGGCCAGGTCGTTTTTCCTGCGGGAGAGCTCCCCCTCCACCGCCGCCAACTGGGCGGCCAGCTGCTGGGGCGAGGACTCGTCCGCGGGAGGGTGCGCGGCGCTCCCCTCCTCCCCCACCGGCCCCTCGGGCCGGGGAAGGCCGGCGGCCAGAGCGGCGGCCCCCTCCAGGCGGACCAGCGCGGCGGTCAGCTTTTCCCGCACCGAGAGACCCCGGGAGAGGGCGGCGGAGACGCCGAAGAGGTCGGTCACATGGGGCTCGAAGGTGCGGACCGTATCAAGCAGGCGCTCGGTCAGCTCGGTTTTTTGGGCCCGCAGCCCGGCGGCGGCGGCACGCACCGCCTCCAGCCTGCGCCGCCCCTCCTGGGCGGCCACGTGGCGCTCCCGGTAGGCATTGGCACGGGCCAGAATATCGTCGGGGTACTGGGCGCCGTACCGGTCCAGAACGGCCTGAACGCGGGCCCGCCAACGGTGGGCCCGCACTCTGCCCATAGCGGCGAGAAGGGCGGCCATGATAATCCCCGCCCCCGGAACGCCCCATAGCCAGGGGCCCGTCCCCCACGCCATAAACAGCCCCGCAGCGGCGGCCGCCGCTGCCAGAAGGACAAGTCCGGCGGCCAGCCCCATGCCTCCGGGGGCCTTGGCCGCGGCCCTGTCCCGGTCCTGACTGGCCTGACGCCACGCCTCGTCGGGGGACAGGGGCGCGAACATATCCCCTTTCACCGCCTGCTCCAGTGCCTCGGCCTCGGCCTGGGCGGCGGGGAGCTGGCTCTCAGCCAGGCGGAGATTTGCCTCCAGGGTCTTGTGGTAGGCCAGGTCCCCCTGGGCGGCCCGGAGGGTCTCGCCGTCGGGCATGCGCCCCGCCGCGGCCTGAAGGGCTTCTGCCTCGGCCTGTGCGGCGCGCAGAGCGGTCTGGGCGGCCTGGTACTTCTCATACCTGTCCCGATTCTCGGCCCGCCTGTAGGCTGCCAGTGCGGCCGAGAGGGCGTTCCTGCGCCCGGTGAGGCTCTCGATCTCTCCGGCCGCCTCCCCCGCCTGGCTTCTGGCCCGGCTCTGGCGGGCCAGAGTATCGTCCAGGACGGCACGCTCGTTCTCCAGCTTGGGGATCATGCCCGATTTGTTGTATCTGCGGCGGCGCTGCCACTCCTTCAGAATGCCCTCCACCTCGGTGTAGGACACGTCCTCCTCTCCGGAGGAGACCAGAGCCGCCACGCGGCGCTCCAGCTCGGCGTCGGCCCCGATGGCCGCGCCCCCCTGGCCCACGAAGGCCGAGCGCTCGTACACCTCGCGGGAGACGCCCAGCAGAGTCTCTCCACAGTTCTCGGCGGTGAGGCTGGGCACGCTCTCCCCCGTGCCGGTGTAGACGGCGGAGAAGGCCGCGAAGGGGATGCTTCCCTTGGGCCCCCGGCGCAGTGTGATATTCCGGCCCCTCCAGGTGAGCTCCATCTCCCCCTCCATAGAGCCGCCCTCCCAGGGCTGGTAGCGGTTTTTCTCCGCGAGATAGCCCTGCCTGTCCCGCTCCCGTGTGGGCACTCCGTAGAGCATGGCCCGGATAAAGGCGCACCAGGTGGACTTGCCCCCCTCGTTGGGGGCCTGGATGAGGTTGAGCCCCGGCACAAGCTCCAGCCGGGCGTTACGCAGCTTGCCGAAGGAGGCCGTCATGGATTTGATTCTCATAGATAGCAGTCCTCCCGGTTCTCCAGTGCCGCCAGGCCGAAACGGACGGCCCTTTCCACGTTCTCCCGCTCGGCGTCGCTCCCGGCCGCCTCCAGGCGGCCGCGCAGCTCCCGCAGGAACAGGCCGGTGAGGCTGTCCTCCCCCGCGCGGCTCCACAGATCCCGGCGGACCCGGGTGCGGTCCCGGAGGGAGACGCTGTAGAAGTACGGCGCGGCCAGCTCCTCCAGGGCGGTCAGGTCCAGGCCGTCCTCCCCGCTCTCCCCCGTGAGGAAGATGCGGTAAATATCCCGCCCGGCCCCCTTGGGGAGGGCGGCGGCAAGCGCCGCGGCGGGGTCTTCCCCCGTCACGTCCACCGACAGCAGCTCGTATCTGCGCCCCGCAAGCGGGATGAACTCCAGGCGTAGGCCCGCCTGGTCCACGCTGCCCCGGAGAATTCCCTTCTCCCCCAGCTCGTCAAAGCCCCGGCCCTCGGGGCAGCCGGGGTAGGCCCAGGCCGTATCCTCCGCGTACCGCAGGCCGCTGGCGGCGTGGACATGGCCCAGGGCCAGATAGGTAAGGCCGCTGGCGGCGATCTCCTGAGACGGAATGCTGCCGTACCGCTCCCCGCCGTCCACGTCCCCATGGACACACATGAGGTGGAGCCGCCCGTCCCGGGGAACGGCAAAGCCCGCCAGGGGGGAGTCGTCCCGGAAGGGGGCGGTAAAGGCGCTGCCATAGACGGCGCAGTTCAGCTCGGGCAGATCGACCCGCTCCACCTGTTGGGTGCGGAAGATATGTACGTTTTCGGGCCAGGACAGGGAGGCCCAGGGGGAGCGGGCGGAGTAAAAGTCGTGGTTGCCCGGGGCAATGAAGACCCGGGCCCTCATCCGCCCCAGCGTGCGGGCCAGGGTCTGGGTGGTCTCGTAATAGGTGCGCGCCCCGTCCAGAACGTCCCCCGACAGGAAGACCAGATCGGCCCCTTCGGCGGCGTCGGCCAGGCGGCTTAGCAGCGCGCGCTGCTCCTCCCGCCGGGCGGCGGCATGGGGGGGCGGGAGGGACGCGAAGGGGGCATCCAGATGGAAGTCGGCGGCGTGGATAAATGTGATCACGTCCTTCACCCCTCCCCTAGTCCCGCAGGTCGAGGCGCTCGACGGCCACGCAGCGCCCCGCGTCAGTGTCGATGGAGAACAGGACGCTCTCCAGCTTACAGGGGCCGTCGGCCGCCTCGTACTTGGCGGGCAGGCCGCCCAAAAAGCGGTTGATGGCCTGCTCGGGGCGGATGCCCAGCACGCTGCGGGCAGGCCCCGTCATGCCCAGGTCGGTGACAAAGCCCAGCCCGGCCGGGAGGACCTGGGTATCGGCCGTGGGGACATGGGTGTGGGTGCCCCAGAGGGCCTGGACCCGCCCGTCCAGATAGTAGGCCATGGCGCCCTTCTCGCTGGTGGCCTCGGCGTGGAAGTCCACCACGGCCACGTCGAAGTCCCCCTTGGACAAAAGCCGGTCGGCCAGCGTAAAGGGGTTTTCGAAGTTGGAGTCCATCTCGCAGCGCCCGATGAGGTTCATCACCGCGACGCGCAGCCCACGGGGCCCCTCGTAGACCCCCCAGCCCCTGCCCGGCACCCGGGACGTGTAGTTGGCCGGGCGGAGGATATAGGGGTTCTCCTCCAGATAGTCGGTGATCTGCAGCCGGTTCCAGGTGTGGTTGCCCAACGTGATCACGTCGGCTCCGGCGGCAAAAATATCCTCGGCCTGCCGGGGCAGAATGCCCACACCCGAGGCGTTCTCGCCGTTGACCACAGTGAAGTGTACATCCTTGAGCTTTTTCATCTGCCGCAGGTGGCGGCTCAGACAGGCGATGCCGCTCTCGGCGACCACGTCGCCCACGGCGAGGAGATTGAGGATCATAGGCGTTGCCCTCCAGTGGGGTAATTTTGATAGGCTTATTATATGTGATTTCCCGTAAAAGCGCAAGGACGCGCGGCGAGCTGTCAAATTTAAAGAGAGAACCGGCGAAAACCGGTTCTCTCTTTTCTGATTATTTGGCGTATTCGATGATCTTGGTCTCGCGGATCATGTTGATCTTGATCTGGCCGGGATACTCCAGCTCGTCTTCGATCTTCTTGGCGATGTCCCGGGCCAGGAGCACCATCTGATCCTCGCTGATCTTGTCGGGGGCCACCATGATGCGCACCTCGCGGCCGGCCTGGATGGCGAAGGACTTCTCCACCCCGTAGAAGGAGGAGGTGACCTCCTCCAGCTTTTCCAGCCGCTTGATATAGTTCTCCAGGTTCTCCCGCCGGGCGCCGGGGCGGGCGGCGGACACCGCGTCGGCCGCCTGGACCAGGCAGGCCACCACGGTGTGCGGCTCCACGTCGTTGTGGTGGGCCTCGATGGCGTGGACGATGTCCTCATGCTCCTTGTACTTGCGGGCCAGCTCCACGCCGATGGCGACGTGAGAGCCCTCCACCTCGTGGTCAATGCTCTTGCCCAGGTCGTGGAGGAGACCGGCCCGCTTGGCGGCGGTCACGTCGGCCCCCAGCTCGGCGGCCATAAGCCCGGCCAGATGGGAGACCTCGATGGAGTGGTTGAGTACGTTCTGCCCGTAGCTGGTGCGGTAGCGCATCCGGCCCAGGAGCTTGACCAGCT
>JBLJBF010000261.1:0-6463 GCA_047637855.1 Pseudoflavonifractor sp. | reverse complement strand
CGATCAGAATCAGCTTGGTCTCGTTGACCAGGCTGCGCCCCACGCTCAGCATCTGGCGCTGTCCGCCCGAGAGGGTGCGGGCCGGTCGCTTGTAGGCGTTTTTCAGGTCGGGGAAGAGGTCGAGTACATAGTCAATGCGCTCTGTGGTCTCACCGTCGTCCCTGTGCTTGGCAAGCACAAGGTTTTCCTCGATGCTCAGTTCGTCGAAGATGCCGTAGTCCTCCGGGCAATAGCCGATGCCCAGGTGGGAAATTTTGTGGGTGGGTTTGCCGACCAGAGACTGCCCTTCAAACTCGATGGAGCCGCTGCGGGTCTTCACAAGACCCATGATGGTGCGCAGCAGCGTGGTCTTTCCCGCGCCGTTGCGCCCTAGAATGGCCACGGCCTCGCCCGCCTGTATGTCGATATCCACGCCGTGCAGAATGGTGAACAGGCCGATGTAAGAGACCAGGCTCTCTATTTTAAGCAGTGACATTGATGACACCTCCGCCCAGATAGGCCTCCATGACCTTAGGGTTTTTTGAGACCTCGTCGGGGTTCCCCTCGCACAGGAATTCCCCGTTGACCATGATGATGAGCTTGTCGCTGAGGGCTTTGACCATGTTCATCTTGTGCTCGATCAGCACGATGGTGGTACCTGTGCGCTTGATCTGCTGCAGCAGCTCGATCATCACGGGGACCTCCTCGACGCTCATACCCGCCGTGGGTTCGTCCAGGAGAAGGACCTGGGGCTCCAGCGCCAGCACCATGGCCAGCTCCAGCTTGCGCTGCTCTCCGTGGGTCAGGTCGCTGGCCCGCATGTGCCCCTTGTCGGACAGGAGCACCTGCTCCAGCAGGCGATCGGTCTCCTCGTTGACCTGGGTAAAGCTGTCGTACCGCCGAAACAGACAGTAACCGACCTTGGCCGCGCTCTGGGCCGCCAGGCGGACGTTTTCCCGGGCGGTCAGCCGGGGAAAGACATTGGTCAGCTGAAAGCTGCGCCCCAGCCCCGCGTGGATGCGCTCCTGGGGAGAGAGGGCCGTGATATCCTCTCCTTTGAAGAAGACCTGCCCGCCCGTGGGCTGATACAGCCCACTGAGCAAGTTGAAGAAGGTGGATTTTCCCGCGCCGTTGGGACCCAGAATTGTGGTGAACTTGTTCTTCTCAATGGAGATGCTGACCTGGTTGACCGCCTTGAGGGCTCCGAATTGAATGGAGATTTTTTCAGTTCTTAAAATGATATCATCCATACGCCACAGTCCTTTTCGTTACTTTGGTTTTATCTGAATCAGTTATCACTTAATTTGGATTTTACCACGTAGAAAAACCTATGTCAACGTTTATTGTCGTGATTATAGCTAAATATAATTGGGTACATGCAGGAGGTTATGTAACTATTTCGATATTTGGCATTGACAACGAACGAACGGCATGTTATTATCCACTCGTAAATGATAGTTGATTCAGATAAATTATTTGGTGCGGACTCTGGCGCGGGACGGCCGCCCCGCCTGTACCGGCCAGCATGGGAGGTCATAGAACTATGGAAAATAAGGTTCAGGTTGGCATTGTGGACTATACCCTGTACACGCCGGAAAAGACCATTACCGCCGAGGAGCTCTCTTCCCAGGTCAATATCCCGGCCGACGTTCTGAGAGAGAAGATGGGCATCAACAGGATTCATGTGGGGGAGCGGGAGGACCAGCCCGGCGAGATGGCCCTTAAATGCTGTAAGGCTCTCCTGGAGAAGACCCGCTTTGAGGCTGAAAATATCGACATGATCCTCTACTCGGGCGAGACCTATGCCGAGTACGTCTGCTGGACGGTGGCCATCATGCTCCAGGAGCGTATCGGCGCCAAGAACGCCTTTGCCTGGGATCTGTCCTTCCGATGCGCCGGGCTGCCCCTGAGCCTGAGGGTGGCCAAGGACATGATGTGCGCCGACGAGAGCCTGAAGAACGTGCTGGTCTGCGGCGGCAACAACAACTGCCGCCTGGTGGACTACAAGGACCCCAACCAGAGCAATATGTTCAACATGAGCCCCGGCGGCTTTGCCATGCTCCTGCGCCGGGGACATGACGAGAATCTGATTTTAGAGACCGGCATCCTCACCGACTCGGCCTTCTGCAACGATGTCGTCGGACTCCGGGGAGGCAGCCTGGACCCCCTGACCCAGGAGATGGTGGAGGAGATGGCCAAGGACCCGGAGAAGACCCGCAAGTTCAGCAAGCTCACGCTGACTGACGGCGAGGGGATGAAAAAACGCCTGCGGGAGCGCAGCATGCCCGACTTCACCTCCACTGTGGAGCTAGCCTGCCGGAAAAACGGCATGGAGACCAAGGACATTGACTTCATCGGCATCGTACATATCGGAAACCGAAGCCACTACGCCGTGATGGACGCCTTGGGCATCGACCGGGAGAAGACCGTCTTCCTTTGGGACGACGGCCACTGCGGCCAGGGGGACCCGCTCATGGCGGTGGACTACGGCCTGAAGGAGGGCCGCATTCACGCGGGCGACAGGCTGGCCCTGGTGGGCGCCGGCACCGGATACGCCTTCGGCTGCACCATCGTGCAGTGGGGCAAGGCAAGATTTTCTCGCAGGACGGGAACCGAATCATGAAATCAGGAAACAGGGGGAATATATGATGCCAACTGCCCAGGAGCTCTATCTCTCCAAAAAAACCACCGTTGACGGCGCTCTGGACCTCATCCGGGACGGCGATGTGATCATTACGGGGATCGCCGCGTCCGAGCCGGTGGAGCTGGCCAAACGCCTGCACACCTTGGCCGACCGGGGGCGCAGGGGCTGCGACGTGACCAGCTGCCTCCCCATGGGGGCCTATGACTATATCCTGAAGCCGGGCCTGGAGGAGGCGGTCACCTCCAGCGGCTGGTTCTACGGCGGGGCCAACCGCAGTGCGGCCAAGGCCGGTATCGCGGGTAACGCCCACGTGCCCCAGCGGCTCCACTCGGCGGTCACCCGCCGCCTGTACGCCATCCGGGAGGACGGCCGCCGTCCCGTACTCTTCACCTCCTGCTCCCCCATGGACGAGCACGGCTATCTCAGCCTCTCCCTCAGTGTCACCTACGAGCGGGTGCTGGTGGACGCGGGGGCGCTGGTGGTCGTGGAGGTCAACCCCAACATGCCCCGGACCTTCGGGGATTCCGCCATACATATCAGCGAGATCGACGCTTTGGTGGAGGTCGATTACCCCTGCAGCGCCATCCCCGAGCTCCCCTTCAGCGAGCGGGACCGGGCCATCGCCGGCTTTATCTCGGAGCGGATCGAGGACGGCAGCACCATTCAGCTGGGCATCGGCGGCATCCCCAACGCCCTAGCCGCCGGGCTCATGGGCAAAAAGCACCTGGGCATCCACACCGAGATGCTCACCGACAACATGGTGGATCTGATTATGGCCGGCGCGGTGGATAACTCCAGAAAGACCCTCTACCGCCACAAGACCGTGGGAACCTTCGCCATGGGCAGCCGGAAGCTCTACGACTTTTTGGACAACAACCCCTCGGTGGTCATGAAAAACGGCACCTGGACCAACGACCCCGCCGTCATCGGCCAGAATTATAAGATGCAGTCCATCAACACCGCCCTTGAGGTGGACCTCTTCGGCCAGTGCGCCTCCGAGGCCATCGGCCCCGTCCAGTTCTCCGGCTCGGGCGGTCAGGCGGACACCGCCATCGGCGCCCAGCGCAGCGAGGGCGGACACTCCTTCATCTGTCTCTACTCCACCGCCAGCGTGAAGAACGCCGACGGGGAGCGCACCGAGGTCTCCAAGATTGTCCCCCTGCTCAAGGAGGGGTCGGTCGTCACCCTGTCCCGCAACGATGTGGACTACGTGGTCACCGAGTACGGCATCGCCAGCCTCCGGGGGCGCAGCCTGAAGGAGCGGGCACAGCGCCTCATCGCCATCGCCCACCCCAAATTCCGAGACGAGCTGACCTATATGGTCAGACAGCATCCGGAGATCTACTGATCACCCGTGATTCACCGCTCCGGCGGTTGTGTCAGAGCGCCCCGGTACCCATCCATCAATGCGGCGGAGACCCTCCAGCGCGGAGGGCGCGCCGTACATTAAGGAGGAAGACAGGATGAAAAAAGCGATTGCTCTGGTTCTGACCCTTGCCATGCTGTTTACCCTTGCCGCCTGTGGCGGCACCACCGCGACAACTCCGTCTCCCACGCCCCCCGCATCCGCTCCCACACCTTCCGGCAGTCCCGACGGCGGCGCCCCCGCGGGTGAGGTGCTGAAGATCGGCGCCATCACCTCCCTCAGCGGCGCGCTTCAGGACTACGGCGAGCAGTTCCGGAAGGGCTTCCTCATCGGGCTGGACTACATGACCGGCGGCACCAACGTCGTGGCGGGCCGCCCCATCGAGATCGTCTGGGAGGACACCACCAATACCCCGGACGTGGCTAAGGAGCGCACTCTTAAGCTGCTGGAGCAGGATAAGGTGGAGATCGTGGTGGGCTACGCCTCCTCGGGCGACGCCGTGGCCTGTCTGCCCCTCTTTGAGGAGTACGAGACCGTCGCCATCGTGGAGCCTGCCGCCGCCGACGCCCTCATTACCCAGGCCAACTGGAATGAGTATATGTTCCGCACCGGGCGCACCTCGGGCCAGGACGCCCTTGCCATGGTTTCGGTCATCACCAGCAACACACCCAACGCCACCATCGCCTGCTTTGCCCCCGACACCACCTACGGGTACGGCATGGTAGACCCCTTTGTCAAGGCCGCCAAGGCCGCGGGGCACACCATTGTGGCTACCGAGTACGCCCCGATGGACGCCAACGACTTCAGCCCCTACTTACTGCGCATCAAGGACCTGGCCCCCGATTACATGTACGTCTCCTGGGCGGGGGCCAATAACCCCTGGACCCAGATCGTAGAGCTGGACATGGCCTCGGCCACCACCATCACCACTGGCGCGCCGGAGCTTGCCCAGCTGCGGGCCATGGCCCCTCTGGGAGACATCGGCGGCATCGGCTTCTGCCTGTACTACAACGAACTGCCGAAGAATGAGGTCAACGATTTCCTCGTTAAGCGCCATCAGGAGCAGTACAAATCGGTGCCCGACATCTTCGCCCCCGGCGGCATGGCCGCGGCCATTGCCCTGTGCACCGCACTGGAGAAGACCGGCGGCAGCACCGATGCCCGCACGCTGATCAGCACCATGGAGGGCATGGAGTTCAACAGCCCCACCGGGACGCGCCGGTTCCGCCCCGAAGACCACCAGGCCATGCAGGTGCTCTACGAAGTCACCTTTACCAATCCCGGCAAGGGCCATATGGTGCCCGCCTATGTCCGCGACATTCCCGCTGCCGAGATCACGCCCCCCATCACCAATGGCCGCGGATAATTGAATCCCTCTTAAAATCATGATAAAATTCAAGCTGCCGGACGATTCCGTCCGGCAGCTTGGGTATGAACAGGAGGTCTGTGATGAAACTTTTGGCATTGTGCGGCAGCCCCCGGGAGCATGGCAACACCGCCACTGCGCTGCATGTGGTGCTGGATGAAGCCGCCGCTTTGGGGGCAGAGACCAAGATGATCTGGCTGGGGGACAAGACTGTGCGGGGCTGCACCGCCTGTTACGGCTGCGTGGAGCACCACCGCTGCGTCGTTGAGGACGACTTCGGCGCCATTTTCGACGCGATGGCGGAAGCCGACGGCATTTTGCTGGGCACTCCGGTCTATCACGCCTCGGTGACCAGTGAGCTCAAGGCCGTGCTGGACCGGGCCGGGTTTTCCGGCCGCTGGGCCAAGAATGACATGAAGGCCAAGGGCGACGGCTACCAGTGGACGGGTACCGCCTGGTCCGGAAAGGTGGTGGCCCCGGTCACGGCGGCCCGGCGCACCGGGCACACGTTTGCCTTCGCCCAGCTCCTGCTGTGGGCAAGCTGCAACGACTGCCTGACGGTGGGCAATACCTACTGGAACATCAGCGTCTCGGGCAAGGGCGGGGCTTGCGACGCCATGGAGGATGTGGAGGGGATCGATAACCTCAGGGGGCTGGCCCGCCGCATGGTATCCGCCATCGCCGCTCTCAACCGCTGACGCTCCTGCCGTCCGGGTTCTCAAGACATAAAAAATTGACGCCTTGCAGGGCGTCAATTTTTTTGTGTCACCGATGGCCATGCGTCAGAACAGGGTCGCGTACAGATAGTCGTCGATCCAGTCTCCCACGTGGTCTATCAGCAGGTCCGCCGCGGTCAGCCCGCGCTTGCCGCACGCGCCGGTATTGCAGGGGAAGGTACTGGCTCAGGAGGGCCGGGGGGATGCCCTCCCGGTCCAGGTTGGAGAGCAGCGTGCGCACCGCCGCCGATACCCGCGGCGCGGGCAGGTAGTACCTGGCCCGGTCGGAAAAGCTGAAGGCCCTGGCATACCGCTGCTGGGTCTCTCCGCCCCGGTAGTATTTGCCCCAGTACCGGTCGTCCTCCCGCATCGCCCACTCCAGCGTGTTTCGG
>JBLJBF010000260.1:0-17500 GCA_047637855.1 Pseudoflavonifractor sp. | reverse complement strand
AAGCTGCGCAAGGACATGCAGGTGGAGCTCAAGCGCATCCAGCAGCAGGTGGGCATCACCTTCATCTATGTGACCCACGACCAGGAAGAGGCGCTCACCATGAGCGACACGGTGGTGGTGATGAACGAGGGCAAGATCCAGCAGATCGGCTCCCCCGAGGCCATCTACAACGAGCCGAAGAACGCCTTCGTGGCCGACTTCATCGGCGAGAGCAATATCATCGACGGCGTAATGTACGAGGACAATCTGGTGGGGATGTACGGCAAGAAATTTCCCTGCCTGGACGGCGGTTTCGCCCCCAACGAGCCGGTGGACATCGTCATCCGCCCTGAGGACATCGACATCGTCAGCGTGGCCGAGGGCCAGCTCTCGGGCACCGTGACCGAGGTTACCTTCAAGGGAATGCACTACGATATCATCGTGGACTTCAGGGGCTTTAAGTGGCTCATTCAGACCACCGACTACTCCTCCGTCGGCACCAGGATCGGCGTGAAAATCGATCCCGACGGGTTCCACATCATGAAGAAGAGCCGCTACTCCGGTATGTTCGGAGACTACAGCTCCTATTCCGCCGAGTACGACGAGCTCAACGAAGAGCCCGCCGACGAGGAGGAAGAGGATGAAGAGTAACAAGGGTCTCGCCGCGCCCTATGTTGCGTGGATGGCCGTCTTCGTGGTGGCTCCGCTGCTCCTCGTGGTGGCATACGCCTTCACCGGCAAGGGCGGCGGCTTTACGCTGGCCAATTTCTCCACCATGAACCAGTACCTGGGCGTCTTCGGCAACTCCTTTTTGCTAGCCATCGTCGCCACGCTGATCTGCCTTTTGCTGGGCTATCCCCTGGCCTATTTCCTGGCCCGGTCGGGCGGCCTTCTCAGGAACATCTCCACCATGCTCATCATGCTGCCCATGTGGATGAACTTTCTGCTGCGGACCTACTCGTGGATGTCCATTCTGGAGGACACGGGGCTTATCAACCGCCTATTGCAGTCGGTCCATTTTTTCGACCTGTGGAACAGCCTTTTCGGCACCAACCTGCAGTTCTTCCACATGATCAATACCCCCGGCGCGGTGGTGCTGGGCATGGTCTACAACTATCTGCCCTTCATGGTGCTGCCCATCTTCTCGGTCATCGTGAAGATCGACCCCCGGCTCATCGAGGCGGCCCAGGATCTCGGGGCCAACAGCCGGAAGGTCTTTCAGCGGGTCACCTTTCCTCTCAGTCTGCCCGGCGTACTGTCCGGGGTGACCATGGTGTTCATCCCCTCGGTGTCCACCTTCGTCATCACCAAGCTGCTGGGCGGCGGTATGACCATGATGCTGGGCGACCTCATCGAGATGCAGTTTTTGGGCGCGGCCTACAACCCCTACCTCGGCTCCGCCATCTCCCTTGTGATGATGGTTATCGTGCTGGTGTGCATGGCCGTGATGAACCGGTTCGGCGAGGGCGAGGAGGAGGCGATGCTGCTGTGAAGAAGAACGGTCTTTTCTCCAACCTCTTTATGGCGCTGGTGTTTCTCTTCCTCTACGCGCCAATCTTTGTCCTTATCGTCTTCTCCTTCAACGCCCTCAAGAGCCGGACGGTATGGGGCGGGTTTTCCCTCCAGTGGTATATCCAGCTCTTCCAGAACACCCGCATTCTGGACGCGCTGAGGACCACGCTGCTGGTGTCGGTCCTTGCGGCGGCGGTCGCCACCGTGGCGGGCACGGCGGCGGCCATCGGGTTCCACAACATGAAGCGGCGGTCCCGGGGCATTTTGATGACGGTGAGCAACGTGACCATGACAAACGCCGAGATCATCACCGGCGTGTCCATGATGCTCCTCTTCGTCATCGCGGGGCGGGCGCTGGGGTTCAGCCAGGGGTTTGGCACTTTGCTCATCGCCCACATCACTTTCGATATCCCATACGTCATTTTGTCGGTCAGCCCCAAGCTCCGCCAGCTCGACCCCAATATCTACGAGGCCGCTCAGGACCTGGGGGCCACGGGTTTTCTGGCCTTCCGCAGGGTGGTGCTGCCCGAGATCATGCCCGGCGTGTTCAACGGTATGCTGATCGCCTTTACCATGAGCATCGACGATTTCATCATCAGCTATTTCACGGCGGGCAGCGAGACTACCACGCTGGCCCTGGAGATCTACTCCATGACCCGCAAGCGCATCAGCCCGGAGATCAACGCGCTGAGCACGCTTATGTTCCTGGCGGTGCTCATTCTGCTGGTGGTGGTCAATGTCCGCCAGTCCCGGCAGGCCAGCTCCGAAAAGCGCAGAGCCGCCAAGCTGGTCCCAGTGGAGACCGCCGCACTCCTCGACGAGGCGGAGGAGGAGCTTTGACCCGCTTCCCCTGTATTCTATTTTATTCTGAAAGGGGCAAACGAAAGGAATTGAAAAAGACTCTTGCAATTATGTTATCCGCGGTCATGCTCGCGGGCGTTCTGTCCGGCTGCGGCAAAACCGGCGGTGATTCCGGCGGCGCCGGCAAAAAAGGCGAGGTCAAGGTGTACAACTGGGGCGAGTATATCGACGAGAGCATCTTTGACGACTTCACGGCCCAGACCGGCATCAAGGTTGTCTACCGCACCTTTACCGACAACGAGTCCATGTACGCCAACCTCTCCTCCGGCGGCGCGGATTACGACGTTATCATTCCCTCCGACTATATGATCTCCCGCATGATCGGCCAGGGTATGCTGGAAAAGCTGGACTTCGCCAGCATCCCCAACTTCAGCGACATTGACCCCGCCCTGAAAAACCACAACTACGACCCCACAGGCGAGTACAGCGTGCCCTATATGTGGGGGACTGTGGGCATCATCTACAACACCGCCAAGATCACGGGGCCTGTGGACAGCTGGGGCGCCCTCTTCGACAGCAACTATGCGGGCCAGATCCTGATGTTTGACAACCCCCGCGACGCCATCGGCATCGCCCTGAAGTACCTGGGCTACTCCTACAACACCACCGACGAAAGCCAGATCAAGGAGGCCGTGGACCTGCTGGTCAAGCAGCGCCCCATCCTACAGGGCTACGTGATGGACCAGATTTTTGACAAGCTGGAGGGCGGCGAGGCCGCCATCGGCCCCTACTACGCCGGGGACTTCATCACCATGCACGCGTCCAACCCCGACCTGGCCTTCTGCCGCCCCAAGGAGGGCTCAAACGTCTTTGTGGACGCCATGTGTATCCCCAAGGGCGCGGCCAACAAGGCCAACGCCGAGGCCTTTATCAACTTCATGTGCTCTACCGATGCGGGGCTTGCCAACTGCGAAACAACCGGGTACTCCACCCCCCTTCTCTCGGTGCGCGAGGCTCTGCCCGACGAGGTGAAGAACGACAGCGTGGCCTACCCCGACGAGGAGAGCCTGAAAAACTGCGAATTCTTCGTCAACCTTCCGCAGAATATTCTGGACCTCTACGACAGCGAGTGGCTGCGGCTCAAGACTTGATCGCGGGGAGCGGTGCCGAATGCCGATTGAATTGGGACTAAAGGGCCGGGCCGAGGCCGCGGTCACGCAGGAGAACACCGCCGCCGCCGTCGGCTCGGGGAGCCTGAGCGTCTTCGCCACACCCAGCCTGGCCGCCCTGATGGAGCGGGCCGCCGTGGACGCGCTGGCCCCCTATCTCCCCGAGGGGGAGACCTCGGTGGGCACCTCCCTCACCATCACCCACGACGCGGCTACCCCCGTGGGCATGACGGTATGGGCCGAGGCCGAGGTGACGGCGGTGGACCGCCGCAGGATCTCCTTTGCCGTCCGCGCCTTTGACAGCGCGGGCCAGGTCGGCGGGGGAACCCACGAGCGTTTCGTTGTGGACGCCGTCAAATTTATGGCAAAGGCCCGGAGCAGAGCGCCCGACAAATAAATGAACCGCCCCCCGTTTGATGAACGGGGGGCGGTTTTTGATTGCTCACTCCCAGGGCTTGAAGTCAGCATCCAAAACGTCTTTGCGGTAGAACGACACAAAGTCGGGCGCGGCATCGGGGCACTCGGCCCGGATGGCCCCCACCATCAGCTCCGGGTTCAGACCCGGGTTCTGGGCGGCGAGGATGGTATCCAACGTTATGCTGTCCCGGCGGCCCTCCACGCTGCAGCGGGAGATGAGCGGGATGAGGTCCACCTCTACCTGCCCGCTCTTGGCCTTCTTGGAGCGCTTGGAAACCACCAGCTTTTCCCGGGCAAAGAGGTCGATGACCGCGGCGGCCGCCCCCACCGGGGTGCCGTTCTCGTACTCCAGCGTGATGATGTAGTTTACATAAGCCAGCGCCTTCACCGGCCGCTCGGCCTCGTAGCACTTCTGCACCACAATGCCCTCGGGCAGCGCGGTATTCATGCGCCCGGGGACCTCCTCCATCGGGATGTCCCCCACCAGCTGGAAGTCCAGCACCTCGCATTCGCTGCCAAACCCCACCGACAGGGGCAGGGGGATAGAGACAAAGGCGTGGGGGTTGTAGCCCTCTGTGTGTCTGATGTCGATCCCCGCCCGGAGAAAGGCCCGCTGGAAGGTGCCCATCAGGTCAAGGTGGGAGATATAGCGGGCCCGGCCCACCTTGGAAAACCGCAGTCTATGCTCATTCCGCATCGCATTTCCCTCCCGGACACAGCAGCTTGTCGGCACCGCAGGCGGTGCACTGGCGGCGGCAGTCGGGGGTAACGACCGCCTTGTAGCACTCCTCCCGCTCCCGCCATAGGAAGTCGGTCCGCACGCCGGTGGAGACCGCGCTCCAGGGCAGCACCTCGTCCCGCTCCCGCACACGGGCGGCGTAGAAGTCGGGGTCGATGCCGCACTCCCTGAAGGCGTCCATCCAGCGCGCGAAGTCGAAGTAGTCGCTCCAGGAGTCGAACTTGGCCCCCTTGCGCCAGGCCGCTTCCACCACGTCGGCCAGCCGCCGGTCCCCCCGGGCAAAGACGGCCTCCAGATAGCCGGTGTCCTCCTCGTGCCAGTTGTAGACGATGGAGCGGCCCTTCATATGCTCCCGCAGGAGCTTCACCCGCCGCCGGTACTCCTCCATGCTGATCTGCCCCTCCCACTGGAAGGCAGTGTGGGGCTTGGGGACGAAGAAAGCGGTGGATACCGTGATGCGCACTCCACGCCCGAGGTCCTGCGTGACCTCCCGCCAGGTCCTGTAAATCTTATCGGCCAGCTCGGCGATGCCCAGCACGTCCTCGTCGGTCTCGGTGGGCAGGCCAAGCATGAAGTACAGCTTGACCGCGCTCCACCCGCCGGAAAAGGCCACCGCGCAGGAATTCAGAATGTCCTCTTCGGTGACGTTTTTGTTGATGGCGTCCCGCAGGCGCTGGGTGCCGGCCTCGGGCGCGAAGGTGAGTCCGCTCTTTTTCCCCCGCTGCATCCTGCGCATCAGGTCCATAGAGAAGTTATCCGCCCGGAGGGACGGCAAGGACAGGTTGACCCCGTTGGGCTCGCAGAAGTCCATCAGGCCGTCGCAGAGCGCGTTCAGGTGGCGGTAGTCGCTGGTGGAGAGGCTGGAAAGGGTCATCTCCTGGTAACCCGAGGCCCGGCAGGCCTCCTCCCCGTACCGGGCCAGCAGCTCCGGGCTGCGGGAGCGGACGGGGCGGTAGGCGTACCCCGCCTGGCAGAACCGGCAGCCCCGGATGCAGCCCCGGAACACCTCCAGCGTCACCCGGTCGTGGACGATCTCGGTGGAGGGGACAATGGTTTTCGTCGGAAAATAAGAGTGCTCGAAGTCCTGGACGATACGCTTGGTCACTACCTTGGGAGCCCCCTCCCGGGGCGTGATGACGGCCACAGTACCGTCCTCCCTGTAGGTCACATCGTAGAGGGAGGGCACATAGATGCCCGGGATCTGGGCGGCGGCAGCAAGAAATTCCTCTTTGCTCCACTCCTCGGCCTTGGCCCTGCGGTACAGCTCCAGCAGCTCCACCGAGACCTCCTCCCCCTCCCCCAGGGACACCAGATCCACAAAGGGGGCCAACGGCTCGATATTAAAGGCGCAGGTCCCTCCCGCCACCACGATGGGGCTGAGGCTCCTGCGCTCCTCGGCCCGGACGGGCAGGCCAGCCAGGTCCAGCATATTGAGGACATTGGTGTACGCCATCTCATAGCCCAGAGAGAACCCGATCAGGTCGAAGTCGGCGATGGGGTCGCCGCTCTCCAGGCCATAGAGGAGAATCCCCTCCCGGCGCAGCTCCTCCTCCATGTCGCCCCAGGGGGCGAAGGCCCGCTCACACCAGACCCAGGGCAGGTCGTTCATGATGCCGTACAAAATGCGCAGGCCCAGGTTGGACATCCCGATCTCATAGGTATCGGGGAAACAGAGGGCGTAGCGCACCTCTATCCCGCGGGGGTCCTTGACCACCGCGTTATATTCGCCGCCCGTATAGCGGGCGGGTTTCTGCACCCGTGGAAGGATGCGTTCTAAGCTCCGGTCCATGACAAAACTCCTATCTTTTTGCGTCTTTTTATTCTACCCGTTATTCCCCCGCTTGGCAAGCCAATTTTATGCCTTTTCAGCCTTTCCAGCGCCATACGAAAGATAATGCTTGCTTTCCCGCCCGAACTTATTTATCATATAGAATATAGCGTCCTATCACCCACCAAAAGAAAGGAAGTTCTTAAAACGATGAGCAAGACTGTCATTTCCACCGAAAACGCCCCCAAGGCGATCGGTCCTTACTCCCAGGCCATCTCGGCCAATGGCCTGCTGATTACCTCGGGCCAGCTCCCCATCGACCCCGCCGTCGGCAAGCTCGTAGAGGGGGACATCAAGGCCCAGACCGAGCAGTGTTTCAAGAACATCAAGGCCATTCTGGCCCAGGCCGGCCTGACTGTGGACCACATCATCAAGACCACCGTCTTCCTGGCCGACATCGCCGACTTCGCCGCTATGAACGAGGTCTACGCCCAGCACATCACCGGGTCGTATCCCGCCCGCAGCGCTTTCCAGGTGGCCGCCCTCCCCATGGGCGCCAAGGTGGAGATCGAGGCCATCTGCGCGCAGTAAAGAGGAATTTCCCCTTGCCGCAGCACGCGGTACTGCTTCCCGGCCCGAAGGAATCGGAGGGAGGGATAGTGTGAAAGGGAACCGTCAGGGTTCCCTTTCGCGTGCAGGAAAACCATTTTTCATCACTTTAAAAAAGTGATGAAAAATGCTGCAGCCTGTCGAAAAAGCTTTTTCGACAGGCTGCGAAGGTAGACACTTTTGTGTCTACCTTCTTTTTATCCCTTTATATGAGCCCCGGAGAATCTTCCATGCGGGAAAGATCTTCTCTTGCGCCTGCCGCACCGGCGCTAGGGCATGTGTGCCAGCACGGTCTCCCGGTCGGGAATGCTGGGGATGCCACCGGGGCGCTCGGTGGAGAGGCTGGCGGCCGTGGACGCGAACCGGGCGATGTAGGCGAGCTCCTTCCCGTCCAGCTCCCCGGGGGTTTTTCGGAACTCCAGCAGGCAGGCCACCGCGCCGCCGCCAAAGATGTCCCCCGCACCGGTGGTGTCCACGGGCTTTACCGCGGGGGCGGCGGCGGTGCAGCAGGCGCGGGCGTTTTTGAGATAGCAGCCTCTCTCCCCCAGGGTGACCATGGCCAGCGAGACCCCGTAATCCCGGATAAGCCGGTCGGCCCCCTCCTCCGGGGGGCAGTGCCAGAGGAAGTCCACCTCCTCCTCGCTGATTTTTACCACGTCGGCCTGTGAGAGACCCCATAGAATCTGCTCTCTGGCCTCCTCCTCGCTCCGCCACAGGGGCAGACGGAGGTTGGGGTCAAAGGTAATAAGCTTGCCCCGCTCCTTGGCGTAAGCCACGGCGTTCCGGGTGGCGCCGCGCACCGGCTTGTCCGTCAGGCTGAGGGTGCCAAAATGGAAGACACGGGCTTCGTCGATGAGGGAGAGCTCCAGCTCCTCGAACCGGAGCTGGGTGTCCGCCCCGGGCTTGCGGGCGAAGGCAAAGGAGCGGTCCCCCCGGGCATCGAAGGTGACGAATGCCAAAGTTGTAAAAAACTCCGGGTCCACCACCAGGCCCCGGGTTCCGATGCCCTCGTCCTCCAGTGTGGCCTTGAGCAGCTTTCCGAATGTGTCTCCTCCTACCTTGCCGAGGAAGGCGGTTTTGGCCCCGTAGCGGCTCAGGGCGGCCAGAAAATTGCAGGGCGCGCCCCCCGGGTGGGCCGCCATGGTGGGATAGCCGTCAGCGTCTGCCGACAGGGCGGCAAAATCAATCAGGAGCTCACCCAGCGCCACAACATCAAGCATACTCATTCCTCCGTTGTTGAACGTAATGTCCTGACCTCCAGCTCCGCGATCTGGCCGGGCTCGGCCGCGGCAAAGGAGAAGTTCCCGTCGTCCCCCGCGCAGTAGAAGGTCTTGGTCCCGGCGGCCTCGCCGCCGTTGAGAAATACCTCCGCCGTCCGGCGGTCGAAGAAGATCTCAATCGTCCTGATCCCCGCGCAGCCGGACCGAAAGTCGCATTCCGGCAGGCGGGTGGAATGCAGCCGGACCACGCCGTCCCGGCGGTCCAGGCGCAGCGAGTTTTCCCCATCCCGGGCCAGCATGGCGGAAAAGTCGGCGTCCCCCATGAGGAATACGCAGGCGTAGTAGGCGTTGCCCGGAATCCCTTCCAGGGCCGCGTTCTCCCCCCGGGCACGGAGGAGCGTCTCGCCCAACAGGGAATAGACCTCCCGCACCGGGCGCGTATAGAGCTGGCCGTTCCGCCAGGTGAGCTCCCTGGGGTAGCTCATGCTGCCGCACACCCCGCCGGGGACGGAGACATGCTCCGAGTAAAAATCGGCCACCCAGCCCAGGGCAATTCTCCGGGCCCCGGCGGCAAAGGTCTGTATGGCGTAAAGGCTTCCGCCAAAGTCGAAGAGGCCCTCGCGCCCGACCTCCAGCCTGTCGCCCGCCAAGGTCCCCGCGTACCAGCGGAGGGGGTTTTTCCGCCCGTCAGGATCGGTCAGGTTCATGAGGGCGGCCACCGCCACCCAGGTGTCCCCCAGGGGGAAGAGATCGGGGCACTCCACGCTCTCGCACCCGGAAACGGGAAGGGAGAGTACCGGCAGAGTGTAACGCCAGTGAAGCCCATCCTCCGAGCGGTAGCCCAGAATGGCGGGTATGCCGTCCACGCAGGATCCCAGAACCAGCAGCTTCCCCCCGTCCGTCTCCTGCACCTTGGGGTCGCGGAAATGGTAAGAAAAAGAGGGGGAATCCCGGGTGATTATGGTCTGTTCGGCACCCGGGGCCATGCCGTCGGGGCTGTAGGCCGTCACCTGGGTCTCTGTCATAGCGCTCTCGTCGTCTCTGGGGGCAAGGTGGCGGGTAAAGTAAAAGCGCAGGCCCTCCCCGTCGGCTGCCGCGCTCCCGGAGAAGGCTCCGCCGGCCAGCCGGGGGGCGTTTAACAGCTCCCGCTGGGGCGTGAGGAAAACCCGCTGGTGGACCCAGTGGACCAGGTCGGCGCTGACGGCATGGCCCCAGTGCATATTGCCCCAATGCTGGCCATGGGGATAGAACTGGTAATAAAGGTGGTACCACCCGCCGTGAAAGCAGAGCCCATTGGGGTCGTTGAGCCAGCCGCGGGGCGGGGTGAAGTGGCTCGTCTCCCGGTAGGGCGTGGGGGCGGCTGTGGGCGCCAGCACCCGGATGCCCTCCTCGCACAGCTGCTCGTCCCGGGAGAGGTAGACAAAGCCGGGCGCGCAGCCCTCGGTCTCCAGCCGGTACTCCGTGTGGGGGCGCAGGGGAAAAACCAGCCGGTACGCGAAGGCGTTTTGCCGGGCCGTTTCCCCGCCGCCGGTCAGAATTGCTTCGGCCCCGGGGGTCTGGGCGAAGGGCAGAACTTCCAGACAGGTATAGGCATCGGAGCAAAAGCGCATCAGCCCACGACCTCCAGCACCAGGGCCTCCAGGGGTGCCAGCGGGATGGTGCCGGAGAGGGTCTCCCCCGTCTCGCGCACGTTACCCAGCAGCACCCGGCAGGGGGGCAGCTCCAGCGCCGTGCCCGCATTTTGAAAGTTGCAGATCACAACGGCTCTGCACTCCCCCAAAGTCCGCTCGTAGGCGAAGAGGTTTTCCCGCTCCTCCCACAGGGGGCGGAAGGCACCGTCGCAGAAGGTGTCGGCCCACGCGCCGGTGCGCAGGGCGGCCATGCGCTGATAAAAGCGGAGCACCGAGCTTTCGTCCTCCGCCTGGGCCGCGGCGCAGAGGTCTTTATAGTCCGGTTGGATAGGGAGCCAGGGCTTCCCCGTGGTAAAGCCGCCGTTCGGGCCGCCCGTCCAGAGCATGGGGGTGCGCGCGTTGTCCCGGCTGCGGTGGGTCACGACGGCCATCGCGTCAGCGTGGCTGTACCCGGCGGCGACGGCGCGATGGTACTGGTCCACGGTCGCCACGTCGTCAAACTGGTCAAGCGCCGTCCAGGGGTAGTTGGTCATGCCCAGCTCCTGACCCTGGTAGAGAAACGCCGTCCCCTGGAGGAAGAAGTAGAGGACGCCCAGCAAGGTGGTTCCGGTATACCCGCGCTCGTCGGGAGAGAGGTACTTATCGATGCTGCGGTTCTGGTCGTGGTTTTCCAGATAGACCGCCCCGTGGCCCACTTGGGAGACCAGCTCCTGACTGCGGAAGATGGCGGCGCGCAGGGCGCTGCGGTCAATGGGGCGCCCCGAGTGCCAGTTGCCGTCCAGAAGGTCAATGTCGGTATAGCTGAAGTCGAAGGCGGCGGAGAAGTAGCCGTTGGGCCCGATAAACTCCTCCAGCCGGTCGTAGGGGATGCCGTTCGCCTCGGCCACGGTGTAGGCCCCGAAGGGCCGGAAGACCTTGTCCCGCATCTCGCCCAAAAAGTCCTCAATACCGGGGCAGACCAGCCAGTGCCCTTCCGGGCAGGCCAGGCCATCCGGCCCGTCGGCGGGGAGCTCGGGAAAGGCGAGATCCTTCTTAATGAAGGAGATCGCGTCGATGCGAAAGCCTGCCGCCCCCCGCTTCATCCACCAGGCGATCATGTCGAAGAGCTCGGCGCGCAGGGCGGGGTTCTCCCAGTTCAGGTCGGGCTGACCCTTGGCGAAGACGTGGAGATAGTACTCCCCCGTGCCCGGGTCCGGCTCCCACGCGCTGCCGCCGAAGTTGCTGCGCCAGTTGTTGGGCGGGTTTCCATCCTTGCCTTTGCGGAAGATATAGTAGTCCCGGTACTTGCTCTTGGGGTCGGCAAGTGCGGCCCTGAACCAGGGGTGCTGGTCGGACGTGTGGTTGAGCACCAGATCCAGCAGAATCTCGATACCCCGCTTTTTCGCGTCGGCAAAAAGGGCGTCCAGATCCTCCAGGGTGCCAAAACAGGGGTCCACATCCCGATAGTCGGAGATATCGTACCCGTTGTCCACCATGGGGGAGCGGAATATGGGGCTCAGCCAGATGGCGTCTGCTCCCAGGCCCTTGATATGGCCCAGGTGGTCCCGGATACCCCGGAGATCGCCGATGCCGTCGCCGTTGGAGTCGGCAAAGCTCTTTGGATAGACCTGATAGATGATGTTTTTCATACTTCCCTCACATAAGAACGCGCGCAAACCAAGCCCTGGTCTGCGCGCGTTTGATCGTACTTGCGGCGGATGGCACGCCGAATATTCAGATGACTGCGGGGCGCACCGCGCCATGGGCGTCGGTGGCCTGAATGGAGAAGGACTTGGCCCCCAGGTCGACGGTCAGGCGGACGGACTGGTCTCCGTTCTCCCACAGGAGGGTAAGTCTCCCGTCCTCCCCGCCGGAGACCGAGACGCTGCCGCCGAAGGCGGGATGGGTATTGCGCAGGCGGAGGAGGGCGAGGAGCTTTTGCACCACGGGGCGCTCCGTCTCTGCCTGCACCTCCCCGGCGCTGAAGGAATGGCGGTTGATGTCCCGGCCGGTGCGGGTTTTTTCCACCCGCTCCACGTCGTTCCTGCCCGCCAGCAGGCCCACATAGTAGACCTGGGGGATGCCGGGAGCGAAGAGCTGGACGGCCCGGGCGGTCAGGTAGGCGTCGTCGTCGCAGCCCAGGGCGGAGTAGTAGGTACAGTTGATCTGGTAGATATCCAGATTGTTGTAGTCGGCCGAGCTGTATTTGCGGTTGACGCTGCCGCCCTGGGCATAGAGCCGGTCCCTGGTCAGGGCAATCTCCTCGTCGGTCATCAGATCCTTGGCGTCCACCACGCCGATGCCGTCGTGGGTGTCCAGCGTGGTGAACTGCTTGCGGGGGCAGATGGTCAGCCAGTGGGCCAGCCGGTCGGCCCGGCCGGTGTAGAGCCCGTGGAGGAGCAGCATGGGCAGCGCGAAGTCGTAGACGTAGTACCCCTTCTCCGCCACCTTGAGCTGCATGGTGTAGTGCTCGTGAATCTCGGGGAGGAGGGCGCAGCCGTAGGGGGCCAGCGTGTCGGCGCAGAGCTTCAGCAGGTCCCAGACCTCTGGCTCCAGAAAGAAGCAGGAGGTGTCCGGCTTTTTGGCGGCGTAGGCGAAGGCGTCCAGCCGGATCACCGCGGCAGACTTCCCCGCCAGAAAGCGCAGGTTCTCCTGAATCCACGCCCGGGTAAAGGGGTTTGCGCAGTTGAGGTCCAGCTGCTCCTCGTCAAAGGTACACCAGAGCTTCTCTCGGGTCCCGTCGGCAAAGGTCACCTCGCTGTAGGGCGCGCGGGGCTTGCGCTTGTAGATTCGATCGATCTGTGCCTGCGTGGGCTCCCCGCCGGGCCAGAAGTCCTTGTACCGCAGAAAGAGGTCCTTGTAGGGGGAGGCGTCCTTCTGCCGGAGAAAGTCCTTGCAGTACTCGCTCTGGCGGGAGATGTGGTTGATCATATAGTCGAACATGAGGGGATGGTCCCGGCCCAGGGCCTCCACGTCCGCCCAGCCGCCGAATTCAGGGTCCACCTCCCGGTAGGTCATGGGGGCGAAGCCCCGGTCGGCCGAGGAGGGGAAGAACGGGAGGATATGCACCCCGCCCACAGCGCCCTGGAGGGGGCCGTCCAGCAGAGCCTTGAGCTCCTTGAGGTCCTTCCCCAGGCTGTCGGCATAGGTGATGAGCATGACTTGGTTGGTGAGTTCCATGGTAAAACCTCTCTATGGTCGCGGCACGCGGGGCCGCCGCTTATAAAATTCAGGGAAGTCCCGGCACGGTGGAGCCCCTGACCTCCAAAGTCACGGGCAGGACCATCCGGCTGGGCACCGGGACCCGGTCGATCATACGGGACAGGGACTCGAAAGCGTACTGGCAGATGGCGTCTACCGGCTGAACCAGCGTGGTGAGCTTTGGGTGTGTGAGGGTGGAGATGAAATTGCCGTCGAAGCCGACCACCTTCACGTCCTCGGGGACCCGCCGACCCATCCGGGCGCACAGGGCGATGACCGTGGCGGCCGTGATATCGCTGGTGGCAAAGACGCCGTCCACGTCGGGGTGGGCCTCCAGGAGCGCGCGGAGGAAGGTCTCCTCGTGGAAGTCGGCCACCGAGCTGTCGGGCAGCTCGGCGGCGACGTACCCGACGCCGGTCTCCCGGCAAACCCGGAGAAAGGCGTCGGTCCGCTGGTTGGAAAGCATTTGAACCTCCAGACTGCCGCTGATGTGAAGGAGCTTCTTGCAGCCCTGCTCAACCAGGTGCCGGGTGGCCAGCTCGCCGCCCCGGTCATTGTCGCAGCAGACGTAGGGGATGTTCTCTCCCAGCTGCCGGTCCAGGCTGACAATGGGCAGGGACAAATCCTGGTAGTCGGCGATATCCAGAAGATGGCTTCCCATCAGGATGCCGTCCACCTGACTGCGCTTGAGCATTTCGATATACTCCCGCTCCTTGTCCCGGTTGGAGAGGGAGTTGCACAGCATCAGCTTATAGCCCCCGGCGTAGGCGTAATGCTCGAACCGGCGGGCCACCTCTCCAAAAAAGGGGTGGGAGACCGACGGGACAATGAGCCCCAGGGTGTTGGACTTCTGACAGTGGAGGGAGCGGGCCAGATCGTTGGGCTGGTAGCTGAGCTCCTTCATGGCGCGGCCCACCTTCTGCCGCACCTCGTCGCTGAGGTAGCCCCGGTTGTTCAGCACCCGGGACACCGTCGCCACCGAGACCCCGGCCACATGGGCCACATCCTTGATCGTCGCCATACGCTCCGCCTCCGTCCAGCCCTGTCACGGTGGGGCTGTCAATCGTTTGATATACCTATCATAGCACTACTTGATCGCGCCGTCCATCACCCCGCTGATAATTTGTTTCTGGAGCAGGAGGTAGACCACCAGCATGGGCAGCACGCTGATAACCAGCGCGGCCATGCCGAAGCCGAACTCGGAGGAGTAGTTTCCGAAAAAGTAGAAGGTGGACAGGGGCAGCGTGCGCTGGCTGTCCTCCACCAGCACCAGAGAGGGGAGCAGGTAGTCGTTCCAGATCCACAGCAGGTCCAGAATGACGATGGTGGCGGTAATGGGGGCCAGGTTGGGGAAGATAATGCGCCAGAATACCCCGAAACGGCTGCACCCGTCGATACGGGCGGCCTCCTCCAGCTCTTTGGAGATGCCCTTAATGAAACCGTGGTACATAAAGGTGGCCATAGCCATGCCAAACCCCAGGTAAAAAAACATGAGGGAGACCCGGGAGTTCAGCACGCCCGCCTTGCCGTAGATGCTGACCAGGGGAATCATCAGGGTCTGAAACGGGATGATCATAGAGGCCACCAGCAGCAGGAAGATGCCCTTGTTGAGCTTCCAGTCCCAGCGAACCAGGAAATAGGCCAGCATGGAGGAGAAGCCTACGATAAGCACCAGGGAGAAGAAGGTGATGAGGATGGAATTTCCCAGGGCGCTGAAGTAGTTCATGGTCTGAAAGGCGCGGATAAAGTTCTCAAGGCCGGTAAAGCCGGTCAGGCCCATGGGCGTCTTGATGATGCTGATCTTGTCTTTGAAGGAGTTGAGCAGCACCATGAGGAAGGGAATCATCATGACAATGGCCAGAACCAGGCAGATAATAAAAGCCGCTTTTCTCTTCAGTTTGTTTTCTCTCATAGCGCGTCTACCTCCTTCCGCTTTGTGAGAATGACCTGGACCAGGGCCACGGCGGCGACAATCACAAAGAAGACGATGGCCTTGGCCTGACCGGTTCCGTAGCTGCGCAGCTTGAAGGCCTCGTTATAGATGTGCATGGCCACCAGCTCTGTAGAGTTGTAGGGGCCGCCTTTGGTGAGGGTCAGGTTGGTGTCGAAGGTCATAAAGCTCTTTTGCAGCGTGAGGAACAGGCTGATGGTAAAGGCGGGGACCATCAGCGGCAGCTTGATGCGGGTCAGCACCTGCCAGTCGGTGGCCCCGTCAATCTTGGCGGCCTGAACCACGTTCTGGGGCACCCCGGTGAGCCCGGCGATGTAGATGAGCATCATATAGCCCGAGAGCTGCCATACCCCCACGATGACGAGGGCCCACATGGCTTTGTTTGGGTCTCCCAGCCAGGAGGTCATCAGCAGGTCGATGCCCAGGCCCTTGCCCATGGACACCATCACCCGTGAAAAGACGAACTGCCAGATAAAGCCCAGGATGACGCCGCCGATGAGGTTGGGTGTAAAGAACGCGCCGCGGAAGATGTTCTGCCCCCGGAAGCCGCTGGTCACCAGCAGCGCCATGCCAAGGGCCAGCACGTTGGTCAGCACGATGACCAGCAGCACATATTTGAGGGTCAGGCTCATGGAGGCCCAAAACCTGAGGTCAGTCAGCGCCGCCACGTAGTTTGTAAGGCCCATGAACCGCACGGTATCTCTTGTCCCGGTCCAATCCGTGAAGGTCACGAACAGCCCGAAGAGGAACGGAATCAGCACTACCAGCGCGAAGGCCAGCAGGGGAACGAAAGCAAAGGTGAAGAAGACGTTCAGTTTCTGTGACAGTCTTTTTTCCTGGTACATTGCGGGGCACCTCCTCTGCGCGGGCTGCCCCCGCGCTCAGCATCCCATATTTTTTATTTCACGCTTTTCCAGTAGGTTTCAAACTCGGCGGCCATACCGGCGCGGTCGATTTTTCCGCTGATATATTTTTGCATGGACGCGCCCATAGCCTGGAAGCCGCCGGCGGGATAATAGGTGTTCATCCACTCCAGGGTGTTGCTTTTCTCCAGCAGCTCGGCAATCTGGCGGGACATGGCGTCGGTGGGCTGGGTTTTGAAGCCGCTGTAGGCGGGGATAAAGTTGAGCTCGTTCACGTAGTACTCCTGGCCCTCCTTGGTGGTGAGGAACCAGTTGAGGAAGTCCACGGCGGCCTTCTGCTGGGCCGCGCTGCTGACGGACTTATCCACGCACCAGTAGCTGGGCACCCCTACGGCAATCTTGCCGTTGGCGAGGTCAGAGGGGTTGTTGCTGACAGGCACGGGGATAAAGCGGTAGTCGTTCTTCCCAATGGCGGAGAGCTCAGGATAGGCCCAGTTGCCCATGAACCAGCAGGCGGCCGAGCCGGAGGCCAGATCCATAGAGCCGTCCTCGTACACGGCGGAGAGCGGGGAGTCCTTATGTAGGTTGTTGGCCACCATCAGGTCCAAGGTGTCCACCCAGCCGTTGAAGGCCGCGTTGGACATGAGATCCGTCTTCCCTTCCTTCAGGCTCTGCATAAAGGCGTGGCGCTCATCCCGGTTGGCGCTCTGGGCAGCAAAGACGGTATTGGAGAGGTGGGCGCCCAGAGACCAGTCCATCGGGCTCAGTGTAACGGGTGCCGCGCCGCCGGCCTGAAGCTTGGCGAAAAAGTCGGCCAACTCCGCCTGGGTCTTGATCGCCGTGGGGTCAAAGTCCTTGCCCAAGATGGGAGTGACCACAGCGGGGTTGTAGATGATGCCGTAGGCCTCCACCGTAACGGGGGTGCCGTAGACCTTACCGTCCACAGTGACAAAGTCCAGCGTTCCCTCGCCGGCCTTCTTCACAAAGTCGGTCTGCGTGAGATCCAGAAATTTGTCTTTAAACTCGTCGAATTCCTGGCCCACCATGAGGATATTCGGGGCGTTGCCCGAGGCGTAGAGGGAAGTCATCTTCTCATAGGCATCCTGTCCCGCAAGGGGGATCATGGTCACGCTGACGCCGGTGGCCTTAGTGTAGTTGGTGAGCATCTGCTCAAACTGCTTGGCGACCTCCGGCTTTCCCATCAGGATGGTGATGGAGGTGCCGCCGCCGGTGCCGCCGGTGGGAATCGCGCCGCCGCCGCAGCCCGTCAGGCCGAGGGCGAAGAGGAGGAGCGCCAGGATCAGAAATCGCTTTTTCATTGTACTCTCCCTTTCTAAGTAGGATTGGCCAAACGCCGTCATTGCTTGATGAGCACACTATAGTCCATTGGAATAAATATGTCAATCGTTTTCATACATATAACATACAAAATCGTATATATAAATATAATTGTCTATAAAAATATGTGAAATATGCACAATAAAATAGACTATGTTTTGCAGTTAAAGAATTTAGTTGTGTAAACGATTAACAGTATGGCAATTTGACCATGCCGCCCTGCTCAGTCCGCTGGTTTCCCTCCAGTCCTGACCCGGTATCCAAACGAAAAGAGACACCCATAGGGTGTCTCTTTTCGTTTGTGTTATTAGGTCAATACAGAT
>JBLJBF010000259.1:0-4698 GCA_047637855.1 Pseudoflavonifractor sp. | reverse complement strand
GGCCAGCATGATGGTGTGCACGATGATGATGCCGCCGGCGATGGAGGTGGGCAGGCCGAAGCCGATGACAAGACCGAAGGAAAGGGCGAAGCTGGTGGCAAAGAGACTCTTGCGGTCAATGGTGCCATTGAAGTACTGGGGATAGACCGGGCGCATACCGTCGTTGAATACAGCGACATTTTGGTTTGCGAGGTAAGCACATATCGCTCCCAGCAGGGCCATGACGGTTACGGTCAGCGCGTTGATTTGGAATACCATTTACATTCCCTCCACTTACAAAATTTAGGGCACACACATGGGATTTCGCGCATTGACTAGGGATTTGCTTTGAGGATGGCGTCCATCAACCAGGGGAGCTGGCGCTCTACGTTGTTGACGACCATGCCGAACGCCCGCTTGCCCTCTCCCACCTGGGCGCGGATCTCGGCTTCGTCCATCACCTTGCCCGGTGTGCTGATGGAGACGCACAGCTTGGGACCCAGCAGGCCCACAGCCAGACCCAACGCGCCGCCCGCGCCGGTGTTGCAGGCGCCAATGTAGTACTTGGCCTGTCCCGTCTGGATCGCCAGAGCCCCGTCCAAGTCACTCTTGATACTGACTGTGACCTTGCCCTGCCCCAGCACCTCGACTGATTTGGCGATGGCCTGCTTGTCCATCTGCCCGCCCACTACAATGGAAATCATGGCTAGGACCTCCTTCTGAAAGTTCGAATATACAAAAGATTGTACATTCGTTAACTAAATTATAAGGCTGGCAGCCAAAAAAGTCAAGGGGAATTTCGCTCATCTTGTGGATATCTGACAGAATATGCTGATTTAAGGTAAAATATCGCATAGAGAGTCATATCTCCAGAGGGCAAGCTTCCAGCCAAATACAGCGGCAGGTTTTGTCGCGGGTTTCCTCAATGAGTTGCCTTGCATCATAGGTCACCCTGCTAAAATTGGGTGTATCTATTTTGATCATACTAAGGCAACACCGCAACCTTCTGTGCGGTGTTGCCTTAGGCAAACAATTTAGTAAAGAGATTCGCGCTCCGCGCAAGGATTCTCCTCTTGTCCATAGGGGCGTCCTCAAAGTGCGGTTCGCTGGCTATTTTCCCGCTGCACTCATTATTTCGGGACTGCGAGTTCTTCTGGCCATATTAAAAACCTTGATGCCGCCGGTGGCCTTACTGAAGTCCCGGCCAGTGACGGCAACTCAGTTCTCTCCGGGCTCATCCACGGTTGCGCTGT
Organism: Pseudoflavonifractor sp.; assembly: GCA_047637855.1. Taxonomy (GTDB): domain Bacteria; phylum Bacillota; class Clostridia; order Oscillospirales; family Oscillospiraceae; genus Pseudoflavonifractor. The sequence continues at coordinate 3,466 of JBLJBF010000259.1, read as the reverse complement.
TGGAGCCGGGCTTGTGCGCTATCCCTGCCACGTCGGCAGCAGGCGGAATTACTTGTGAGCTACCTCATAGCCGGCCTTCTGGTCTTCGGGCATTTTGCGCAGATAGGGGATGCTCAGGGGAGCGGTGATGGAAGGCTGACTCGTCATGGTACGCGCCCCTCATCCAAACCGCATACCCGCCGGGGTGGACTTTGAGACGGCGGGAGCGCTGGGGATCAAGGCGATCTGGGCGTTGTCCCTGCCCGGTAAGGTGGCGCCCGTGACGGCGGGAAAGGTCATTAAAAACACCATCTACAATATACTCAGCGAGTTAGGAGTGTGAGCATGGAAGAGATAACCGTAGGTTTTGCCCTCTGCGGCTCTTACTGCACCTTCGATAAGGCCATGGAGACACTGGAAAAGGTACATGGGCAGTACGCCGACGTCTATCCTATCGTCTCGGAGCGGAGCGCCGCCACCGATACCCGGTTTGGCAATGCCCACGACTTCATGCGGGAGATGCAGCGCATCTGCGACAGGCGCGTCATCTCCACCATCAAGGACGCCGAGCCCATCGGGCCGCAAAAACTGCTGGATGTGCTGGTTATCTGCCCCTGTACGGGCAACACGCTGGCAAAGCTGGCCGCGGGGATCACCGACTCCTCCGTGACCATGGCGGCCAAAGCCCATCTGAGAAACGGCAAGCCCCTGGTTATTGCGGTCTCCACAAACGACGGGCTCTCGGCCAACGCCAAGAATATCGGCCTTCTTCTGGAGAAAAAGAATGTCTACTTCGTGCCCTTCGGTCAGGATGACCCGATGAAAAAACCCACCAGTCTGCTGGCTGACTTCAACCTCGTCCCCGCCGCCATCGCGGCCGCCCTCCAGGGCAGGCAGCTCCAGCCCGTTTTGATGGTGCCCGGAGCGAAATAGGGGTAAACCCCACAAAGAGCAGTGGATCGGACGGCCCCCCCACTGCTCTTATTCCTTATGAGCCTGGGACATTTGCCCTGCGCTTTCTTATTGTGAAAGCATTGACAAAGGCTTTTATCGATATTATAATATCGATAAAAGAAAACCGATAGGGAGGGGGAGCCCCATGCTGACCATCTCACGGCAGACCCTTTTGCGCCTTCCCCAGTACCTCAACTACCTCAAGACACTGCCCCCCGGCGCCGAGTACATCTCGGCCACCGCATTGGCCCAGGCCATGAGCCTGGGGGATGTGCAGGTGCGCAAGGATCTGGCCGCGGTGAGCGACCGGGGCAGGCCCAAGGTGGGGTACGAGACCGGCGGGCTCATCTATGATATCGAGTCCTTTTTGGGGTACGACAACGCCGACAGTGCCGTTTTGGTGGGTGCAGGGGATCTAGGGCGGGCCCTCCTGTCCTACGAGGGCTTTTCCACCTACGGACTGGACATTGTGGCCGGGTTCGACACCGACCGCGCCAGGCAGGGCGTCACCCGCAACGGCAAGCGCGTCTTTCCCATCTCCCGGCTGGGGGAGATCTGCCGGCGGGTGAAGATCAAGATTGGCATCATCGCCGTGCCCGCCGCGGCGGCCCAATCCGTGTGCGACATCATGGTGGAGGCCGGGGTGCTGGCCATCTGGAACTTCGCGCCCGTCCACCTGGTGGTGCCGGAGGGGATTTTGGTGCAGAACGAGAACATGGCGGTCTCGCTGGCCGTGCTCTCCAAGCATCTCGCGGATAAGCTGAAGGAGGGGACCTAGCCCATGGGCGAGTACATACGCCTCAAGCGCTCCAACTGCAAAAACTGTTATAAGTGCATCCGCAACTGCCCTGTCAAGTCCATCAGCTTTAAGGACCAGCAGGCCAACATCGTCCCCGAGGAGTGCATCCTCTGCGGGCGCTGCTTTGTGTCCTGCCCGCAGAACGCCAAGGAGGTCCGCAACGACATCCCCGCAGCCAAGGCCATTTTGGCGACGGGTGCGCCCGTGTACGCCAGTCTTGCCCCCTCCTTCGTGGCCTGCTGGGAGGGCGTGACCATCGCCTCGCTGGACAAGGCCCTCCGGGCGCTGGGCTTTGCCGGCGCGGAGGAGACCGCCGTGGGCGCCACCATCGTAAAGGAGGCGTACGGCCGCATCGTGGCCGCCGGAGAGCAGGAGGCCGTCATCTCCAGCTGCTGTCACTCGGTGAACGTCCTCATTCAAAAGCGTTTCCCCGAGTGCCTGCCCTATCTCGCCAAGGTGCTCTCCCCCATGCAGGCCCACTGTAAGGACCTCAAGCGCCGCCATCCCGGGGCGCGGTGCATCTTTATCGGCCCGTGCATCGCCAAAAAGGCGGAGGGTGAGGACTATCCCGGCATCGTGGACTGCGTGCTCACCTTTGAGGAGCTGTCGGCCTGGCTGGCCGAGGCGGGGATTCCGCTGGAGCCCATGGGCGACGGCAACGCCGAGAGCAGGGCCCGGCTCTTCCCCACCACGGGGGGGATTCTGCGCACCATGGCTGAGAAGGACCCAAACTACGCCTATCTGGCGGTGGACGGCATAGAGAACTGCATCACCGCCCTCCAGGACCTGGCGGCAGGGAAGATGGGCCGGTGCTTTATCGAGATGTCGGCCTGCGCGGGCAGCTGCATCGGCGGCCCCGCCATGGGCAAGAACCGCCGGGCGGCGGTCCGGGACTACGTCGCGGTGGACCGGTACGCCGGGCCGCAGGATTTCCCCGTGGAGCGGCCGGAACCAGCATGGCTGAACAAGCGGTTCCCCGTGCTGGGCGGGGAGAGCGTGAAGCCGGGGGCCGCCGCCATCGAGGAGGTGCTGCGCCGTATGGGGAAGACACGGCCCGAGCACGAGCTCAACTGCGGCTCCTGCGGGTACGATACCTGCCGGGACAAGGCCAGCGCGGTACTGGCGGGGAAGGCCGACATCGATATGTGCCTGCCCTACCTGAAGGAGAAGGCAGAATCCTTCTCCGACCAGATCATTCAAAACAGCCCCAACGCCATTTTGGCCCTGAACGGCGCACTCAAGGTACAGCAGCTTAACAGCGCGGCCTGCCGTCTTATGGGACTGCGCGACCCGGCCGAGGCCGTGGGCAGGAGCGTGGAGGCCATTTTGGACCCCCAGCCCTTCTGCGACGCGTTGAGCGGCGGCGTCACCGTCCACGAGAAGACCCTGTGGCTGGAGCAGTACGGGAAATGCGTGGACCTGACCGTCTCCTACGACGGGAACAGCGACATTCTGGTCTGCGTCATGCGGGACATCACCGACGACGAGCGGCGGCGTTCCGAGCGGGAGAGCGTGAGCCTGGCCACCATGGAGATCACCGACAAGATTATCGAAAAGCAGATGCGCACGGTGCAGGAGATCGCCTCCCTTCTGGGCGAGACCACCGCCGAGACCAAGGTGGCCCTTACCAAGCTGAAGGAGAGCCTGGGACATGAGTGAGCTATGCGCGGACATCGGATATATCAGCCTGAACAAGTGGGGGGAACAGCTCTGCGGCGACCATGTGGAGCTGGT
>JBLJBF010000258.1:0-22730 GCA_047637855.1 Pseudoflavonifractor sp. | reverse complement strand
CCGTGGCCCTGTTTGACGAGAACTTTTATGGCACCTCGCTCTTCAGCCCCAAGATGCTGTCCCTTCTTCCGTTCTGCCTTAACTGTGATATAATCTTGGCAGTCCATAGTGATTGCCCCCCTGGAAGATGGTTGTGTGAGAACTCCATTCTACCATGAGAAAAATCACTATGGATTTTTTCTTAGGTGTCCAGCTTCATTTTACAATCGACCGTCTGTTTTTCAGGCTTTGCGGATAAAGAAAAAATGGGTGTATGAAATCCTGCAATCCTTTGCCGCTATAGGGTAAGGTGATATTTATGGCGAACACGCCAAATTTGGGACTACATCAATGGCAGCCGGACGACAGTTTTTTGAGAGAGGACTTCAATACGGATTTCGGAAAGATAGATACGGCGGTAGGAACGCTGCAAACCACTATGCCCCGGGTGTTCCTGCGGCAGTACACCACTACGGCGGCGGCCCAGACGGTGAGCCTCTCCCTGACGGGCATCGACTGGGCGAGCTACTGGCAGGTCATCATCTACATCACGGGCACCGGGACGACAACGATCGCGGGCTATTTGCGGTTTAATAAAAAATCAACCGTCGGCAACTATCATTACGGCAGCATAGGCAGCAATAGCGTCGACGCAAACCTATTCGGCGGCTTCTCCGTGGGGCGGGACAGCACACGGATCACGCTGGAATGCGCCAGCAACGTTGTGTCGGGCACGATGCAGATGATCGGGGAGAACTTCGGTTTTATGCACGGCTATGTGTACCCCTCAGCGGTGGCAAGCCTGGATGCGTTGACCGAGATGAACCTGACGCCCTATGACAGTCAGGTCAGCCTTCCCGCAGGCACAAAATTCACCATTTATGGGGTGAGAAAATGACGATTGAGGTGCTGGTAATCTATTCGGACGGCACGCAGGCCCTGGAGCTGCAGGAGGTCCCCGACAACTGGTTTGAGAAAACATCGGAAGAAAAAAATTAAGAGCACCCCGGGGGCCAGGCGGGCCACCTTCAAAACAAGAACCCGGCGCACTTACGTGCGCCGGGTCGCTTTTTTATGCTTAGTACTTAGAAATTAGGAGAAGGTGCTAACGGTAACCGTCTTGGGAGTGGAGGAGCTAGCGCCGTCCATGCCGCGGACGCTACCGTCCAGACGGGACACGATGGTAACCTCGCAGGTCACGGGGTCAGAAGTAGCACTGGTGAAGGTGTCGCTGGTCTGGCCAGCCTGCACACTACCGTCAACCTTCCATACATAGGCGAACTTGTAGCAGTTCTCCAAGGTCACATCAGTGACGGCCTTGACAGTGTAGGTGGTGCCCGACGTGGTGCCGGTAGCGGTCAGCTCATTGCCGGTGCTGGAGGCATTGAAGGTACCGGGGATGATGTAAGCAGCATCAACATAATTGTCGCTGTTCACAGTCTTCACGGCAAACTTCACGGTGTTGCCCACGGACAGGGCGCCCGCGCCCACGACCAGCTTGCCATCCTTGTTGTAGGAGCTGAGGTCGGAGATGGCCGCGCCAGCGAGGTAGTACATGGCGTTGACGCCGCCCACCTTGATGATGGCGTACTCGCTGGTCACGTTGGTGACGGTGCCGGTATTGAGGGCAGCCCCATTAATGAGGGTCAGCTTGGACACGCCATCGGTGGTGACATAGGAGTAGATGGCATCCTTGGCAATCGCAGTGCCACCAACATCGGTGGTACCAGCCAGGGTGAGGGTGGTCTTCACGCCGTCAATCACGACGTCATAGGCGTTACCGTCGGCAGTGGTGGTTACGGTAGTGGACAGCACGTAGGCATAGGCCTTACTGGTGCTGTTGCCCGCGGGAGAGCCCTTCACCAGGATGAAGGGAGAGTACAGGCTGCTGTTGGCGCCGGGGATGTAGTCAACGATGGTGACAGCGCCAAAGCTGGGGATGTTGGCAGCGCCGGTGTAGCTCTTGATCTTGATGTTGTCGGGGTCAGACTCATCATAGAACAGAACGGTGGTCTTGTCGTTGGCATAGAGCACGCCAGACTTGATCTCGGCCTTGCCGCCGGTGGTGTAGCTGACGCTGGTCAGGTTGGTGGTGGCGCCAGCGACGCTGGTAACAGCGCTAAGGGTGAAATTGGGAGTAGTGCCAGTGAAGGTAGCGCCAGTAACCTGCGCAGAAGTCAGGGAGAACTTGTAATCGCCGTCGGAGTTTACGGTGTAGGCATAAACCTTGCCGCCCAAATTGGTGGTGGCGGTACCCGCATAGAAAGTAGCCAGGTCGTAGAGGCTGTTGGTCAGGTTGGCCTGGCGGTCAGCATCGGTGGCAACGGTCTTGTTGGCAACATCGACTACAGTGACGGTCTCCTGGGTGCCGTCGGCCAGAACGATCTTGGCCTCAACGGCCTTCTTGCCGGTCCAGGAGTCAGTGGAGACCTTCAGAGCGGTGACCAGAGCGTACTGAGCCTCAGCGTCAGCGGCCTCGCCCACATAGACGACGACCTCGCCCAGCTTGTTGAGGTAGTAGGTGCCCTCGGCGGCCTTCTTCAGATCAATGCCGGTGATGTAATCCTTTACGAGCTGCGCGCCGGACACGCTGCTCAGGCTAACACCACTAAGAGCGCTCTGCTCGGCAACAACGTAACCCTTGCCGCCGATGGTGGCGGTGGTGGTGCCACTGGAGGTCTTGAGGGCGGTGAGCTTGCCGGTGATGGACTCAGCCTTGGCGAAGACATAGGAGCCGCCAACCTGATAGTAGGTGACGAAGTCGCCCTTCTTCAGGCCGTCAGCACCGGAAACCTTGGAGGTCTCCTGAACGGGGAGGGCCTTGGTGCCGGAAACCTTGAAAGTGCCCTTAGAGGCGGTCACTTCGGTAACAACGCCGAACTGATAAGCGGTGACGACAACATAGGTGACCTTGCCGTCATCAGTACCGGGGGCATTGATGTAGATGACGCCGTCGCCAACAGCGGGAGTAACAGCAGTAGCAGTGGCCTTGCCATAGTTCTCACTGTACTTAGTGGTGCCGGACACGATAACAAGGTTATTGTCGGACAGATAATCAGTATTGTTTTTGCTTGTGTCACTCCAAGTAGTGGTGAACACCTTGGTCTTGCCAGTCTCAAAGAGATTGGTGGAGATGACCTTGCTGGTGTTCTTGTTGATGAAATAGTACACCTGGCGGCCCAGCAGGTTAGCGCCCGAGGCGATGTCCAGGGTGGTGGCGCCGAGGGTGGCACCGGCAGTCACGTTGACAATGGTCTTGCCATCCTTGGGCGCGGCAGCGGCGTCCAGGTTTGAGAAATCGTTGGCGGTAACGGTGGCGGTAACCTTCTTCAGGTTATAGGTGCCGGAGGCCATGGTGGAGGGAATGGTCTTGGCGGTGTCCTCATAAATGGTCTCGTAGCCATTGAGATACTTCACGCCCATGTCGATCTGGAAACTGGGTTTCACCAGAGAGGCAAAGAGAGCGTTGTAGATCATCAGAGCGGCGTTGTCGCGGGTCAGCTCCTCGCTGGCCTTCTGAGACAGGTTCTTGAGCAGGCCGGCGCTCTGCGCGTCGCGCATGATGTTCACGGACCACATAGCGTCATTCTGATACTTGCTGGCCTCAGCGTCATAGCCCAGAGCCACAAGGAGCATCTTGGCGGCGGAAACGACGGTCACCTTGCCGTTGGGGTTAAAGGTGTTGTCGCCGGTGCCGGCCACGATCTTCACGGAGTAGCAGTAGTTGATGAACCCTTCGGCCCAATTGCCCTTCACGTCGACGAGGGGGGTGCTGACACCCTTGAAGGCGCTCTCATCAGCGGTGCCCATCATGATGAAATAGATGAGCTTGCTCATGGTGGCGCGGTCAACGGTCTCGGCGGGGGCGTAGGAACCATCGGGTTTGCCCACGATGATGCCCAGGTCGACCATCAGGGAGACGGCCTCTTTGTTGGTGACCTTGTCCATGTCGGTCAGGTCAGCCGCAGTTTTGCTCGCAGCGCTGGCGCCGAATACCATCATGCCCATGAGCATGACGGAGGCGAGAGCCAGGCTGAGAACGCGCTTGAGATTTCTCATTTGGAATTCCTCCTTTTAAAATTAGGCTTTGAAGTGCACAAATCCACCAGATCGTGGAATGCGACACTTCGTACCACTGGGGTCATGATAATACCTCCGCGGGCAATCGTCAAGTGTTTCCTCGTATTTGTAACATTACTGTAAAAAACCGCAAATCGTTGCGCGCACTGGTATTTGAGGCTTAGACGCAAGACGGGGGAGAAAAGTTCCCGCCTTTTAAAAAAAGATTATTCTGGAAATTCGGGGTGCGGAGAAATGCCCTACCCCGCCAGGGCCTGGGCGAGGACGACGAAGACGGGGAGCGTGAGAATGGAGAGGATCGTGGTGAGGGTGATGAGCTGGGCGGCGGCGGCGGTGTCCCGGCCGAAGAGCTGGGCAAAAATAGAGGTGGCCCCGGCCGTGGGCGTGGCGGCGATGACCACGCAGGTGCAGTAGAGGATGGGGTCCAGCCCGAAGGGCAGAAGCAGGAGCGCGGTGACCACCGGGGCGGCCACCAGCTTGAAGGCCGCCGCGGCGTAGAGCCTGGCATTGGTGAAGATGGCCCGAAGGTCGGCGTGCGCCATCTGCCCGCCGATGACCAGCATGGCGAGGGGCGTATTCATATAGGCCAGGAAGGAGACCGCGGTGAACGCCGGGCCGGGCAGCCGCAGGCGAAACAGCAGCAGCGGCAGGGCCGCCAGCAGCCCCAGCACGCCGGGGTTGAGCAGCGCCGTTTTCGCCGAGAAACGCCCGCCCATGACCACGGCGCCGTGGGTCCACTGCATCACGTTAAAAAGGCCCAGCGACACCACCCCGTAGAGAAGGGCCTGGGGGCCCAGCACCACTTCCAGCAAGGGCAGGCCCATAAAGCCCGCGTTGCCGTAGACGCTGCCGTAGCGCAGGACGACGCCTGTGTCGGGCGGGGCGGAGCGGAACAGGAATGCGGAGATGGGCATAAACACCAGGTAGAAGGAGCTCAGGGCCAGCACGCCCACCCCCAGCACGCTCAGGGCGGGCAGATCGTCGCCCTGAAAGGCCCGGATCATGACGCAGGGGGTGACGACATAGAGCAGAACGGTTGACATCTGAGCCATCCCCTCTTTGGTGAGCCACTTAAGCCTACCCAGGACAAAGCCCACCGCCATCATTAAAAAGAGGGTCGCCACCTGCCCCGCAACCGTCAACAGGTTCACCAGAAACTCCATAAAAATCTCTCCTATATTAAACGCGCACACCTGGGTATTATATGCCCGGAGCAGGCCGATGTAAAGGAAAACAAGAGGGCCGGGGAAGCTCCCCGGCCCTCGATATTCGGCTGGCTTTTGTTACGCGGCGGGAAGGACCAGCTCCTGGCCCACGTAGATGGTGTTGGGATTCTTCACGGTGGTCTTATTGAGGTCATAGATCACGTTCCACTTGGCGCCGGTGCCCAGGAACTTCTGGGCGATGCGCCAGAGGCTGTCGCCCTTGACCACGGTATAGGTGCGGGCGGGGGCGGTGGGGCCAGCGGGCTGGGCCGGTTTCACGGGCTGGGCCGTCCCGGCCAGCAGGGCCTTCACGGCGGGGTCGTTCAGGTTCAGGCTCTTGCCGTTGGGGGACTCGAGCTTGCCGCTGTTGACCATGGCGATGAGCTTTGCCCGGTCGGGGTTGCTGAGCTGGAGGTCCACGCCGGTGATCTTCCAGTTGTTGTCCACCTTGGGCGCCACGGGGGAATGCGCGGCAAAATAGGCCACGATCATGTCGCGGATGGAGTTGGGGGACTCCCACTCCTTCTTAGCCTCCACCAGACCGGCGGCCTTGAGCGCGGAGGAGTAACGGTAGTTGTTTACCGCCAGGGTAAGGGTCTGCTCGTCGGTGAGGGGCGCGCCCTTAAACACGATATTCTTGATGCGCTGTCCCTTGGGCTGGGAGAGGTCGATCTCGTAGTTGAGCCCGGCGAACATATCGTAGAGATAGCCGGGATACTCGGGGTCGAAGGAGATGTTGATGTCGCCGGGAACCCACTGGTTATAGCACTGGGCGGACCACTCCATATAGGCCTTGAGCTCTTTGCCGGTGACCGTCACGCGGCAAAGGGTGTTGTCAAACTTATAGATGTCGAAAATGTTGCCGTAGTTGATGGACCCGGCAGGCAGGTCGCTGGTGTCCTTAAAGAGGGCGGCGGCGGACACGTCGGCACCTGACTGCTCGAGCTGGATGGTGTTGATGAGGTCCATGACGGCGGTATCTCTCAGCTTGCCCTCGGGCAGGCCGGCGATCTCGTCAACGGGCTGGAACTTGGCGGTGGTGGTGCCCAGGGGGGGCATGGGCTTGCCGTCCTCACCGGCGCCGCCGCCCTGGACGAACTTCACGGTCTTTTCCTGGGCTTCCTTCACCACAGGGATGTCCCGGATGGCCTGGCTGGGGGCGGTGTCCTTCATGTCCACCACGTCCACCGTGCTGGCGGTAATCTTGTTGTCCTTATCAAGGGTGAGGTCGTAGCGCACCACGTCCCGGCCCAGGTTGCGGGGGCCGCCGATGACGGTAGTGCCCACGGTCTGCTTCACCACGACGTGGTAGTGCCCCACCTGGAGCACATTGACCTCGGGGTTGTCCTTCAAAATCTGCTGGGCGGAATCGGCCCCGCCCTTTTCATCAAACTCGGCGGTCATGCCCATGTGGGCCAGGACCACAATGACGTCGGCCTTGCCGCCGATCTCGGCGATGGAGCGCTTGACCGCCACGCTGGCCGACTGGTAGACCAGGTCGTCAATGCCCTCTTTCCCACCGTCCCACACCTTGATATTGGGGTTGGTCACGCCGATGACGGCCACCTTCACGCCGCCCCTGTCAATGATGGTCCAGCCCGCCTTCATCACCAAATTGCCGCTCTGGTCCAGCAGGTTGGCGGCCAGAACGGGGAAGTTTGCCTGGCCCATGATCTTCTTCATGGAGGTGATGCCCCAGTTAAACTCGTGGTTGCCCAGGGTCATGGCGTCGTAGCCCATGAAATTCATGGCCGCCATAATGGGGTGAGTCTCATCGGGGGACTTATTATAGAGGTCGTCTGTCATAATGGTGCCCTGGATGGTGTCGCCGTTGTCGAGCAGAATGGTGTTGGGGTTCTCGGCGCGCACCTTCTGCACGTAGGTGTAGACCCTGGCCATGCCGTTGTTGGTGCTCTCCTTGCTGTCCTCATAGCTGAATCCCCAGACATTGCTGTGCAGATCTGAAGTGCCCAGGATTGTGAGGTGTTTCTCGCCGGTATCGGCGGCGAACGCTGCGGGAACCAGAGACGCAAGCATGCAGATGGTCAGTGCCGCCGAAAGCAGCGCGCGAAGGCCGTGTTTCTTCCTCATGATGTACACTCCTTTTCCTTTTCTAATGTGAGACGCCCGAGTTGTAAAAAATCTAATGGTATTATATCTCTGTTTTTCATTGTTTACAACGGACAACTGCCGGTATTTACATATTTTTTACCATACGGCGCACCCGCCCGGGGATTCCCATCAGGTGCGTTGACAACGCTTCGCCTCTCGGAGTATACTAATGTGACTATAGGAAAAAGGAAGATTCGTCAATGACAGAGAACCGGTTCCAAAAGCACGGGCATCTAGGGCTGTTTGTGTCCTATTACCGGCCCCACCTCAAGCTCTTTATTTTAGACATGGTGTGCGCGTTGCTCATCGCGCTCATCGATCTGGCGTTCCCCTTCATCTCCAAGCTCTCTATGGAGCGGCTGCTGCCCGGCAAGCTGTTTACCGCCTTTTACCTGGTTATGGCGGCCCTCTTCGGGGCATACATCTTAAAGGCCCTCTTCAATTTTATCATCACCTACTGGGGCCACCTGCTGGGGGTGCGGATGGAGGCCGACATCCGTCGGGACCTCTTCTCCCACATGCAGGACCTCTCCTTCTCCTTTTACGACAGGAACCGCACAGGCCAGCTCATGAGCCGGGTGACGGGGGACCTCTTCGAGATTACTGAGCTTGCCCACCATGGCCCGGAGGACCTGTTCATCTCCACCGTGACGCTGCTGGGCGCCCTTGCCATCATGCTCACCATCCGGTGGGAGCTGGCGCTGGTTGTCTTTCTGGTGGTGCCCCTCTTCGTGGTCTTCACCGTCATCTCCCGCAGGCGGATGATGGCCGCCTCCACCGACGTAAAGCAGAAGCTGGCGGGCATCAACGGGGAGGTAGAGTCCTCCATCTCCGGGATGCGCACCGCCAAGGCATTTGCCAACGAGAGGGCCGAGCAGGAGAAGTTCTCGGCCGCCAACGACCTCTTCCGGGGCGCCAAGCGGGGCTACTACAAGTCCATGGCCATCTACCACTCGGGGATGGAGTTTGCCATGGGTATTATGAGCGTGCTCGTTATCGCGGTGGGCGGCTTTTTTATCATGCGGGGCAAGATGGACTACATCGCGCTTATCACCTTCTCCCTTTACGTGACTACCTTCATCACCCCCATCCGCAAGCTCTCGGCCTTTACCGAGCAGTTCATGCAGGGGATGGCGGGCTTTACGCGCTTTGTGGAGCTGATGCGCATTGAGCCAGACGTGAAGGACGCGCCCGACGCGGTCGATATGCCGGCCGCGGTGGGGGATATTTTGGTGGACGATGTGACCTTCCGCTACGAGCCCGAGTCCGAGCCGGTGCTCTCCCATGTCTCCCTCCATGTGCCCGCCGGGCAGACGGTGGCCGTGGTTGGCCCCTCGGGCGGCGGAAAGAGCACCCTGTGCCAGCTTATCCCCCGGTTTTACGATGTGACCGAGGGCCGCATTCTGGTGGACGGCCTCGACGTGCGTACCCTTACCCAGCACTCCCTGCGCTCCAACATCGGCATCGTCCAGCAGGACGTGTTCCTTTTTGCGGGAACCATCTACGAAAATATCCGCTACGGCAGGCCCGACGCCACCTATGAGGAGATCGTGGCGGCCGCAAAGCAGGCCGAGATCTATGACGACATTATGGAGATGCCCGACGGGCTGGAGACCCAGGTGGGCGAGCGGGGGGTCATGCTCTCGGGCGGGCAGAAGCAGCGGGTGAGCATCGCCCGCATTTTCCTCAAGAATCCCCCCGTCCTTATTCTGGACGAGGCCACCTCCGCTCTGGACAGCGTCACCGAGGCCCGCATTCAGAGCTCCTTTGATGCGCTGGCCAAGGGCCGCACCACCCTTATCATCGCCCACCGGCTGTCCACCATCCGCTCGGCCCACCGCATCATCGTCATCGACGACGCGGGCATCCGGGAGGAGGGCTCCCACGAGGAGCTGATGGCCATAGGCGGCGAGTACGCGGCCCTCTACAACGCGCAGAAGTCGGTGGCGGTGTGAGCATGACCAAGACCGAGCTGCTGAACCGGTGCGCCCGGACCGAGGAGGAGCGTATGCTCCTGGCCCGGGCGCTGGACAAGCTGGAGCTGGCACGGGCCAGGAGCGTGCCAGCCTGCACCGGCTTTCTCTCCCCGGGGGAGCGGACCTCGGTCGAGGCCCTGCTCAACGCGGCGGGCCACCCCCGGCACCTCTTCTTCGGCGGGTACGAGGGCGCCGAGCGCAGCCTCTGCGCCTTTTTGCCCGACTGGCAGGAGGAGGAGAGCTGGATCGAGGGGGAATGCCCCGTCTCCGCCCTGCGGGCGAGTTTTCCCGAGGACGCCGCCCTCAGCCACCGGGATTTTCTCGGCTCCATTCTGGGCCTGGGTATTACCCGGGAAAAGGTGGGGGACCTGCTGGTGGAAAAGGGCCGGTGCGACATTATTATTTTAAAGGAGATCGAGCCCTTTCTTCTCCTCCATCTGGAGGAGGCGAGCCGCACCCGGCTGAAGCTCCGGCCTGTCGGTCTGGCCGACCTGGCCCCCAAGACTCTCGAGGTGCGGCGCATCCGGGACACGGTGGCCACCCTCCGGCTGGACGCGGTGGCCGCCACCGGCTTTTCTTTGCCCCGGAGCAAAGCGGCCGACCTCATCTCCTCGGGCAAGCTGCACCTCAACCACCGGGAATGCATAAAGCCCGACAGGGCGGTGGCCGAGGGGGATGTGCTCACCTGCCGGGGGCTGGGCAAATGCGTGATCACATCGGTCGGCGGCCTCTCCAAGAAGGGGCGCATTATGGTTGAAATAGAGAGGTATCTTTAAAGATGGAGCAGTCTAAAATTGACCGAATCAACGTTTTAGCGAAGAAGGCCAAGTCCCCCGAGGGGCTCACCTCCGAGGAGGCCGCCGAGCGCGCCGCCCTGCGGGCTGAGTACGTGGAGGCCGTCAAGTCCAGCCTGATCGCCCAGCTGGAGCACACCTCCGTCCAGGAGCCCGACGGCACCCTGCGGCCCCTGTTGGAGAAGGATCCTTAAAAAGTTAATATTTTTTTCATAGCTGTAAACAATATATGAATTCTGCCGTGTTTTTGTTGACAACGCGGGCGCCAGGGCATATGCTTCCTTCGTATACGAAAGGAGGGGACGCTCCGTGATACAAGGTTCCCGTGATATTTTGATGTGCTACCTCCGGGTGACCCAGCATATGTCCCAGCAATTGCGCAGCCACTTCGGCAAGTTCAGCCTCACCTTCCCCCAGGCTTTGGTACTCACCGTCCTGGGAGAGGACGGCCCCATGCCCATCAGCGCCCTGGCAGAGCAGACGGGCAGCGCCAATTCTACCGTCTCCGGCATTGTGGACCGGCTGGAAAAGCTGGGTCTCGCCAAGCGGGAGCGCAGCGCCGCCGACCGGCGGGTCATTTACGTGAACGCTACCGACCATTACCGGGCCATGTTCCGGAAGACCGAGACCAATGTCTCGGGTTATTTTTCCGCCTTGCTGGACGATATGCCCGCGGAGGACCGGACCCACGTGCTCACCGCGCTGGATAAGCTGGACGCGGCACTGGTCCGCAGGGCCGCGCAGGAGCGCGGGGAGGCCGGGCAGAAGTAATCGCAGAGAGGAGGACTCCTTTCCATGAGAAACCGCTATGGATACGGCTCTTACCGTGGCCGGGGCGGAGCCCGCGCCTTTTTAAAGATACTGGCCATTGTCCTCGCGGCGGTGCTGGCCTTGCTTATCGCCGGATACTTCTTTCTTCAGCAGTTTGCCGTAGTCACCGACAGCGGCATCCATTACGATATTCCCTTCCTCCGCACCCGCCCCCCCGCGTCCACGTCCGGCCCTCCCATAGTGATAGAGACCGCGCCCGTGGTCACCATCTCCCCCACGCCCACGCCCGCGAACACGCCCGAGCCTGTCCCGCCGCCTCTCCATGCCGTCAGTCTGCCCCGGTCCGCCCTCTTAGACGGCACCGCCCAGGCCCTCGTGGACGCCGCGGGCGGGAACGCGGCCCTCTTCGACATGAAGGCGGACGACGGCACGCTGGGCTATCTCTCCGACCTGGAGCTGGCCAAGACCCTGCGCACCTCGGACGCCAACCCCGCCGTCAACCCGGCCATCCAGGCCCTGACGGGGAGCGGACTGTACACCGTGGCGCGCGTCTCCTGCTTTAAGGACAATACCGCCCCCTACCAGAACAACACGCTGGCCATCAAGACCAACAGCGGCTATAACTGGCGGGGCCCGGACGACCTCCGCTGGACCTCCCCCGCCAGCGACACGGTGCGGCAGTACCTCGCCGGGATCTGCGTGGAGCTGGCCCGCCTGGGCTTTGACGAGATTTTGCTGGACAACGCGGGGTACCCCATCCAGGGGCATCTCGATTATATCAAGCCCGGCCCCGCCTACGATAAGGCCTTGCTCTCCACCGTGGTGGATGATTTTTACCGGCAGGTGGAGGAGGCCCTGGCCCCTTACCCCAACGTGAAGCTGTCCATCCGCACCACCGAGGCCGCGCTGGACGGCTCTGACCGGCTGAGCGGGCAGACGGCCGACGGCCTGGCCGCACGGGCCGACCGGCTGTGGGTCGCCCCCGCCGCCAAGGAGGGGACCGACTACGCGGCGCTCCTCACCGCCGCCGGGTGGGCAGACCCGGAGCTCAATCTGGTCCTCACCGGCGAGACCGCCGGCAGCCCCGACGCCAAGACCAGCTGGGCCATTTTAAGCCCGCGAAAAAAATAAAAAATGGGCTGCCGCATGAGCGGCAGCCCATTTTATTTTAACCCACAAATTACAGCCTTTGCTTTTTTTGCATCCGGATATCTTCTCCAAAGAAAGGAAGGGCCCGGTACTCCCCCACCAGGCGGGAGGCAATCTGGGGGGAGTACCGCCGCCGCACGTCGTCCAAAGAGAGGTTGGAGGAGACGACGGTCCGCTTCCCCGACGTGAGGCGGGTGTTGATCAGCGTGTACAGGGCCGTCTGAACGAAGGGAGTGGCCATCTCGCTGCCCAGGTCGTCCAAAATGAGAAGGTCGCACGCCAGATAGCGCCGGGTCTCGTCCCGGGCGTCCCGGGCATCCTCGGCGTCCCGGGCAAATTTCTGGGCCTCAAACCGGGAGAAGATGTTCACCGCCGTGTCATACACCACCGAGAACCCCCGCTCCGACACAGAGCGGGCAATGCAGGCCGAGAGGAAGGTCTTCCCCAGCCCCGGAGGGCCGGTGAGGAAGAGATTGTCGAAATAGTAACGGCCAAATTTCCGGGCGTAGTCCCCGCAGATCTCGTAGACCATCTCCATGTTCTCCCGGGGGGATGTGCCGCTGTTTCCCCAGGGGAGGGGGGAGTAGTAGTCCAGATTGAAGGTGTCAAAGCTCTGCTCCCCCAGGTCCAGAAGCCGGGAGAGCTCTCTGATCTGCTCCTGGGTGCACAGCTCCTTCAGGCAGGCGCACATCTTGCCCCCCGTCCAGCCGCTGTCGCCGCACTTGGGGCAGGCAGGGGCGTCATCCAGGGCGTCGGCGGCGTAGCCCCGGGCGGCGAGAAGCTGGGCCCGCTCGGCCTGCAGGGCCATGTTCTTGTCCCGGATGACCGCGATGGCGGGAGCGGGGTCCCGCCCCGCCCGGAGGGCCGATACGGCGATCTCGGCCACCGTCTTGCGCAGGAGCCGGTCGATCTCCGCGACCCGGGGGATGGCGCGGTAGACCTCACGGCGGAGGACCTCGGCGCGCTGCTCCCGGCTGCGGCGCCGGTCGGCCAGCCGGGCCGTGGCGGCGCGCAGGATCGATGCTTCATATGCCATTGATCATCCGCCCTCCTTCTTCTGACCGGCGAGGAACTGTTTCATCCACTCCACCTCCGCCGCCACCCGCTGCCCATCCTGGACGGGCGCGGCCTGGGGCGCGGGGGCGGGGAAGGCGGGCCGGGCCGAGTCCTTGGTTTTGATGTCGGCCACCGTGTGCAGTCCCTTCTGGTGCCAAGCCCTGAGGATGGAGTTCATATAGGGCCAGCTCATGGCCTGTTTTTTAAAGACGGTCTTCTCGTAGGCCAGGCGGATGGCGTCGTTGGGAAAGCCCATCTCCACCCAGGCGGCGATGAACTTTCGCTCTCCGTCCACCGGGGCGCGGCCCGAGACGCCCACCAAGGGCAAAATAGCCCGCTCCCGGCCCCGGAGGGCGGCCTGGTGCTTCAAATGCTCCTCGGCGGCCTCGGCGGTGTCCAGCCCCAGCCGGTGCCAAGCAAAGGCCTCCTTGCGGAGCTGGCTCATGCGGGGCCTGTGGCCGGGGCCGTACTTCTGCTCCATGTCCTCCACGCACCAGCTGACCAGCAGGCAGATCACTTCGGCCGGCAGCGCCAGAAAGTCGTACAGGGTGTAGAGGGTCTTCAGGTCCGCCGTGGACAATATCTTGCCCAGCCGCCGCTGGACCTCGTTCACCAGTCCCGGGAAGGAGGAGGCGGTATCCTCCAGCTCCCGGGTGATGTCGGCGGCGGTGTACTCGGGCGGCTCCTCGCTCTGCTCGGCCGGGACGGGGGGCGGGGCGGCGGTGCGCTTTACAGCCAGAGAGAGGGCCACCAGCGCATCGTAAGCCGCGGCGAGACGGGCATCGTCCCACCGAAGGGTCCGGGCGGCGGCGGCGTGGTCGTAGGTCCCGGCCCGGCGGAGGAGGTGGAGATACAGCAAGGCGGCGTCCCCATTTCCGGCGGCCATCAGCCGGTCGGCCGCGCCGCCGGGCATGGATAAAATCTCGCCGGGCAGCAGCGCGTTGTCGGCCATGGGGACACCTCCTTTGATCCAAATTTATATGTTACCTATCTTAGCACAAAAACGCGAAAAGGGGAATAGAAAATCGGAGCGGCGGCGCGCAATCACGGCGGCGGCATGGGCGGGGCAGACCGGCTTGCGGCCGCCAATCGGCAGGGGCGGCCCTCGCGCCGCAGGGGACGGGGCGTTCATTTATTCTATTTATCAAATCAAATTCAACCAAACGGGCAAAATTCATAAAGAATTTATTTTGAATCTTGTCCCTTTGATGCTATAATAGACTTATTGAACTATGTCTGGAGGTCTCCGCCATGAAAAACCGTGTTTCCGTCACCATCGCAGGGCAGGAGTACGCCCTTGTCGCCACCGAGGAGCAGCGCTATATGGAGCGGGTAGCCGCCCATGTGGACACCGAGCTGCGCCAGATTTTGAAGGAGAGCAAAACCTCCATGGTGGACGGCGCCATTTTGTCCGCCCTCAACATCGCGGACCAATACTTCAAGGAGGTGGAGGCGTCCGAGAACCTGCGCCGCCAGCTCAAGGAGTATCTGGAGGAGTCGGCCAAGATGAAGCTGGAGCTCTCCGAGGCCAAGCGGGAGATCTTCAAGCTGCAAAACCAGAAGAAATAACGCACGCCCCGGGAGGAAGCCATGCTGGAACTGCTCGCCCCGGCGGGGTCGCCGGAGGCTGTCGCCGCCGCCGTACAGAACGGGGCCGACGCCGTATATTTGGGCTATGGAAACTTTAATGCCCGCCGCAATGCGAAAAATTTCTCGGCTGAGGAATTTGCGGCGGCGATTTCTTATTGCCATTTACGGGGGGTCAAGGTCTACCTGACGCTCAACACGCTGCTCACCGATCGGGAGCTGCCCGAGGGCGCGCGGCTGGCGGCCGAGGCCAGCGCCATGGGCGCTGACGCGGTGCTGGTGCAGGACCTGGGCGTCCTCCGCGCCATTCGCCAGACCGCCCCCGACCTGGCCGTCCACGCCTCCACCCAGATGACCCTGCACAATCTGGAGGGGGTGCGCGCCGCCGCCGACCTGGGGCTGACCCGGGCCGTCCTGTCCCGGGAGCTGTCGGGCGATCAGATCGCCTTTATCTGTGCCCACTCCCCCATCGAAATCGAGACCTTCGCCCACGGCGCTCTGTGTATGTGCTACTCGGGCCAGTGCTTTTTTTCCTCGGTCATCGGCGGGCGCAGCGGCAACCGGGGGCTGTGCGCCCAGCCCTGCCGACTGAGATACGGCTGGTCGGGCAAGGCCGACGGCAGCCCCCTCTCTCTCAAGGATATGTCCATGGCGGGCCATCTGCGTGAGCTGGACAAGATGGGGGTCAGGTGCATCAAGCTGGAGGGCCGGATGAAACGCCCCGAGTATGTGGCGGTGGTCACGGGCGTCTATGCCCGGGCTATCCGGGAGGGCCGGGAGCCCACCGACGAGGAGGTTGCCCAGCTGGACGCGGCCTTCTCCCGCCAAGGCTTTACCGACGGATTTTTTACCGGGCGAAAGGGCCCGGAGATGCTGGGCGTGCGGGAGGACGTAAAAGAACCGAAGGAACTCTTCGCCACCGCCCGCGCCACCTATGAGAACGGCCGGGAGAACCGTCAGGTCCCCGTCACCTTCTACGCCATGGTTCGGGCGGGGCAGCCCGTCCAGGTGGGGGTGGAGGACGGCGAGGGCCGTGTCTCCACCGCCGAGGGGCCCATCCCCGAGACGGCCCGCACCCGCGCCGTCACCGCCGCCCAGGTGGAGGAGCAGCTGGCCAAGACCGGGGGCACCCCCTTCCATAGCGAGCGGGTCCGGGCTTTGGTGGAGGACGGGCTAAGCCTGCCCCTCTCGACCCTCAACGCCCTGCGCCGCCGGGTGTTGGACGGACTTTCCGCCCAGCGCTCCCTCCCCCCCGTCCGCCGGGCGGGGGCCTTTCAGGAGGGGGCCAGGTATGAAAACCGCACACAGCCGCCTATCCTTACCATGTCGGTGGCCAAGGCCGAGCAGGCGAGCCCCGAGCTGCTGAAGCTGGCCCAGGGCCCCGTCTATGTCCCGGTGGAGGAGCTGATCGCCAACCTCAGGCTCATTGACGCCGGGCGGGGGAAGGTCGCCGTCTCCCTTCCCCGGGTGGCCTGGGACCGGGAGTGGCCCGCTCTGCTGGAGCATCTGCAGAGGCTGCGCGATTTGGGCGTCACCGACGCGCTGGCGGGCAACCTGAGCATGCTCGCCCCCGCCCGGAATTTGGGCTTTACCGTCCGGGGGGACTTTGGGCTGGAGATTTACAACGCCCAGGCCCTCAAGGAGTGCAAGCGCCTGGGGCTGTCCTCGGCCACGCTGTCCTTCGAGCTTAAGCTGGCCCAGATACGGGACCTCTCCAAGGCCCTGGACACCGAGCTCATCGTCTACGGTCGTCTGCCACTGATGATTACCGAGAGCTGCCTGATCAAAAACCGGTCGGGCCGCTGCACCTGCCAGAACAGCAGCCTGCTCACCGACCGGAAAGGGGCACAGTTTCCCGTGGTCAAGGCCTTCGGCTGCCGAAACGAGATTCTAAACTCCAAAAAGCTTTTTCTGGCAGACAAGGCGGGGGACTACGCGCGTATCGGCCTGTGGGGCGCGCGCCTGATGTTTACCACCGAAAATCCCCGGGAGTGCGTCGCCGTGGCCGAGCGTTACCTGGGCCGGAGCAATTGGGAGCCAAGCGAGTTTACCAGGGGGCTCTACTATCGGGATGTGGAATAGCCCCACTACCCCTTTTACATCGGAGGAAATTTTATATGGACCTGAAGATCAAGGCCCTCTCGCCCAAGCTCGGGCGGGAGATCCCCTACCCCTATTACGCCACCCCCGGCGCGGCCGCCATGGACCTGTGCGCCTGCATCGACGAGGCCGTGGTCCTCGCCCCCCGTGCTCTGGTTGCCATTCCCACCGGCATCGCCATCGCCCTGCCCTCGCCCGAGTATGTGGCGCTGGTCTTCGCCCGGTCGGGGCTGGGCGTCAAGCACGGCATCTCCCTCTCCAACGGGGTCGGGGTCATCGACAGCGACTACAGGGGAGAGATCCGGGTGGGCCTCACCAATCTTTCCGAGCATGCTTACACCGTCCAGCCGGGGGACCGCATCGCCCAGCTCGCGGTCATGCCCGTGGCCCGGGCCACGCTACACTTTACCGACCAGCTGGACGAGACCGACCGGGGTGTCGGCGGGTTTGGCTCGACGGGCAAATAAGGAGAACAGATTTATGAGCATTATTCTCGCCTCTCAGTCCCCGCGGCGCAGGGAGCTTTTAGAGCGCATGGGCATCTCGTCCTTTAAGACGGTCTCCCCCAACATTGACGAGCATATCTTTGACGCGTTTCCCCCAGAACAGATGGTACGGGCGCTCTCGGGCGAGAAGGCCGCCGCCGTGGCGGCCCATGCTGGGCCTGACGACATCGTCATCGCGGCCGACACGGTGGTGGTGCTGGACGGCACGGTGCTGGGCAAGCCCGCCGACGACGTGGACGCCTTTAAAATGCTTCTGGCCCTCTCCGGGATGCGCCACCAGGTCTATACCGGTGTGACCGTCTGCCGGGGGGAGGAGCGGGTCACCGAGCACGAGGTTACCGACGTCTTCTTCCGGGAGCTGAGCGAGGACGAGGTAGAGTGCTACGTCAAGACCGGGGAACCGCTGGACAAGGCGGGTGCCTACGGGGTGCAGGGGTACGGCGCGCTGCTGGTGGAGCGCATTCTGGGCGACTACTACAATGTCATGGGGCTGCCCGTGTGCCGCCTGGGGCAGATGCTGGCCCGGTTCGGGGTGGACTGCATGCGCATGGCCGCCAGGATGGACTGACCCCGCTCCCACACAGAAGGAGGACAGCTTGAAAGACTTTTTTCGCCACAACGGAATACTGCTGCTCGTCATCGCCGGGCTGCTGGCCGGCATCACCCTGGCAGCTTCGCTCCTCCTGGGCGGCACGGCGGACCCGGTAGCCGGAGTGGTGGGCGCGGTGACCGCGCCGGTACGCGATGCCCTCAACTCGGTGGTGAACTGGATGGAGGACCGGTACGACTACTCCTTTCGGTACGACCAGCTCGTCGAGCAGAACCAGCAGCTCATGAAAAAGGTGGCCGAGATGGAGGAGGAGGTCCGCCAGGCCCAGAGCGCCAACGAGGAGCGGGACCGCCTGCGCAATCTTCTTGGCCTTGCCGAAAAACGCAAGGATTTTGTCTTTGAGTCGGCCACCATTACCGCCCGCAGCCCCTCCAACTGGGAGTCCTCCTTTACCATCAGCAAGGGGGAGAACGGCGGGCTTGCCCCCCAGCAATGCGTGGTGGACGAGTACGGGAACCTGGTGGGCGTGATCTCCACCGTCGGCCCTAACTGGGCCACCGTCACCACCCTTGTTGACACCGACACCGACATGGGCGCTCTGCTGGGGCGGACCAATACCGCCGCGATTTTGGAGGGGGACTTTGCCCTCATGGGGGCGGGGAAGCTCAAGCTCACCTACATCCCGGAGAGCAGCGACCTGCTGGCCGGGGACGAGGTGCTCACCTCGGGCCGGGGCGGGGTGTACCCCGCGGGGCTGGTGGTGGGCGCGGTGACCGAGGTGCACACCGACCCCTCGGGCCTGAGCCGTTACGCGGTGGTCCGGCCCAGCACCAACCTGGAGAGTCTGCGCCAGATCTTTGTGATCAAGGAATTTGACATAGTGGAGTGACCGCTTTGAACCGCCATGATTTTGCCGTTAAATGGACCGTCTTCGCGGTGGCTCTCCTGCCGATCTGGTTTTTAGAGAGCTATGTGCTCAGCCGCCTGCCCGTCCTCGGCGTCAAGCCCATGCTGCTGCCCTTGGCCGTGGTTGCGGTGGCCACCGTGGAGGGGGCATGGCCCGGCGGGACCTTCGGGCTGGCGGTGGGCATTTTGTGCGATGCCCTCTACGGCACTGCCGGGGCCATGACCCTGGGCCTCACCTTGGTGGGCGTTGCCGCGGGGCTGGCCGCCCAGTACCTGCTGCGGCAGACTTTGCTGGGCTGCTTTCTCAACTCCCTTGGCGCGCTGGCCGCCATCGACGGCTGCCGCATTGTCTGGCGGCTGCTGGGCGGGGTGGCGCTGGGGCCTATGCTCCGGGTGGCGGGGCTGGAGATCGTCTGGTCTCTCGTGTTTGTGGCTCCCATCTATACCCTCTTCCACTGGGTACACAGCCGCACCGAAACGGCCACCCTTTTTTAGGAGAACAATATGGACGCAAAACAATTTCACGGCCGGGTCCGGCTGGTCCTGCTGGCAATGGGGGGCCTCCTCCTGGCGTTTACGCTGGTGCTCTATAACCTACAGGTGGTCAACGGAGCCGAGTACCGCAGCCAGTCCCGGCGGAAGATCTCAAACACCGAATCGGTGCCCGCCGCCCGGGGGGAGATCCTTGACCGCTACGGGCGGGTGCTGGTCTCTAACCGCACCAGCTATCAGATTACGCTGGACGCGAGCCTCATGGGCGCGGAGGAGCGCCGCAACCCCAATCTCCTGTCTTTGCTCGCCCTGTGCCGCACCCGCGGCGTGACCTGGACCGACACACTGCCCATCAGCCTGACCGAACCCTTCACCTCCACCCTGGACACCCTGAGCGAGACCGCTCAGGAACGGTACAAGACCTTTCTGGATACCATGAAATGGACCGACTCGGCCGCCAAGGGGCCTGACGTCCTCCTCGCCAAAATGCGGGAATTTTACAAGGTGGATGCCGCCGTCCCGGCCGAGGAGGGCCGGGCGCTGGTAGGCGTGCTGTGCGAGCTGCGCATGCGCACGTTGGACCTTCTGCGCACCAACTATATCTTCGCCACCGATGTGGACATCGACTTTATCGCGGCCGTGAAGGAGCACTCCCTGGCGGGGGTCTCCATCAACCCGGTCTCGGTGCGGCAGTACAACACCCCCTATGCCGCCCATCTGCTGGGCCGGGTGGGCCTGATGGACCAGAAGGAGTGGACCGCCTACAAGGAACTGGGCTACAACATGAACGACACGGTGGGCAAGGAGGGGGTGGAGGCCGCCTTTGAGCAGTACCTCCGGGGCACCCCGGGGCTGCGGGCCGTGGACCTCAACGCCAACGGCAAGGTGGTGGGCGAGAGCTGGCTCACCGCGCCCGAGCCGGGCGGCAACCTCTCCCTCACACTGGACATCCGCCTGCAGGAGACGGTGGAGCGGAGCCTGGCCGCGCGCATCCCCGCCCTCCCCTCGGAGTATACCCTGGGGGGCAGCGCCGTGGTGACAGACGTGCGATCGGGCGATATCCTGGCCATGGCCTCCTGGCCCACCTTCGACCTGGCCACCGTCTACAAAAATAACGCCGTCTACAACGAGGCACGGGATAACCCCCTCAAGCCTTTTTTAAACCGGGCCGCCCAGGGCACCTACTCCCCCGGCTCCACCTTTAAAATGGTGGTAGGCACCTCGGCCCTCCAGGAGGGCCTCGTGACCCCCGGCGAAAAAATTCTGGACACCGGGCGGTTCCAGTACCCGGCTGGGCAGAAGTACCCCTACGGGGACTACCACCCGGCCTGCTGGATCTACGCCCAGCAGGGCCGCACCCACGGCTGGGAGGACATGGCCCACGCCCTGAAGGACTCCTGCAACATCTACTTCATCACCCTGGGGGACCGGCTGGGTATTAACGCGATTGACCGGTACGCCGATATGTTCGGTCTGGGCAAGCCCACCGGCTTTGAGCTCGACGAGAAGGTGGGCCAAGTGGCCGGGCCGGAGACCAGCGCCAAGCTGGGGGTCCCCTGGTACGGCGGCGACCTTCTCTCGGCCGCCATCGGTCAGGGGAACACGCTGGTCACCCCCCTCCAGCTCGCCAACTACGTGGCCACGCTGGTCAACGGGGGCAACCACTATTCGGCCCACATTCTCCAGTCGGTGAAGTCGGGCGATTTCTCAAGCCTGATCTACCGGCGAGAGCCCGAGCTGCTGGACACGCTGAATATCAGCACCAAGAACATGGAGACCGTCAAGGCCGGCATGAAGCTCCTGGCCACCGAGGGCAGCGTGCGAAATTACTTCAAGGACCTGCCCGTCACCGTGGGGGCCAAGACCGGCACCGCCCAGGTGGGCCGGGAGGACACCAACGCCAACGCCGTCTTTGTCTGCTTTGCCCCTTACGAGGACCCAAAGATCGCCATCTCCATCGTGGTGGAGCGGGGCGGCTCGGGCACCGAGCTGGCCGCCATCGCGGCCGATATTATGTCCTACTACTTTAACGCCGAGCAGGCCCTAGGGGCTGTGGAGAGCGAGAATACCCTTTTGAGATAGGATGGATTCCATGCTGGACGCGCAGACCTACAACTCCCGCGACATTCGCTGCAAATCGCCCTTCGGCGCCGTACCCTCGGGGCAGGAGGTGACCTTTACCCTCCGCCCGCCCCGAACCGAGGGCTACACCGCCGCCGCCCTCACCGCCCGGCTGGAGCAGGAGGGGGACCGCATCATCGAACTCCCCCTCTCCTGGACGGGGCTGGAGGGAAGCCGCGACCTCTTTTCCGCCGCCCTGGACACGGGGGGCTATGTGGGGCTCATCTGGTACAGCCTCTGCCTGAGCAGACCGGACGGCACTGGGGACAAAACCGGGGAGTATCAGCTCACGGTCTATGACGGCTCGGAGACCGTCCCCGCCTGGTTTGGTGAGGGGATGACCTATCAGATCTTCCCCGACCGCTTTTGCCGCACCCGCATCCCAGACCCCGCCGGTATGCCCGGCGGCCGCTGGGTCCATCAAAGCTGGGAGGAGGAGCCGGTCTTCGGCCCCGACGCCCACGGCGAGGTCCGCAACCGCGACTTCTTCGGCGGGGACCTGCGGGGCGTGCTGGAGAAGCTGCCCTACCTCAAGGGTCTGGGCGTGGAGACCCTCTATTTCTGCCCCATCTTCGAGGGGCCGGAGAACCACCGCTACGGCACCGGGGACTACGAAAAGATCGACCCCATGCTGGGCACCGGGGAGGACTTCACCGCCCTCTGCGCCGCCGCCCACGGCCTGGGTATGCGCGTTATGCTGGACGGCGTGTTTAATCACACCGCCTTCGTCAGCAAGTACTTTAACGGCGACGGCTCCTATCCCACGCTGGGGGCCGCCCAGTCGCTGGACAGCCCCTATCACGACTGGTTCTGGTGGGAGCACTGGCCCGATCAGTACGCCTCCTGGTGGGGCATCTACTCCATGCCCACCACCAACAAGAAAAACGCCGCGTGGCTGGAGTACGTCACCGGAGAGAACGGCGTGATCCGCTCCTGGCTGCGGGCCGGGGCCGACGGCTGGCGGCTGGATGTGGCCGACGAGCTGCCCGACGGCGTGGTCCACGCCATCCACACCGCCGCCCGCGCCGGAAAGCCGGAAGCGGTGGTCATCGGCGAGGTGTGGGAGGACGGGTCCCACAAGATCGCCTACAGCGTCCGCCGCCGCCACATCTGGGGCGGCCACTGCGACGGGCTGATGAACTACCCCTTTCAAAACGCGCTTCTCGCCTATCTTCTGGGCGGTGACGCCGAGGATTTTACGGAGACCATGGAGCGCCAGCGGGAGAATTACCCGACCTTCGCCTTTCACTCCTCCATGAACGCCATGGGCACCCACGACACGGTGCGCATTCTCACCCGCCTGGGCGCGGGCCCCGGCTGGGAGCACAGCAGCAAGGCCGAGCGGG
>JBLJBF010000257.1:0-13668 GCA_047637855.1 Pseudoflavonifractor sp. | reverse complement strand
CCGACGCGGCGGGGGTGGGCCCGTCATGGTGGAAAACCTGGCACCCGGCACAGGCCATGCCGCTCCCCGCTGCCCGGGCCAGCATTTTTGCCCCGTCGCCGCCGCCGTAGCCCAGCCCCGCCCGTTTTTCGCCCCCCAATGCGTTTCCCAGGAGGAGGAGAAGCTCGGGGGTCAGCTCCTCCCCGACGGTGCCGCGGATGACCCCGCCGTCCCCAAATTTCAGCGGCCCCCGGGCGCCGCCCACGGTGAGGCTGGCGGTGAGCCGCCCGCCTGCCGGGACCTGGCGGCCCGGCCAGACCTTGACCCCCTCCAGCACAGTAGCGTCTTTCCCCACAGAGGCCCCCTCGCCCAGGACCGCGCCCTCGTTGAGCTCGGCCCCCGCCCCGGCGGTGGCCCCCTTGCACAGGATGGCCCCGTAGAGGGTGGCCCGGTCGGCCGCGTGGGCGGCGTGCAGGACCGAGCGCTGCAGGAGCACCCGCCGCCCGACGGTGCTTCCCGTCCCGACGGCGGCGTGTGGCCCGATGAGGCTTCCCGCCCCCAAGGTCACATTGGCCCCGATATAGCAGGGGGGCACCAGCTCAACGCCATTGGGGATGGCACTGGCGGCCCATACCCCCGGCCCCTGCTTGGGCGCGGGGAACTCCAGCTCCACCTTGCCCGAGAGGGCGTCGGCCACACACTGGAGGTAGGCGCTCGCGTCCCCCATGTCGCACCAGTAGCCCTCGGCCGGTGTGCCGTACATGGCAACCCCCCGCTCCAGCAGCAGGGGAAAGAGGTCCTTGCCGAAGTCGTAGGTCCGGCCCTCGGGCACCAAGGCCATGGCCTCGGCCGTGAGGACGTAGATGCCGGTGTTCACCATGTTGGTGAGCACCTCGCCCCAGCCGGGCTTTTCGATAAACCGCCGGATGCGGCCCTCCTCGTCGGTGAGGACCAGCCCGTATTCCAGCGGCGCGCTGTGGCGGTAGAGCACCAGCGTGGCTGCCGACCGCCGGGTCTTGTGGAACCCGACGGCGGCCGAGAGGTCCAGGTCGCACACCGCGTCCCCGCTGATGACCAGAAAATCCTCCTCTCCCAGATACTTCGCGCAGTTTTTCACGCTGCCGGCGGTGCCCAGCGGCTCCTCCTCCACGAAATAGGTGAGCTTGACGCCCCAGTCGGCCCCGTCGCCAAAATAGTCGGTGACGATCTGGGGCATATATTGAAGGGTGACGCAGATATCGGTGATGCCGTGCCGCTTCAGGAGCGCGATGATGTGCTCCATCACGGGCTTATCGAAGAGGGGGGTCATGGGCTTGGGCCGCCCCAGTGAGAGGGGCCGCAGCCGCGTCCCCTCGCCCCCTGCCATAATGACTGCCTTCAAGGGAAATCCTCCTTTAAAAAGGTGATTTCCTCTAGTATCTCCGGGGATTTCAAATTTAACACGGTTGTGGTACAATGAGAAAAATGCCAGTTGGAGGAATACGACATGGATGAGATCAGGCCCGGAAAATACCGGCACTTCAAGGGAAATGAGTACCGCGTGCTATATACCGCAAGGCATTCCGAGACCTTGGAGCCAATGGTCGTCTACCAGGCGCTCTACGGCGAGGGCGGCGTCTGGGTCCGCCCGGCTGCCATGTGGAGCGAGCAGGTGGAGCGTGACGGGTACGCGGGGCCGCGATTTGTGCACATAGGAGAATGAGACCATGAACATTCAGATTTTTGGCAAGAGCAAGTGCTTTAACACCAAGAAGGCCGAGCGGTACTTCAAGGAGCGGCGGGTCAAGTTCCAGTCCATCGACCTTGTCAAGTACGGCATCAGCAAGGGGGAGCTTCAGAGCGTGAGAACTGCCGTGGGCCTGGAGGCCCTCGTCAACTGGGACAGCCCCGACGCGGCCCTGCTCAAGTACCTGGCCTACGACGCCGACAAGTTTGAAAAGCTGCTGGAGGACCCCCGGCTTTTAAACACCCCCATCGTCCGAAACGGCAGGCAGTCCACCGTGGGCTACCAGCCCGACGTGTGGAAGAGCTGGGAATAACATTTGTCCTTCATCAATCAAGTATACCGATAAATGAGAGCCACCGCGCCTGCTGCAGCAGGCGCGGTGGCTCTCATCTATTCAGGGCGCTGCGGTGCCGCCTGGCAAGTCTCTCCGTCTCCACTTAGTCAATCTCAGTTCCATCGGAGGCGATGCAGGTTTTGTACCAGAAGAAGGAGTCCTTGCGGCTGCGGTCGAGGGTGCCATTTCCGTCGTTGTCCTTATCCACATAAATAAAGCCGTAGCGCTTCTTCATCTCGCCGGTGGAGGCGCTGACCAGGTCGATGCAGCCCCAGGGGGTGTATCCCATCAGGTCCACGCCGTCGGCCAGCGCGCCGCACATAGCCTCCACGTGAGCGCGCAGATAGTCGATGCGGTAGGGGTCGTGGATGCTCCCGTCGCTCTCCACCACATCGTCCTGGCCCAGCCCGTTTTCCACCACCATGACGGGCACGTTGTAGCGGCCGTAGATCTCGCCCAGGAAGATGCGCAGACCCACCGCGTCAATGGTCCAGCCCCAGTCGCTGGCCTTCAGGTAGGGGTTTTTGAGGCCCATCATCATGTTCATCATGCCGCCCTTATTGTTCTCGGGCTCGGCGCTGACGCAGCCGGAGGAGTAGTAGCTGAAGGAGTAGAAGTCCACGTGCCCGGCCTTCAGGGTCTCCTCGTCGCCGGGGTAGAACTCCACTTTCGCGCCGCAGGAATCCCATACGCGCTGGGCAAAGCCGGGGTACGCGCCGCGCACCATCACGTCGCCGCAGTAGAAGTTGCCGTCCTGCATCTTCTGCTGGTTAAGGACTATGTCCTCGGGGGCGCAGGTGAGGGGGTAGGAGGCAAAGCCGGCGATCATGCAGCCCACCTTGTTCTCGTGGTCCACGCCGTGGGCGATCTGCACCGCCTTGGCCGAGGCCACAAACTGGTTGTGCAGGGCCTGGAACCGCCTGCTGGCGTCCTGCGCGGTCTCGGGCTTCATGGCGGCGCCGAACAGGGCGGTGGACTCCTTGGGCATGATGCCGCCGGCCATGAGACCGCCGAAGGGCATGGAGAGGATGTTGATCTCGTTGAAGGTGAGCCAGTACTTCACCAGGCCCTTGAACTCGGTGAAACAGGTGGCGGCGTACTTCACAAAGCAGTCGATGGTGCGCCGGTCGGCCCAGCCGTCCCACTCCTGGGCTAGGTGGTAGGGCATCTCGTAGTGGGAGAGGGTGACCAGCGGCTCGATGCCGTGCCTGCGGCACGCCTCGAAGACCTTGCGGTAGTGCTCGATACCGGCCCGGTTGGGCGCGGCGTCATTTCCGTTGGGGAAGATGCGGGTCCAGGCGATGGACATACGGTAGACCTTAAAGCCCATCTCGCCGAAGAGGGCGATGTCCTCCTCCCAGCGGTGGTAGTGGTCGATGGCCTCGTGGGAGGGGTAGTGGGCACCGGGGTCCAACTCGGGGGTAAAGACGCGGGGGGTTTTCAAGTCGCCCGCCGTCATCATGTCGGCGGTGCTTACTCCCTTGCCGTCCTCGTTCCACCCGCCCTCGCACTGGTTGGCCGCGGTTGCCCCGCCCCAGAGAAAGTCTTTCGGAAATGGCTGTCTCATAGCTGCTCCTTTTCTTCCAGGTACAGGGCCCGCAGGTGTGCGAGCCGCGCCCCGTCTATGCCCATGTGATCCCTGAGATAGGTCTCATACCCGCCCAGGGCATGGAGCTCGCCAAGGGCCGCCTCCAGATAGGCGGGCTTGATGTCCATGATGGAGTACAGAAATTCCAGCACCTCCCGGTTGTCGGTAAACTGCCGGTATTCAGCCATGCGGGCCTCGTTGCGCGCCGCGTTGCACACACCCGTGAGCAGGTAGTCCTCCATGACGGTGTCCTCCCCACAGCCCAGGGCCAGCAGCAGCAGCGCGGCCCCCCAGCCGGTGCGGTCTTTCCCGCCCCGGCAGTGAAAGAGCAGCGGCGCGGCGTCCTCCTGCAGGAGAAGGTCGAAAAAGGCCCGGTACGCGGCCACGGCCGCCTCGTCGGTGACCATTTTGCGCATCTCGGCGACCATACCGTCACGCCGGGCCGCAAAGAAGGCCGGGCCCCGGTCGCTTTTCGCCAGCGCGAGCAGCCCCGCGATCTTTTCCGCGTCGTCACTGACGGCCATGCCCGCCATGCCCGCCACATCGGCGTGGGGGTTGAGGGCAACGGTACGGACGCCGTCCGGCAGGCGGTTGGGGCGGGCCTCCCGCTCAGGCGGGGAGCGGAAGTCCACCACGGTGCGCAGTCCCATCTCGGTCAGCATACTGCGTGCGCTCTCGGTCAGCCGGTCCAGCCCGTCGGAGCGGAGGAGCCGCCCCCATTTAACCGGCCGTCCCCCCGCGCCGATATAGCCGCCCAGATCCCGGCAGTTGAAGGTCCCCTCCAGGGAAATGACCCGGGACTGCTGATTCACGCCTGGGCCTGCCCTTCCCGGGCGACCTTGGCCTCGTCCGCCGCCGCGTCCTTATCCACCTTGCGCAGGAAGGGTATGTAGAGGAGGATAATAACCGCCAGCTGAATAAGCTGCACAACGGTGCCCTGCCACCCGCCGGCCATAAAACCCGAGACCAGCGGCGGGAGCATACGGCCCACGTTCACGCTGACGATGGGCAGGAATCCGATGGCGGTGGCCACATAGGCGATGAGCACCGAAATGGGGGCCGAGAGGGTCATGGGGAGGAAAATCCAGGGGTTGAGCACCATGGGGATGCCGAACTTCATAGGCTCTGTGATGCTGAACAGGCTGGGGATGATGGCCACCTTGCCCACCGCCTTCATCCGCGCGCTTTTACAGAAGAAGACCAGCAGAAGGGCCAGAGCCAGGGCGCGGGGCCCCTTGTACACGTCGATGAAGAACATATTGACGACATTCACAGCCACCCCCCCGGCCGCGACGGCCTCGAGGTTCGCGTAAGCCGAGGTGGCGAAGAGGGCCATCATCACGCTGGAGGTCACCATGCTGCCGTGGATGCCGAAGAACCACAGCAGCTCGGCAATCGCCACAAGGATGACCGCCGACCAGATGGACCCGCCCAGACCCTCCAGGGGGCGCTGCAGGACGGCGTAAATAAAGTCGTGAATGTTGCCAAAGGCGGTGAGTTTAAAGAGGAAGGCAACGGCAATCGTGCCCGTGACCAAGATAATCGCGGGGAGAATGTCCTCAAACATCTGGGCCACGCCCCTGGGGATTGCGCCGCCCATGCGAAATACGACCCGTTTTTCCGACAGCAGGGCATAGAGGCGGGAGATGACAATGGCCACGATAATACCCACGAAAATACCACGGGAACCGAAGTACGAGATATCAAAGGTGGATATTTTGCCCTTGATGGTCTCCACGCCGTCCACCATTGCGATCTTGCCATAGGAGAATATGGGCGTCAGGAGGAAGAAACAGGCCAGGGAGACGACAATGGAGGAGACCACGTTCTGCTTATAGGTCCGGGCCATGTTGGAGGCCAGGCCGATGACGATAAAGACGGTCAGCATATTCGTAATGAGCTGCGCGCCTGCCATGCAGGGACCCGCGATGGCCGGGGGCACAAAGGGCAGCCCCCCGATGATGGTGAAGATACTGCTGACGAAGCTGATCGCCATAACGGACATCATGCCGGAGGTAATCACCTTTACGTAGGTGTTGTCGGAAAATCTGCCCACGCCGGTGCTGATAGCCGGAATAAACTTCTCCTTGAATGCGCTCATAGACAATCATTCCTCCCTTATTTATTTCCCAATCACATGGAGCACGTGCTCCAGCACCTTGGCGCCGTTCATCATGCCGTAGTCGAGCATATCGACAACCTCCACCGGAATGGTGGGATAGGTGGCCGCCACCTTCGCCTTTTGATAGCTCACCTGGGGTCCCAGCAGAATTATGTCGCTACCCGGCGCCTGCTCGTCCAGCTCGCTGACCGGGTAGGCGCCGATCTCCAGATCGATACCCCTCTTCTCAGCCGCCTCCCTCATCTTGTCCATCAGCATACTGGTGGACAGCCCCGCCGCGCAGGCCAACACAATTTTCATGCCTTGCATCCTCCTTTCTCTTCTCTCAGCGCGTGCACCAGTCCGTACAGGTCGCAAAACTCACGGGCCAGGTCCAGAATTGTAATGGCCGCCATCAGATGGTCCTGCGCATGGGCCGTCAGCATAGAAATGCTCTGCGCCCCGCTGACCGCCGTCTGGCGCAGGATGTCCGAATGGATCTGGTGCGCCTGCAGCATTGCCTCGTCGCTCCGGCGCAGATAGGACTGCGCCTCTTCAAACTCCCCCCTCTTTGCGGCCTCAATGGACAGCATGGCCAGACTTTTTGCGTTTCCCGCGTGTACGATCAACGGCACGGCTTGATTTTCAAATTCCATTCTATTTCCTCCCGATTGGTCTGCCTTAGCAGCGTTCTGCTGTATTTATTTATAGCAAGCCCTATGCCAAAACACAAGCGCCCCTATTTTCTCAGTAGATTGGGCGCATTCTTAACTAGTGTTTTACCTATTTTTAAATATCAAAACACTATTTATTACCGTATTGACATCTGTTTTACGCCGTGTTAAGATGGGCGCAAATTAGAGGGGGGCTGCCCATGAAACGGATTGAGCTGGTGGAGACCGCCCTGCGGGCGCTGCCTCACGGAGAGAAGATTACCGCCATGCAGCTGGCCGAGCGCCTGTCGCTGGCGCGGGCCAATGTGAGCAGCGATTTGAACAAGCTCTGCGCCGACGGGCTGGCCCAGAAGACCGACGGCCGACCCGTGTATTACGCTGCGCAGCGGCGGCCCGGGCAGGGCCGGACACAGGCGGAATTCAGCTTTGACCAGCTGATCCGCGATAACCCCAGCCTCTCCCACTGCGGCGAGCTGGCCAAGGCTGCGGTGCTCTACCCGCCCAATGGGATGCACATCCTCCTGCTGGGGGAGACCGGGGTGGGGAAAAGTATGTTCGCCGCGTGCGTGTTCCGCTACGCGGCGGCCCTGAAGGCGGGGCGGCGGCCCAGCGCCCTCATCACCTTCAACTGCGCCGATTACGCCAACAATCCCCAGCTTCTGATCAGCCAGCTCTTCGGCGTGTCGAAGGGCGCGTATACCGGCGCGGACCGGGACCGGGCGGGACTGCTGGAGCACGCCGACGGCGGCATCCTCTTTCTGGACGAGGTGCACCGCCTGCCGCCCGAGGGACAGGAGATGCTGTTCACCTATATCGACCGGGGGGTCTATCGCCGTCTGGGCGAGGCCAACAGTGAGCGCCGCGCCCAGGTCATGCTGATCTGCGCCACGACGGAGGACCCCAAGTCCGCGCTGCTGCAGACCTTTGTGCGCCGTCTGCCCGTGCTGATCCAGATCCCCAGTCTCGCCGAGCGCAGCCTGGAGGAGCGGATGCATCTTATCTCCACCTTCCTTCTGGACGAGTCGGGGCGGCTGGGCCTGCCCATCCACATCTCGGGCAACAGCATCCGGGCCCTGCTGGGATATGTCTGCCCCGGCAATGCCGGGCAGCTCAAGGCCGACATCCAGCTCGTCTGCGCAAAGGCCTACGCCGCCTATCTCTCGGGCGACTGGGACGAGGTCAGCATCACCAGCCACGCCCTGCCGCCCCACATCCGAAACACGCTTTTCATGGAAAAAAACCGCAAGGAAATTTGGAGCCTGACCGCCGGCTTTACAGCCCGAATGGCCGCATTCGACGCCGAGAGCAGCGAAAACCCGCTCGCCCCGCGGCAGGAGGGGAACGACATCTACGAGATGTTCGAGCGGCACACGGCCGATATGCAGCGGGTAGGGCTGGACGCCACCGAGATCCGCGAGGGACTGGATTCGGTCCTG
Source organism: Pseudoflavonifractor sp. (assembly GCA_047637855.1). Lineage (GTDB taxonomy): Bacteria > Bacillota > Clostridia > Oscillospirales > Oscillospiraceae > Pseudoflavonifractor. The sequence goes on along the minus strand of JBLJBF010000257.1, from coordinate 5,830 downwards.
GACCGGTATTATCGGAATTTTAACGGCTCTATTGTGGACGCAGACCAGCTCAAACGCTCGATCGGGCCCGAATACCTGGCCACCGCCGATAAAATTATTTCCACCGCAGAGCAGAAGCTGGGGCGCAAGCTGACCGAGGACATCCGCAACGGCGTGGCGATGCACCTGTTCAACGCCATCCGCCGGGCCCAGCAAAATCAGCCCTTTATCAATCCCCAGCTGGAGCGGATCAAAGCGGAACACAGCAACCTCTTTGCTGTGGCGGAGGAGTGCCTTCAAATCGTCAGCGGCGATTTCAACATCTCCTTCCCCCCGGATGAGGCCGGGTTTCTATCACTCTTTTTTCAGGCGGACCAGCGGTACGCCGCCGTGCCGGTGGAGGTCATTGTCGTCGCCCACGGGAAGGGGACCGCTTTCAGCATGGCGCAGACCGCCAACGAGCTGCTTGGGAAGGACGTGGTGCAGTCCTTCGATATGCCCATCGACGAAAACCCCGAGAATACCTATCGGCGCATCCGGGAATATCTGCGCGGGAGGGCGGGCGTACGGGAGGTCTTTATGCTGGTGGACATGGGTTCCCTCTCCGATTTCGCGGAAGAATTGGGGCGGGAGCTGGGCATCCGCACCGAGACCTTCACTTTAGTCAGCACGCTGCACGTATTGGAGGCTGCCCAGAAAGCCGCGGCAGGCTATCCGCTGCACACCATCCTGGCCGACACCAAGCGGGTCACCGAGCTGGCGCTGATAAAGGAGAAGACCGCGCCGCCCGCGCCCATCCCGGAGATGCTATATCTGCTCACGGTATGCACCACGGGCGACGGCAGCGCGAGTATGCTCAAAGCCCTTCTGGACAATGGGCTGGACCTGTCGGGGGGGCTGTGCAAGGTCATCGCCCTGCAGCTCGCCGACCGGCAGGAGTTCTTCAACCGTGCGGCACAGCTGGAGGAGTCGGGCCGCATTATTGCCGTGGTCAGCGCTTTTTCCACCGGGCTTTCGCAGCCCCACCTCTCCATCGCCGAGGTGCTCGACGGCTCCGCGCTGGAGCGGCTTCAGCACATCGTAAATACGGAGACCCTCTATCTGCGTATGTCGGCCAACCTCTCCCTTACTCTCCCCGACCTCGACTGGAGCACGGCCCATGGCGATATCCGCGCGGCCATAGACGCGGTCGGCCGGAGTCTGAATTTAGAGCTGACGGAGGAGATGACGGTGGGCGTGTTCTGCCACGTCGCTTTCATGCTGGACCGCCTGAAGAAGAAAATTCCCGTTCGCCCATTCTCCGGGAAAATTGCCTTTCGGGAGACCAATTCCAGCGCCATCGCCCGCACGGAGCGGGAGTGTGCCCGGCTTGGCCGGCGCTATCAGGTCGTCATCCCGGACGATGAGGTCTGCTATATTACCGCCCTCTTCCTGCGCCAGGACTTTCTCGATTTTTGACGCAACTCACCTGCCGTTTTACTCCTGAAAAAATCCCGCGCCTATGGGGCCCGTTTACCCGCCCTGAGCCGCGCGGAGCGGCGCGCCCTCCCCGAGCTGACGCCCGGATTCGGAGCGGGGGCCTACCAAAAGGGGACCGGAATCCTGCCATCCGCGCTTGGGGCGCCCTTCTCCCCGGGCTGTCAGTACAGGTTACGTATAAAAAACAGCCGTTTACGCACCAGCCCTTTCTTTTCCGGCGGCGTCCTCTTATACTGAAAGAGATAAGCGCCGAAACTTGTAAGGGAGGAGCGCCCCATGCAGTACTCTGAACGAATCTCGCGCATGACGCTGGAGGAGAAAGCGTCGCTGCTTTCCGGCAAGGGGAATTTTACCACCAAGCCCATCGAGCGGCTGGGCGTGCCGGGGATGTTCTTGTCGGACGGCCCCCATGGCCTGCGCAAACAGGCGGGGGCGGCCGACCATCTGGGGCTTAACGCCAGCCTGCCCGCCACCTGCTATCCCACTGCCGCCACTGTGGCCAACTCCTGGGACATCGCGCTGGGGGAAGAGCTGGGTGAGCACCTGGGCGCGGAATGCGTGGCCCAGCGGGTGAATATGCTGCTGGGGCCGGGGCTCAACATGAAACGCAGTCCCTTGTGCGGCCGCTCTTTCGAGTACTTCTCGGAGGACCCCTACTTAGCGGGCAAGCTGGCGGCGGCCTACATCCGGGGCATCCAGTCCAAAGGCGTATCGGCCTGCCCCAAACACTTCGCGGTCAACAGCCAGGAGACCCTGCGCATGTCCAGCGACAGCGTCCTGGACGAGCGGACCCTGCGGGAGATTTACCTCACCGGCTTTGAAATCGCCGTGCGGGAGGGAAACCCCAAGGCAATTATGTCGTCTTACAACAAGATCAATGGCGTGTACGCCAATGAGGACGAGCGCCTCCTGCGGGACATCCTGGTGGATGAGTGGGGCTTTGAGGGCCTGGTCGTGTCCGATTGGGGCGGCAGCAACGACCATGTCAGCGGCGTTGCGGCGGGCAGTCACCTGGAGATGCCAGCCCCCGGCGCGTACAGCGACTTCGAGGTAGTGGACGCCGTGCGGGAAGGCCGGCTGGACGAGGCCGTGCTGGACCAGCGGGTGGACGAGTATCTGCGCGTCCTCTTCTCCACCGTCATCGACGAAGCCGCACCCGCGGAATTTGACGTGGATGCCCACCACGCCTTCGCCCGACGGGCGGCGGCGCAGTCTGTTGTCCTGCTCAAAAACGATCATAATCTGCTCCCCCTCGCGGGGGATAAAAAAGTGGCCGTCATCGGTGACTTTGCCGAAGCCCCCCGCTACCAGGGGGCCGGCTCCAGCGTGGTCAACCCCACCAGATTGGACAGTCCCCGGGATTGCCTGGAGAAAAACGCCCTGAGTATCGTGGGCTATGCCCCGGGCTTCCGCCGGGACGGGACGGGGGACTCCGCCCTCCGCGCCCAGGCGGCGCAGCTGGCTGCTCAGGCCGATGTGGTGCTCCTCTATTTGGGGCTGGCCGAGTCCAGCGAGAGCGAGGGGCTGGACCGGGCCCATATGAAGCTGGCCGAGGACCAGAACAGGCTGGTGGCTGACATCGCCGCGGCCAACCCCAACGTGGTCGTGGTGCTCTCCTGCGGGTCGGCGGTGGAGCTGCCCTGGGCCGACAGCGTGCCCGCCATCGTCCACGGCTATCTGGGCGGCCAGGCCGGGGCCGCCGCCATGGCCGATGTGCTCACCGGCAGGACAAACCCCTCGGGCAAGCTGGCCGAAACCTATGCCCTGTGCTATGAGGATACCCCGGCGGCCAGGCACTTTCCCGGCACGGAGGCCACTGCCGAGTACCGGGAGGGGCCCTTCATCGGCTACCGCTACTACGACACCGCACGGATACCGGTGCGGTTCCCCTTCGGCTTTGGCCTGAGCTATACCACCTTCGCCTATGCCGACCTGACGGCAAGCGACCGGGCGGTCACCTTCACGCTGACCAACACCGGCGCCGTGGCCGGGGCCGAGGTGGCCCAGGTCTATGTGGGAAAGGCCGACAGCGCGCTGTTCCGCCCGGCCAAGGAACTCAAGGGTTTTCTCAAGGTATTTTTAGAGCCGGGCGAGAGCCGGCGGGTCACGGTCCTGCTGGACGACAAGGCCTTCCGTTTCTTCAATGTGCGCAGCGGCGCCTGGGAGACCGAGGGCGGAACCTATGAGGTCTATGTGGCCGCCGCTGTGGACGATATCAAGCTCAAGGCGGCGGTGGTGGTGCCCGGTACGCGCTCCGCTCTGCCCTACGACAGCGCCGCTCTGCCCAGCTACTACGCAGGCAAGGTGGCCGACGTGGGCGACCGGGAGTTTGAGACTCTGCTGGGCCGTCCCATCCCGCCCGCCGGGTGGGACAGGACAAAGTCTCTGGGCCGCAACGACGCCATCTGTCAGCTTTCCTATGCCAAAAACCCTCTGGCCCGCCTGGCGGGCAAAATTCTGGCCGGGAAGAGGGCCAAGAGCGAGGCGGGGCTAAAGCCCGACCTAAACATTCTCTTCATCTACAATATGCCCTTTCGGGGCATCGCCAAGCTGATGGGGCCTGTGGTGAGCATGGAGATGGTGGACGCCATCCTCTTTTTGGTCAACGGCCACTTTTTCCGCGGGCTGGGCCGTCTCTTCGGCGCCTGTCGGCGCAAGGGCAGACAGGATAAGGCTATGGCGGAAATTTTGGCGGCTGCGGGAAAGGAAGGCGGCTAACATGAGCACGGTGAATCAATCCGGCCCCAAGGGCATCTGGGGGCGTTTTAAAGAGAAGCACCCCACCTTGGCCCAGTTTCTGGTGTTTTTCGTCCTCTCCAACGGGATCACAGTTCTCCAGCTCCTCCTCATGCCCGTGCTCAAGGGTATCTTCATGGGAACCGCTTTGGTAGACATCCCCTTTCAGGTCCTCCCCGTGGGGCATAATCTGGACGGAAGCCGATATTTTGTCTTTAACTACGCGGCCGGGCCTGTTGACGCGGCCGGGCTGGGCGGAGGTCTGGCCTATTTCCTAGCCGTTCAGATCACTTTGGCCATCGCACAAATCATCAATTTCTTTCTTCAGCGCAGCGTCACTTTCAAGTCCAGCGGCAGCATTGCCAAGGCCGCGGGGTGGTACGTATTGGCCTATCTCGCCATCACTTTGGTGGCCGGGGCCCTGCAGGGCCTCTATAAGGCCCCCATCTACTCCTTCCTCATGGCCCACATGGGGGGCGCGGGCCAGACACTGGCCGACATCCTCACCATGGTCATAAACTCCGCCATCTCCTTCTGGGTCTTTTTCCCCATCTTTAAAATCATCTTCCGCGATAAGTGACCGAGGGGGGCAAAGGCCCCCTCCACACTGCAATTGTCGGGCATACTTCCTGCATAAAAAAAGTCTGCGGCAAAACTTCGTTTTGCCGCAGACTTTTTTCTTATTTCAGTTTCGACGCCCTTGCCATGCTGTCCTTCAGGTCGGTGTAGAGGTCCCGGTAGAGCTGGTAGTACGCATCGTACCGCGCGTGGGCGGCGGGGTCGGGGCTGATCTTCTCATCCAGCACCCGCCAGCTCTTCAGCTCCTCCACCGTCACCACGCCAGCGCCCAGCCCGGCCAGCATCACGTCGCCCAGGTTTGCCTCCACATCGTTGATGGGACAGATGACGCTGCGGCCGGTCACGTCGGCGAAGATCTGCCGCCAGAGGGGGGACTTGCTCACGCCCCCCGCCAGCAGAATGCTCTCCCCCAGCTCGGCCCCGCAGGACTCCATGGTATGCCGCAGAGAGTAGGCCACCGCCTCCAGGAAGGCGCGGTAGATGTGGGCCCGGGTGTGGACAAGGGACAGGCCGAAGATAACCCCCTTGGCGTCGGTATCCCAGAGAGGGCTGCGCTCCCCCATGAAGTAGGGCAGCACCACCAGCCCCTCGCTCCCGGCGGGAATTTGGGCGGCCTGACCGTCCAGGACGGCATAGGCGTTCTTTCCCCCCGCCTCCTCGGCGCGTTTTTCCTCGGCCGCGAAGGTGTCGCGGAACCATTTGACCACCGCGCCCGCGGTGGCCCCGCCGCCGAAGGAGTAGGAGAGGTTCTTTGCGTCGTAGAGGTAGGGCCACTCGATGAGGTCCCGGGCCGCAATCGGTTCGGCGTGGATCAGCGCGGCGCACATGGAGGTGCCGATGGCCGCCACATACTCCCCCGGCTCGAAGACGCCCAGCCCCAAAGTGGCCACGCCGCAGTCCACCCCGCCGTTGAAGACGGGTGTGCCGGGGATCAGGCCCAACTCCCCGGCACTCTCGGCCGTCAGCGCGCCCACCGCCTCGGTGTTCTCCACAAAGCGCTGGGGCATCATGGAGCGGGGGATGCCCATGTCGTCCATCAGGTCCCAGGACCAGGCGC
>JBLJBF010000256.1:0-4380 GCA_047637855.1 Pseudoflavonifractor sp. | reverse complement strand
TGGACCCCGCCTGTACCTTGGTGGTCACCCGCTGAGTAATCTCACCGGCGGGGAGGTCTTTCCAATCCAAGCTGTCCCCGTCCGCAACAGGTTCAAGGGACTCAGCGCTATGAGGAGGGGGAAAAGAGCCATAGCATTTCTTACAAGTTAAAGATATCCAAGATCATACAGTATGGTAGAATCAACTTGGGTAATGATGAAATGGCAATCAAGCGATATGAACAGGTGGACGAGCAGTGGGAATGGGTGAAAGAGCTTATCCATGCTACGGCTGCGGACATCTACAGTTCCGGAGTGGTAAGTCAGAAGGTCAATACCCGCAAAGGTCACAAATGCTTTCCTTAAATGAGATATTTGGTTTTGGCCCATCATGGGACCAGAGCTTATATCTCTGCCAAAGGAGTGTGTTGAGTTTCGAGCCGTTTGTAAAATTTCCCTAAATATATCTTGACAACTGCATATCTATCTGATATATATAAACATATTACACGGGACGGGCATGGAATTGAATACCGTAAGTGATGTTACTGATTGAATTCGGGCATAGACTTGAAAACGAAGTATTCGTTTTTCAGTCTGGGCCCGTTTTTTTTTGAAGAGGGGAGGAAAGCTGAGCGATGCGGTACGAGGCGGTTCAAATCTGCAATAACAATGTGGTCCTGGCCCGCAAGTCCTCGGGGGATCAGGTCGTCATCGTTGGCAAAGGAGTCGGATTCGGTCTGCGCAGGGGCGCGTACATTGACGACTCCAACCCAGACAACCGGGTCTTCTCCATTTTAGACGGCAGTGTGGACCTCAATAACATGAAACGCCTGGACTACGACATCACCAAGGTGGAAAAGGTCACCCGGAGCATTGTCCAGGCCGCGCTGGAGATGGGCATTCGCAACGACAGGCTCTATGAGGCCCTCTACGACCACATCGTCTTTGCCATCGAGCGTCTGAAGATCGGCCTGCCCATCGAAAACCCCTTCATCGCGGAGATCTCGGTCATGTGTGTGCGGGAGTTCGAGCTGGCCGAGCTGGCCAGTCAGCTCATCCGGGAGGAGCTGGAGGTTGACATCGGCGAGGCCGAGCGTGGATTTATAGCACTCCACCTCTACTCTGCCCGGAGTGACCGCCACATCAGCGCCGTTATGAAGGATGCCCGGGTGTACCAAGACGTACTCACCGCCGTGTGCCACATCTACGGCGTGGCGCTGGAGAAGAGCTCCCCCGCCTGCCGGGCCTTTCTGATGATCCTGAACCACCTGGTGAACTCGGCGCTCCGGGATTCACCGCTGGAGTTCCCCGCCAAGCAGTATGTCCGCGTCACCATGCGGGGGTACTACCAGGCCGCCGAAAAGCTGGCCTTTCTGCTCAAAAAGGAGCTGGGCGTGGAGCTCTCGGACGACGCGCTGGCCTACCTGGCCGTCTCCATCAATCTGCTGGTGCAGATCTGAATGTGCATATTACGGGACCGGGACCCCGTGATATAGGAGAGACCGTACCCCGCCCGGTGTGTGTGGCGGGGACGGCACCAATTACATTGAGGAGGTAACGTTATGAATTCCTCGTTCCTGCAAAAGCTCCAAAAGCTGGGCAAGGCCCTCATGCTCCCCATTGCTTCCCTGCCAGTCGCGTCTTTGCTGCTCCGTCTGGGTCAGGGTGACCTGCTCAACCTCCCGTTCATTTCCGCCGCCGGCGACGCGCTCTTCGCCAACCTGCCTTTGCTCTTCGCAATCGGTGTGGCGGTCGGCTTCGCCAAGGACAACAACGGCGCGGCCGGTCTGGCCGGCGCCATCGGGTTCTATATCATGAACGGCACCGCCGGGTCCCTTTTTACCTGGCTGGTTACCCCCGTGGCCGCGGACGCCACCGGCCTCTTCGGCGGCGCGGGCGGCTTTGCCTGGGCCATCAGTCTCTACAGCGGCGTCACCAAGGTCAACATGGCCCACTTCGGCGGTATCATCGCGGGAGTCATCGCGGGACTGTGCTATAACAAGTACAAGAGCGCCAAGCTCCCCGACTGGCTGGGTTTCTTCGGCGGCCGGCGGTTTGTGCCCATCGTCACCGGGTTCTACACGCTGCTGGCCGGCATCGGCTTCGGCTTTGTGTGGCCCTTTATCCAAAAGGCGCTGGACAACTTCGCCAACTTCCTGGCCGGGCTGGGCGCGCTGGGTGCCGCCATCTACGGATTCTTCAACCGGGTGCTCCTCTCTGTGGGTCTGCACCACGTGCTCAACACCTACTTCTGGTTCCAGTTTGGAGACTTCACCAAGGCTGACGGCACCGTCGTCCACGGCGACCTGAACCGGTTCTTTGCCCTCGACCCCAAGGCCGGCGACTACATGGCCGGGTTCTTCCCCATCATGATGTTCGCTCTGCCCGCCGTGGCCCTGGCCATCTATGTCTGCGCCAAGAAGGGGAACAAGGCGGCCATCGGCGGCGCCATGATCTCCGTGGCCATCCCCGCCTTCCTCTGCGGCATCACCGAGCCCATCGAGTTCATGTTTATGTTCCTGGCCCCCGTGCTCTTCGTCATCCATGGCGTGCTCACCGGCGTGTCCATGGCCCTGAGCTATCTCTTCGGCATCAAGATGGGCTTTGGTTTCTCGGCGGGCCTCTTTGATATGCTGCTCAACTGGAACATCTCTACCAAGCCCTGGCTGTCCATTCTCATCGGCCTTGTCATGGCGGTCGTCTACTTCTTCCTGTTCGTCTTCGTCATCAAGAAGTTTGACCTTAAGACCCCCGGCCGTGAGGACGATGACGAGACCGGCGACTTCGGCCGTCTGGCTGACGACCTGGGCTTTGACGGCCTGGCCAAGAAGTACATCGACGTGCTGGGCGGCAGCGGCAACATCAAGGAGATTGAGTCCTGCATCACCCGCCTCCGCCTTGTCCTGAAGGACAACAAAAGTGTGGACGAGAAGGCACTTAAGGCCCTGGGCGCCTCCGGCGTGATGAAGGCGGGCACTCAGGTCACCCAGGTCATTGTCGGCACCAAGGCCGAGCTTTTGGTGGACGCCATGAAGAAGTTCCTCCCCGCGGCGAAATAGCGGAAACGAAATAACAGGGCTGCCCTCTCCGTCCCGGCGGAGAGGGCAGCGCTGAAGTCCGGCACGATAAGAAGGAGTTAATCTGTATGGGTTTTTTCAGCAAAGGCAAGCGGGAGCAGGCGTTTCTCTCCCCGATGACGGGGTCTGTCATCCCTGTGGAGCAGTGTCCCGACGCCGTGTTCGCCGGGAAGGTGCTGGGGGACGGCATCGCCGTCATCCCCACGGATGGGAGGGTCTATGCACCCGTGGATGGTAAGGTGGTCCAGGTAGCACACTCCCTCCACGCCTTCTGCATCGTGTCCGACGACGGGCTTGAGATACTTATCCACCTGGGGATGGACACCGTCAAGCTGGAGGGCAAGGGCTTTATCTGCCACATAGCCGTGGGGCAGAGGGTACAAAAGGGCGAGCTGGTCATGGAGATGGACCTCCCCTTTATTACGGCGCAGGGTATCCCCACCGTCTCTCCCTGCATCATCACCAACCTGGATGTGATCGACAAGCTCACCCCCCTCCCTGGAAACGCTGAGGGAGGGAGAACCACGGCGTTTACCTATCAAATGACATGACCCGCAAAAGAGGAGTGAAGATATGAGGAAACAACTGAAAAGATGGTTAGCCGCGGTTTTGTGCGCGGCATTGCTGCTGCCAAGTATGGCGCGGGCGGCGGAGACGATGGAAGGAACCGTCGCAACCTTTTCTGAGGAAGGAAATTTAACGGCCTATGGGTCCTTTGAGGCAGACCAGGTCATCACGGACACCACAGACCCCAATTATGCCGTCCTTCAGGACGCGAAACTGGCCGGCAAGACAATGGCCGACTTCTGGCCCCAAGGGCGGACATATCCGGTTTATTACGAGGCCGATAGCTCCAACGGGAAAGGCAGCGTCGTTTTTACTTATGACACCGAGAATAAGGTGGATGGTAACCAATCCCTGAGAATCACCATGGTGGGTGCCAACCGTTATATTATTTTCCGTGCGACAGGCCCGTTGACCAGCGGTACGAAATACCGGGTTAGCTATCGGTATAAAACGGAAACCTTGTCCACCACGGCAACCAACAATTCGTATGTCCCCCTGATCCGCAGGGAGTTCGCCGACAGTGCGTGGACTGTTGTGGCCGCCGACAGGGTACTGATTGGAAACCTTGCCACCGGTACAAACAACTGGCAGCAGATCACACAGGAATTTACAACACCCGCCTCTGGGAGACCCAACTTCCAGCTCGTGCTCCAGGTTGCCAACCATGCGGCCGGAAACCTTACCACCGGCACCCTTTGGCTGGATGACCTGAGGCTGGAGGAGGTAGTCCCTCCAGTGGCGGTCAGCCTAGACA
>JBLJBF010000255.1:0-8750 GCA_047637855.1 Pseudoflavonifractor sp. | reverse complement strand
GGCTATCTCCGCCGCCCCGCCAAGGTCAGGGGCCGGGAGAAGACGGTGACGGGCAAGCCGATGGAGTTCCGCTCCTCGGCGGGTCTGCGCATCTCGGTGGGCAAGAACAACAGCCAGAACGACCTGCTGACCGCCAAGCTGGCCGGGAAGACGGATCTCTGGTTCCACACCCAGAAAATACACGGGTCCCACGTCATCCTCTGGACCGGCGGAGAGGAACCGGATGCCCAAAGCCTCGCCGAGGCGGCCGCCCTCGCGGCCTATTTCTCCCAGGGCAGGGAGGGACGGAAGGTGCCGGTGGACTATACGCCGGTGCGTTTTGTAAAAAAGCCCGCGGGCGCCCGGCCCGGCATGGTGGTCTACACCACTTATCAGACCGCCGTGGTGGACCCGGACGGGGACTTGGCCCGCAGGCTGCGCAGCAAGTAGGGGCCGACGTCCCCATCGGCCCGGAGGAGGAAACTGTTATGGACCCCTGCAACATTTTAGTGGTCGAGGACGACCAGGATATCAACCGCCTGCTGTGTAAGATACTGGAGGGGGGCGGACACTGCTGCCGGGCCGCCTTTTCGGGCAGCGAGGCCATGCTCTGGGCCGGGCAGTATGAGTACGACCTTGTGCTCTTGGACCTGATGCTCCCCGGCCTGACGGGGGAGGAGTTTATCACCCGGATCCGCAGAAGCAGGAATATGCCCATTATCGTCCTCTCGGCCAAAGCGGGGCTGGAGAGCCGGGTGGAGGTCCTGGGCCTGGGGGCCGACGATTTTATTCCAAAGCCCTTCGACAATGCAGAGGTCCTGGCCCGGGTGGAGGCCCAGCTGCGCCGGTACAAGCAGTTTTCCGCACCGGGGCAAGGCGCGTGCCTGGCCCACGGCGACCTGCTGCTGGACCGGGAGGGGGTCGCCGTGACGGCGGCGGGCACAGAGGTGGCCCTCACCGCCCGGGAGTTTGAGATACTCGCCCTCCTCATGGGCTCCCCCAAGAAGGTGTTCACCAGAGAACAGCTTTACGAGCGGGTCTGGGGCGGGGAGTATATGGGGGACGACAATACGGTGAACGTCCACATCTCAAACCTCAGGGCGAAGCTGGCCAAGGCCAGCGATACCGAGTATATCAAGACGGTGTGGGGGATCGGGTTTAAGATGAACGAGGAGAACGGATAAGTCCGCCCGCGCCAAACTTTAAGATTTCTTCATCTCTTCTTTACGGCGGATTGTTGACTTTCGGATATACTGGCATCAAGTTCAAGAAAAGAGAGGTTGATGCTGCATGGCAGAGCATGTGCTCGTCACCCGCGCGCTCACCAAACGGTATAGCAATGCCGCAGTGGTGGACGGCGTGGGCCTGAGCATTGAAAAGGGACAGATCTACGGCCTGGTGGGCCGCAACGGGGCGGGCAAGACCACCCTGATCCGCATGGCCTCCGGCCAGACCATGCCCACGGGCGGCTCGCTGGAGCTTTTCGGCACGGCAGACGGGCCTGGGTTGGAGAGGGAGCGGGCCCGCACCGGCGTCATGGTGGAGATACCCAGCTTTTATCCCTACCTGACCGCCCGGGAGAATCTGGAGTACTACCGCATCCAGCGGGGCATCCCGGGCAAGGCCTGCGTGGAGGAGGCCCTGCTGCAGGTGAATCTGGCCGACACTGGCCGGAAGAAGTTCAAGCACTTCTCTCTGGGCATGAAGCAGCGGCTGGGTTTGGCACTGGCTTTGATGGACCACCCGGACTTCCTCATGCTGGACGAGCCCATCAACGGGCTGGACCCCGAGGGCATCGTGGAGTTCCGCAATATTCTGCTGGAGCTGAACCGTACCCGGCAGACCACCATACTGGTCTCCAGCCATATCCTGACGGAGCTTGCCAACCTGGCTACCCACTACGGTTTTATCGACAAGGGCCATATGCTGGAGCAAATCTCCGCCAAGGCTTTGAGCGAGAAGTGCAGGGCCTGCCTGGAGCTGGGGGTGGAGGACGCGGCCAAGGCCGCCCAGGTGCTGGAGCAGAGCCTGGACATCCGGGATTATGAGGTCTTGCCCAGTAATGTGATTCGCCTTTACAGCCATTTAAACGAGCCGGCCCGGGTTACCCAGGTTTTGGTGAGCGGCGGCGTGGCACTGCGCGCCATCGAACAAAAGGGCGCCAATCTCGAGGACTACTTCCTCGCCATGATCGGGGGTGTCCGCCGTGGGTAACTATCTCCGTGCGGAATTCTACAAGGTCACTCACCGCAAGTATACCTACGGCTTTTTCCTCACGCTGCTGGCGGGCGCGGCCTTTTTGGTGGGCACCTGGGTATACACCAATTCCCGGGGCAACACCGTTGGTTTTTACACCGGCGTGGGGTTGATGGCCACGCTGCTGGAGCTCGGCTTCTATGTGACGCTGGTCACCGGGGATATCGCCTTCTCCGACCAGTACAAGTTCAATACCTTGAAAAACGAGGTGTCCTACGGCCTCCCCCGCGTCCGTATCTATCTGGGCAAGCTGGTGACGGCCTGCGCGGTGGCCCTGGCCGCCTGTGTCCTTGTGGTGGGTTTCTACCTGGCCCTGTGTTGGGTGCTCCTGCCCCACGACCCCGCGCTTGACGCAGTGATTGTAAAGGAAGCTGCCTTTGCAGTCCTTGCTATGCTGCCCCTCTGGCTGGGAGCCCAGGCGTTGACGATCTTTTTCTTCTTTGCCCTCAAGAGCTCCACTGCCGCATCCTTCGCCGTGGTGGGCGTGCTGGTGGGTATCCCGCAGATTTTAAAGCTGCTGACCTATTTCGTATCCCCCGGCTTTGCCGCTGTGAGGCGGTTTCTCCTCATCGGCGCGTACGATCGTCTGCCTGCCGTCGGGGACTGGGCTGCACTGGGCTATGGCTGCGCGGTGGGCGCGGCCTGGTTCCTGGCCGCTACCGCGGCGGGCATCCTGGCGCTGCGGAGCCGGGAGATCAACTGACGCGGCAGCGGAAAGGGGGGGAGCGCCGTGCTCAACTATCTGAAGGCCGAGCTGTATAAGGGGAGCCGCCCGCGGGTGCTGTTTTCGGTGGCCCTTACTTTTGGCGGGCTGGAGGGCGCCTATTTCCTGATTCGGCTGGTGTCCGCCGTGAGCTGGTCCCTTGAGGACTGGGTGAAAGCCCTGCTGGATCTGCTGATTTCGGGTCTTTTCCTTCTTGTCGTACCTGCCGGCATCGTCTTTTCTGAGCAGTATAAGCACGCAACACTGAAAAACGAGGTCTGTTTCGGCATTCCGCGGGGGCGTGTCTACCTGGGGAAACTGCTGGCCTCGGCCACGCTGGCCGCCTTCTTCTGCGCTGGGATGGTCTTGCTCTGGTTTGCTCTGGGCGGCGTCTTTGTCCGTGTCCAGCCGGGCGGTGATTGGGTCCAAGCGGCCACGGAGCTGGGGCTTGGACTGCTGACCGCGCTGCCGCTGTGGCTGGGGGCGCTGGGCCTGTTCCACGCGCTCCAGTTCACGGTGAAGAGCACCCCGCTGGTCTATACCCTCTATCTGGGCTATTTTCTTGTGGCGGAGCCCGCTATAAGCCTGCTGCGGCTGCTCAATAAGGAAAAGGTCGGGCCCGCTCTCTTCGGCCTTGGTCCGTTCCTCTCCGGGTGCGTTCTATCCGGGCCGCTGATAGACGGGCTGTCGGTCAGTCCGGGGCCGGGGCTGCTGGCCCGGGCCTGGCTGGTGGGGATGGCTTGGCTTGTGGCCACCACCGCCATCGGGCTGGCGTTCTTTTACAGGCAGAATATTCAGTAGGGAGGGGAAAAGATGGCGGCGGTGCTCGCGGTGGTATTCGGGCTGATCGCTCTGGGCTTGGCCCTGCGGGTCTACACGGCGGAGCGAGCTATCCGAGACGCGGCCTGGCAGCTTAAGGAGGCCGGTGCGGCGGGCAGCGCGGGGAAGTTGCGCCTTGCCGTGCCCAATTCCTCGGCCGAGGAGCTGATTGCCGCCATCAATGGCCTTTTGGCGCTGCGCACCGCCGACGAGGCCAGCTTCCGCCGCCGGGAGACCGCCCTCCGCCGCCAGATCGCGAACGCCTCCCACGACCTGCGAACCCCCCTCACCTCCATTCTGGGCTATCTCCAGCTCCTGGAGGGGGAGACCCTGAGCGCGGAGGAGCGGCTGGAGTATCTGGGCATTGTGGAGAGCCGGGCAAAGGCCCTCCAGGGACTCATCACCAGCTTTTACGACCTGTCCCGCCTGGATGGGGGAGAGTACCCTCTGGTGCGGGAAAAAATTGACCTGGGGGCGGTTCTCAGCGAGCTGGCGGCCTCCTTTTATAACGACCTGATTGACTCGGGACTGGCTGTGCAGGTGGACTTGGCCGAGGGGCTCCCCCTTGTGTGGGGGGATTCCTCGGCCGCCCTGCGTATCTTTACCAATCTCATCCGCAACGCCCTGGATCACGGGCGGGGGACGCTCTCCATCCGAGCCTATCGGGAGGGGAGCGAGGTGGTCACAGCCTTTCAAAACGGCGCGGAGGGGCTGACGGAGGAGATCGTAGGGCATGTCTTCGACCGCTCCTTTACCTCGGACAGGAACCGCACAGACCAGAACGCCGGTCTGGGGCTCGCCATTGTCAAGGCTCTGGCCGAGCAGATGGAGGGCCGGGCCGAGGCCGTCCTGGAGGGTGGACTCTTTACCTTGTCGGTGCGCTGGAAAATATAAAAGGGGTTCTCAGCGCTTTCTTGCGAATTCTGCCTTGACAAGCAAGGTGGAATATGGTATTATAACCTTCGCATTTGGTTGGAGTTCGGACGTGGAGAGATGTCCGAGTGGTTTAAGGAGCCGGTCTTGAAAACCGGTGACTCGCAAGAGCCGTGGGTTCGAATCCCACTCTCTCCGCCATTTATTTTTTGCACGAAGTGAATAGGTTCTATCAGTTTTTGACACGCGGAAGTACCCAAGTGGCCAAAGGGGCTCCCCTGCTAAGGGAGTAGGCGGCTAATACCCGTGCGAGGGTTCAAATCCCTCCTTCCGCGCCAGGCGTAACCCCTTGTAATTGCTAGAAAAACTAGTGATTGCAAGGGGTTACGGCCTTTTTTATATTAATCTATTAATCCCCAATACGCCCTATTACACCCGGTCTACCGACACAGAATTTACACAGAAAAAGCAACCCGGAGCTTACCGTAATAATCGGTAATCTCCGGGTCTTTTTTGGCGCGGTTCAGAACCTCCTGCTTTGGAAAGGCGTATCAGTCCACCGGCGTACGGCAGCGGACGAGGATGGCGGCGGCCTGCGCGCGGGTGGTCGTGGACTTCGGAGCGAGAATTGTGTCACTTACTCCGGTGATGATGCCCCGATCGACGGCCCAGCCGAAGGCCGCCGCCGCCCATGCGCTGATCTCACCGGCGTCGGAGAAGCGCCGGTCCAGCATACTGCTGCCCTGCGGCACAAGGCTCGTCAGAGTCTCGAGCTTGTAGAGCATGCTCACCATCTGCTCTCGGGTCACGGGATCGTCCGGGCCGAAGCGGCCGTCGCCATAGCCGGCGGCGATGCCCTGCCCGACGGCCCAGTTCAGAGCCCCGGCGTAGTAGCTATCCGCCGCCGTGTCGGTGAAGCTGGCGGCGGCCGCCGCCTGTGGCCTGCCCGAAAGCCGCCACAGCACGGCTACAAGCATCGCGCGGGTCATGGGGGTATCCGGCGCGAAGC
The DNA here is from genome assembly GCA_047637855.1 of Pseudoflavonifractor sp. Taxonomy (GTDB): domain Bacteria; phylum Bacillota; class Clostridia; order Oscillospirales; family Oscillospiraceae; genus Pseudoflavonifractor. The sequence goes on along the minus strand of JBLJBF010000255.1, from coordinate 3,111 downwards.
GGGTGCGGCTCACGCCGGAAAACAGGCCGCTCGCCACGGCGCTCTGCACCGCGTCGTAGAACCAGTCCGATTTGGACACATCTTTAAAGGAGATGCCCTCCACGAGGAAGACGGACAGGCGGTCTAAAGTGAGGGGCAGAAGCCCGTTTTTGTCTGCCACGGCGGTGTGGACGATGGGTTCATAGCCGCCGCCGGCGTTTTTATGAAGCTGAAGAATGCGCATGGCGCATCCCGCGTTTACCGCGCCCACGTCAAGGGTCAGTGTGAGCGCGCCCGCAAACGCTCTCACCTGCGTGTTCCCGCGCCACACCGCCGCCTCGAAGGCGAGGTCGAAGGCGGCATTCTGTGCGCCCGCGCCCGCAAGCAGGGCGCTGTCTGGCTTAGTGCGCGCGAGGGAGAGGGTCAGCGCGTCGGAGGAGGGGTTCAGCCCGGCGAGCGCCGCGCCCGAGAGGGCGAGGGAGCCGTCCGCCGCCTGCATCGCAAGGCCGCGGCCCGCCGCGGTCAGGAGCGCAAGTCCGCCGCCCTCGACGGTGACGGAGGCCGTGTTTCTGGGAGCGGAAAAGGTGGGGGCTTCGTCCGCCCCGGCCGCTTTCAGTGCTGCCTGCACGTCACTCTTGGCGTAGACGCCGGTATCGGCGGCCGCGGGAGGTGCGCTCATGGGCGCACCTCCTCCTCCGCCCCCGCCGCCGCCACCGCTGTCTTCGGTGAAGTGGGCGTACACGATGAGGTCGGCGTTGATGGCGGTCAGCGCGGTGAAGCGGGTGCCCGTGCCGGTTCGCCCGGTGTACCAGCCCTGGAAGACATAGTTGGTTTTGGTGGGGTCGGCGGGGGGGGTGACGGTCGAACCGGGCGCGATATTTTCGAGCTTTTTGTGCTGCGCGCCGTCCTTCAGAAAGGTGACGCTGTAGCCGGTGGAGACAGTCAGGGTATAGCTGCCCGTCCGCGCCGCCTCCGTCCGTCCGCGCGAGAAGGCAAAGGTCAGCGCATGTGCGCCCGCGTCCAACGCGTCCAGCACAGCGGCGGTGACGACGACAGACTGCCCGTCGATGGTGGAGTCTCCGAGGGTGTAGCCTGTGCCGGGACGCAGGGGATTGCCGTCCAGCGAGAGCAAGTCAAGCCCGTTGCCGTAGAGGGTCACGCCGATGGCATAGTCGCCCGTACCACGCATCCGCGTGCCCGACAGGGCGGTCAAGGCGGAGTCGCTGGGCGGGAGGGGGCCGACGGCGGCAGGAAACAGGACATGCACACCCTCTGCCGATTTCGAGACGCCGTTCCAGGCATAGAGAGAGAAGGACGGGGCAGGTCGCGCCGCATCCGCGATAAGGGGCGTGTAGGAGAAGGAGACGGTGTTCGCGCCGCTGCTATAGGTCAGCGTGAGCGGATCCATGCCGGTGAAGTTCTCATAGGTCAGCTCGGTGACAGTGCCGTCAAAGAGAGATGAGACGGAGATCGGCTCGGATTCAAAAGGCAGTACCGCTGTCTGTCCGTCAAGGGAGGCGGGGGCAAACCCCCCGCTCCCGGTGGGGGTCGCTGTGGGGAGTATGCACACCGGGGCCGCCGGGGCGGGCCTGTCCGTCCACTTTGCCCAGTATTCCACCTGTTTCACCGCATCCATCGGCACTTGTGTGACCGCGCCGCCCGTAAATGAGGGGTTGTCGTACCAGCCCTCGAAGGCTGAATCCGCCTTGGTCGGGGTGGGTAAGATGACAGTTTCCTCCCGCCCGATGGGGAAGCTTACCGGCGCATCGGCAGGGTTCTCACCGCCGTTCAGATGATAGACAATGGCGTGCGGGGCGCTCAGCGCGCCGAGCATGAGGGCCGCCTTGAGCTTGCCATAGCCAAAGAAGGGATCCCGCCCGCTCGTGCCCGCGTCCTCGCACAGCGCAGGCAGGAGAGAGTGGAAGGCTTTGGAATCAATCTGGTTGTTCTGCTGGCGCACAATGGCGGCGAGCGCCGCTGCGACGGGCGCGGAGAAGGAGGTTCCCTGCCCGTTCTTATAGCTGCGATCCCCCGACGCGTCGATGCCCAGCACATTGTCGCCGGGTGCGGACACATCCACCCGGTCGTTGTGCTGGGAGAAGGGGGAGATGTTTCCGTCCGGGCCATAGCTGCCCACGCTCACAACCGAATCAAAGGAGGAGGGCCAGTAGTAGGCGGTGCCGCCCAGATTGCCCGCCGCGGCGGTGAGGATGACGCCCGCGTCCGCCGCGTCCTGTACGGCGTCCGCGAGGGCGGAGGCCGCAAGCTCGGGGCCCGTGCCGCCGAAGCTCATGTTGATCACGTCTGCACCCTGCTCCACGGCGTAACGAATTGCGGAACTGACGTTTGCGACGGTGCCGCTGCCGCTGTCGTAGGCGGTATCATAGGGATAGGAGGTGCTTCCCGTTTTGGAGAAGCAGCGAAGAACGAGAAGATTTACGCCGTCCGCAATGCCCGCAATGCCTGTGCCGCTGCTTCTCTGCGCGGCGATGACGCCGGAGACAAAGGTGCCGTGCCCGGTCTGGTCGCGGGTGTAGGCGGCCAGCACCGCCTCGCTCCCGTCGCCGAGGAAATTGCGGCTGCCGGGGGAGATGCTCGCGCCCGCAAGGGCTTCATGGCTGCTTCGCAGGCCCGAGTCGATGACCGCGACGGTCACGCCCGTGCCGTCCAGTCCCGAAGCATACAAAGCCTCATAGCCGATACCCGCCGCACCGAGCGCCCATTGATTCCCGTAGGTGGGGGCGTCCGGCATGTCCAGCAGCTCGAGGATATAGTTGGGCTCCACCCGGGCGACGAGGCCCGTATTTACCGCGTCCAGCACTTCATCGGCGGTTTGGCAAAGGTAGGAGTCCTCAAGGTAGGGGATGGGCGTAAAGCCCTCTATGGCGTCCGCGTCCAGGGCTGCCATGCGCGCCGGGGCGGCGTGCTTCAGGCGCACGATGTAGCCGTCGAAGGCGGGCCCGTCCGGCGTCTCGTCCGCCGCGGCGGTCAGGCCCGCGGGCAGAAGCGAGAACGAGAGGGTCAAAAGGACCAGCAGGGAAGCGAGACGCTTTTTGAATGGCATTTCGGGTCACTCCTTACAGGGTAGAGGATAGGAGCAGGCTGTCGGGCAAGGTTGTCAGAAAACGCTAA
>JBLJBF010000254.1:0-11197 GCA_047637855.1 Pseudoflavonifractor sp. | reverse complement strand
CAAGAAAAAGGGCGTGCAGATCACCTGCGAGACCTGTCCCCAGTATTTCACCCTCACCGAGGACGAGATTTTGACCAAGGGCTCCCTGGCCCGGATCAACCCGCCCCTGCGCACCAAGGCCGACGTGGAGGGCATCATCGAGGGCCTGCGGGACGGCACCATCGACGTCATCGCCACCGACCATGCCCCGCACTCGGCCGAGGAGAAGGGGCGACCCCTCACCGAGGCCCCCAGCGGCATGGTAGGACTTGAGACTGCTCTGGCCGTCACCCTCACCGGCCTCTACCACACCGGCCTGATGGGTCTGTCAGACATTCTGCGCAAAATGACCATGAACCCTGCCTGCATTTTGCGCATCCCAAAAGGCCGCCTGTCCGTCGGGGCCGACGCCGACGTGGTGATCTTTGACCCTGACGAGGCGTGGACCGTGGACCCCGAGCGGTTCCGCTCCATGGGCCGCAACACCCCCTTTGCCGGGGCCAGGCTCAAGGGCCGGGTGAAGTACACCATCGTAAACGGGAAAATCGTCTATCAGGATGCGGGGCAATAAGCCGCCCCGTCGGATAAAAGAGAAACAGGGAGGATGTCAACCATGTCGTTCGACGTATTGCAGGACAAAATCAAAGCCATGAAAAACCCCACCGTTGCGGGGCTGGACCCCAAGCCCGAGTATGTGCCGCCTCACATGTTAAAGGAGTGCTACGGCACCTTCGGTGAGACTCTGGAGGGGGCCGCCGAGGCCATCTATCGGTTCAACTGCGGCCTGATGGATGCGCTGTGCGACATCGTTCCCGCCGTCAAGCCCCAAAGCGCCTATTACGAGCGCCTGGGCTGGCGGGGCATGGAGGTCATGGAGCGCACCATCCGCTACGCCCGGGAGAAAGGGTTCTTCGTCATCGCGGACGTCAAGCGGGGGGACATCGGCTCCACCGCCGAGGCGTACAGCGACGGCTGGCTGGGCAAGACCCCCGTGGGGAGCCAGTGTTTCCCGGTCTTTGACGCCGACTGCGTCACCCTCAACGGCTACATGGGCTCCGACTCCGTCAAGCCCTTCCTGGAGACCTGTAAGGCGGAGGACAAGTGCGTCTTCGTGCTGGTGAAGACCTCCAACCCCGGCTCGGGCGAGCTGCAGGACATAATCGCCGGGGACCGGCTGGTCTACAAGGTCATGGGCGACCTGACCGAGCGGCTGGGCAAGGGCACCGAGGGCAGGTACGGCTACACTCAGGCCGGGGCCGTGGTGGGGGCCACCTATCCCTCCGACATGCGAGAGCTGCGCCGCCGCCTGGAGAAGACCTTCTTCCTCGTCCCCGGCTACGGGGCCCAGGGCGGCACCGCCGAGGACGTGCAGTACGCCTTCGACCGGTACGGCCGCGGTGCCGTTGTCAACGCCTCCCGCAGCATCATGTGCGCCTGGCAGAAGACAGGGAAGGACGGCGCCGACTATCAGGAGGCCGCCCGCGCCGCCGCCATCGCCATGCGGGATGATATCGCCCGGTTCGTCACCATCGTGTAAATACCGCCGAGGAGGAGACGTATGCCCATCCAGACTGAATGCGAAATTCTGGCGATGGAGGCCCTCAACCCCCACGCCTGGTCTATGACCGTGGATGCCCCCGGACTGGCCCCGAGCGCCCTGCCCGGGCAGTTCGTCCAGGTGAAGTGCGGCCACAGCCGGATGCTCCGCCGCCCCATCTCCATCTGTGACGCGCAGGGGGATGCTCTGCGCCTGGTCTTTGAGGTGCGGGGCGAGGGGACCGAGTGGCTCTCCCGCCGCAGGGCGGGGTCCAAGGTGGACCTTATCGGCCCCCTGGGACAGGGCTTTGACCTCTCGGGGGACAAGCTTCTCCTGGTGGGCGGCGGCATCGGCCTGCCGCCCATGCTATACACCGCGAAGCACTGTAAAGGGAAAGCCCATGTCGTGGCCGGGTTCCGCTCGGCAGACCGGGCTATGCTGACCCGGGACTTTGAGCAGGCCGCCGAGACCTTTGAAGTCACCAGCGACGACGGCTCCATCGGCGTACACGGGTTCGTGGATGTGCTGGTGCGCCGGGCGCTTGAACAGGGGAAAGACTTTACAGGTGTTTTGGCCTGCGGGCCCAAGCCCATGCTCCGCTCGGTGGTGAAGGCCGCTGGGGAATTTGGGCTGAGCGTCCAGGTCTCCATAGAGGAGCGGATGGCCTGCGGCGTGGGGGCCTGCCTGGGCTGCGCCGTCCGGATGGCGGACGGGCGCATGAAGCATGTCTGCAAGGACGGCCCGGTCTTTGACAGCAGGGAGGTGGATTGGGATGTCTAGCGTAGATATGTCGGTCACACTGGCGGGCATGACCATGAAAAATCCCATCGTGGCGGCCTCGGGCACCTTTGGCTTTGGCCGGGAGTACGGGGAGTTTTTCGATATTTCACAGCTGGGCGGCATCTGCGTCAAGGGGCTAACCCCCACCCGCCGGGAGGGCAACCCATCTCCCCGCATTGCCGAGACCCCCATGGGCATGCTCAATTCCGTGGGGCTCCAGAACCCCGGGGTGGACGCCTTCATCGCCCACGAGCTGCCCGACCTGCGCAGGCACGACCTGCGGGTCATCGCCAATATCTCGGGCAACACCCCCGAGGAGTACGGCGAGATGTGCGAAAAGCTGTCGTATGCCGGGGTGGACATGATCGAGGTCAACATCTCCTGCCCCAACGTGAAGGCGGGGGGGCTGGCCTATGGCACCCGGCCCGAGCTGGCCGCCGAGGTGACGGCGGTGGCGAAGGCCCACTCCACCGTGCCCGTGATGGTCAAGCTCTCGCCCAACGTCACCGACGTGACCGAGATCGCCCGGGCGGTGGAGGGGGCGGGGGCCGACGCCATCAGCCTTATCAACACCATCCGGGGTATGCGCATCGATGTGGCCACCCGCCGCCCCGTTTTGAAGATGAACACCGGCGGCCTGTCCGGCCCCGCCGTCTTTCCCGTTGCCGTGCGCATGGTGTGGGAGGTGGCCAATGCCGTCAAGCTGCCTGTTCTGGGCATGGGGGGCGTGGCCACCGGGGCCGACGCGGCCGAGATGATGCTGGCCGGGGCCACCGCAGTCGCCGTGGGCGCCGTCTGCTTTACCGAGCCCTACGCGCCCATCCGCATCCGGGACGGCCTGCGTGAGATCGCCGAGATTCAGGGACTTTCCCGCGTATCAGAGCTGACCGGGGCTGTAAAACCCTGGTAGGAGGGCTGCGCCGTGATAAAACCAAAGAGACTGAAACCCGGCGACAAGGTCGCCGTGGTGAGCCTCTCCTGGGGCGGCCTGGGAGACCCCGAGCTGATTCATAAATACTACATCGCCAAGGAGCGGCTGGAGGGTGAATTCGGGCTGGCCGTCGCTGCCATGCCCCACGCCCTCAAGGGGAGCGCCTTTGTGGCCACCCACCCGGAGCTGCGGGCCAAGGACCTGATGGACGCCTTCCGGGACGAGACCGTCTCGGCCATCTTCTGCGCCATCGGCGGGAGCGATACGGTGCGCCTGCTGCCGTTTATTGACTTTGAGGTGATCCGTAGAAACCCCAAGATCTTCATGGGCTACTCGGACAGCACCGCCAACCATTTGATGATGTATAAGGCGGGGCTGACCTCCTTTTATGGGCCAAGCATCATGTGCGAGTTTGGCGAGTATGTCCGAATGTTCGACTATACGAAGGAGGCGGTCCGGAACATCCTGTTCCGGGACTGTGCCGGCTACGCCATCCCATCCAGCCCCACCTGGTCGGACGATTTTGTTCCCTGGGACGAGAAAAATACCGCCGTTGGCAAGGCGCTAAAGCCCGACGCCCACGGCGGGTATGAGGTTTTACAGGGGGAGGGGGTCACGTGTGGCCATCTGCTGGGCGGCTGCATCGAGGTCTTCGCCATGGTGCTGGGCACCGCCCTCTGGCCCACGCCGGAGCAGTGGAAAGACGCGATCCTCTTCATCGAGACCAGCGAGGAAAGGCCCTCGCCCGAGTATGTCAAATGGATCATGCGAAACCTCGCGGCCCAGGGCATCCTGAAGGTTCTCAAGGGCATTTTGGTGGGCAAGCCCCAGGGTGAGACCTACTATGAAGAGTACAAGGCGGCCATTTTGCAGGTGGTCTCGGCCGAGGAGGGGCTTTCGGACCTGCCCATCTTCTACAACGTCAACTTCGGCCACGCCATGCCCATCGGCATTCTGCCCTATGACGTCATGACCGAGCTGGACTGCGGGCGCAAAACCATCACCCTTTTGGAGACCGCGACCCTATAACACCGGAAAAGAGAGAGAGCAATGACCCGACTTTACCTCATCCGCCACGCCGAGGCAGAGGGCAACCTCTACCGCCGTATCCAGGGCTGGTACGACAGCCAGATCACCGACCGGGGCCGCCGCCAGATCGCCGCCCTGGAGCACCGCTTTGAATCGATTCCAATCGACGCGGTGTACTCCAGCGACCTGCACCGCACCGCCGTCACCGCCGCCGCCATCTACCGGCCCAAGGGCCTGCCCCTTCAGACCCGGGCCGATCTGCGGGAGATCCATCTCGGCGTCTGGGAGGACCGCCCCTGGGGCGAGGTGGCCTATACCGACCCGGAGCGGATGCGGGCCTTCAATCAGTCCCTCCCCTCCTGGAGTGTGGAGGGGGGCGAGACCTTCCGCCGGCTGGGTGAGCGCATGGCGGCCGCCGTGCGGGACATCGCCGCCCAAAACCCGGGCAGGACGGTGGCGGTCTTCTCCCACGGCATGGCCATCCGCGCCCTCCAGGGCACCTTGCTGGGCCTGCCGGAGGAGCAGTGGACCACTCTGGGCCACGGGGACAACACCTGCGTCACCTGCATCGAGGTGGAGGGGGATCAGGTCAGCGTTCTCTGGCGCAATGACAACTCCCACCTGCCCGCCGAGATCTCCACGCTGGCCCAGCAGTCCTGGTGGAAGGCGGGCAGCGGCGCGCGGGAGGATACCAACCTGCGCTACGAGCCTCTGGACATGGAGAAAGACGGCAGGGTCTACTACGAGGCCAGGCGAGAGGCCTGGCTCTCCATTCACCACACCATCGAAAATTTTAACGGCGAGGGCTTTGCGGCCGAGGCCATGGAGCAGTGGCGGGTAAACCCCCGCTCGGTCACTTGTGCCTATCTGCACGGCGAGCTGGTGGGCCTCCTCCAGATGGACACCCTCCGCTATGCCGACGAGGGTGTGGGCTACATCCCTTTCTACTACATGACCCCCGCGCACCGCAAAAACGGTATGGGGGTACAGCTGATGGGTGAGGCGGTTTCCCTTTACAGGCAGCTCGGCCGGGATCGGCTGCGCCTGCGCTGCGCCCCCGACAACTATGTGGCCCAGCGCTTTTACCAGCGCTACGGGTTCCACAAAATCGGGGAGGCCCAGGGGACCCGCGTCCCCTTGGACCTGCTGGAAAAGTCCATCGCGCTTACCTGACAGGCATAATTACTTTACGGGAATAGAAGGAGCACTCATGGAACAAGCAACGACCCGGTTTCTGCCGGTTTCAAAACAGGATATGGCAGACCGGGGCTGGGACGGATATGACTTCCTCCTCATCACCGGGGACGCTTATGTGGACCACCCCTCCTTCGGCACCGCCATCATCGGCCGGGTGCTGGAGGCCGAGGGCTACCGGGTGGCCATCCTGGCCCAGCCCGACTGGAAGCGGCCGGAGGCTTTTGCCGCTCTGGGCCGGCCCAGGCTGGGGGTTATGCTCTCGGCCGGGAATATCGACTCCATGGTGGCCCACTATACCGTCGCCAAGCGCCGCCGCCAGGACGACGCCTATTCCCCGGGGAACCGGGGAGGGCTGCGCCCCGACCGGGCGGTTATCGTCTACTCCAACTGTATCCGGCGTGTCTTTGGGGACATCCCTCTCATCATCGGCGGGCTGGAGGCCTCTCTGCGCCGGTTCGCCCACTACGACTATTGGGACGACAAGGTGCGCCGCGGCATCCTCTTCGACAGCCAGGCCGACCTCCTCACGTACGGCATGGGGGAGACCGCCACCCGGGAGATCGCCGCGCGCCTCGCCTCCGGCACCCCGGTCTCCCAGATAACCGATGTAAAGGGAACTGCCTTTATTGCCAGGGACCCCTCGGCCTGCGCCTACCCCAAGGTGGAGTGCGCAAGCTTTGAGGCGGTGTCCGCCGACAAGCGCGCCTATGCCGAGGCCAATATGGTCCAGTACCGGGAGCACGACCCCGTCGTGGGCAAAGCCATTCTCCAGCGCCACGGGGAGGAGCTGCTGGTGGTCAACCCGCCCGCCATGCCCCTCACCACGGCCGAGCTGGACTTTGTGGCCGAGCTGCCCTATGCGCGGGAGCCACACCCCATGTACGAGAGCATGGGGGGCGTGCCCTCCATCGAGGAGGTGCGCTTCTCGGTGTCCCATAACCGGGGCTGCTTCGGCGCGTGCAACTTCTGTTCTCTGGCCTTCCACCAGGGGCGGGTCATCTCGGCCCGCAGCCATGAGAGCGTCGTCCGGGAGGTGACCGCCCTCACCAAACACCCGGGGTTCAAAGGGTACATCCACGATGTGGGCGGCCCTACCGCCAACTTCCGCCGCCCCTCCTGCCAAAAGCAGCTCAAGGCCGGCCTGTGCAAAAACCGGGCCTGCCTGTCCCCCGAGGCCTGCCCCAATCTGGACGCCGACCACACCGATTACCTCATGCTTCTGCGCAAGCTGCGGGAGATCCCCGGCATCAAAAAGATATTCATCCGCTCGGGCATCCGCTTTGACTATATGCTCAAGGACAAGAGCGGAGAGTTTTTCTCCGAGCTGGTCAAGCACCATATCTCGGGCCAGCTCAAGGTGGCGCCCGAGCACTGCTCCGAGGCGGTGCTGGACTATATGGGCAAGCCCCATATCGACGTGTACGAGAAGTTCCGCCGCAAGTATGAGTCCCTGAACCAGAAGTACGACAAGGAGCAGTACCTGGTGCCCTATCTCATCTCCTCCCACCCCGGCTCCACCCTGGACGACGCAGTGAAGCTGGCCGAGTGGCTCAACAGGTCGGGCCGCCAGCCCGAGCAGGTGCAGGACTTTTACCCCACGCCCGGCACCCTCTCCACCTGTATGTACCATACCGGCATCGACCCCCGCACTATGAAAGAGGTCTTTGTACCCACCAACCCCCACGACAAGGCCATGCAGCGGGCGCTGATGCAGTGGAAGCGCCCCGAAAAGCGCCCCTTGGTCCTGGAGGCCCTCCACTCGGCCCACAGAGAGGACCTGATCGGCTACGGCAAAGAGTGCCTGGTCCGCCCCAGCGGGCCCCGCCCCGGCCCCCAGACAGGGGAGGGGAGACCGGCCAAGGGCCGCAAGCACGACGCCGACGGGCGCGCCCGGGGCAAGGCCCCGGACAGGGGCAAGCAGCCCGACAAGGCCCCCGGCGGGAAGAGAGCCGCCCCCAAGAGTAAGACGGGCTGGGCCGCCGCCAAGCCCAAGAAAAACAACCGCCCCAGCCACGGCGGAAAACCGACGGGGAAGGGGAAGTAATCTTCCTTTGCAGGAAAACGAGAGCCGGGACAGTCCCGGCTCTCGTTTTTTATATGGAATCAAGTCTGAGCAGCCCTTGGGAAGTTCGGCTGTCCGCCCGCCGCAGCTGGGTCAATACAGCCCGATGGTCTCCAGAATGCGGTACACCTCGTCGGCCCGGACGCTCCAGGCCGCGCCCGCGCCGTACTCCCGGCGCCGGTTCCTGGCCCAGTCCCCCGGCTCGGCCAGCGCCCGGCGGCAGAGCTGGGAGAACTCGGCGGGGCTGTGGGCGGCGTAGACCACGTCGGGAAAATCCTCCACCTGGTCCTCCCAGAGCATGGAGACGATAGGCTTTCCGGCCGACAGGTACTGGTAGATCCGCTCGGGGATGACGTCGCTGCCCATGTCGGAGTGCCGGAGGAGGTTCAGGCACACATCGAACCGGGCGAGGTACTCGGGCAGCTCGGGCAGAGTCCGCTCCCCGGTGCAGAGCACATTGGGCTGTGCCCGCAGCGCGGGGGCCAGCGGATTCCGCCCCACATGCCCAACCAAAACGAAGGTGCACTTCGGCAGGTCGCGGGCGGCCTGGAGGAGGGGGGAGAGGTCGGTGTCCCGGTAGACGTGCCCGACCCAGCCCAGGACCGGGGTCTTCAGCTCCCGCAGCTCGGGCGGCGGGTTCAGCCCCTCGCGGCTGAACATGGGGAAATTGACCCCATTGGGCAGGAGGGCGATATTGTCGTTACAGGGGGCGAGATGCTTGATAAGGCCGGGCGAGGATGCGAAGATCACCTCGGCGGCCAAAGCCAGGTCGCTCTCCCACTCCAGGGGGAACTGGGGCCAGTCCCGCTCGCAGTCGTATACCACGCCGCGCAGGGGCAGCCTGTCCAGCAAGTGGACCTGCTCGGGCGAGGTGGCCCAGAGAATGGCGTCCCGAAAGCGGTGAAGGTCCAGCTTCTGCTGGATGTAGCGGGCCAGCGCGCGGTAGCGCCGCTCCAGCAGAAAGGGGTGGCTGGCCTCCGCCTCAAAGATGGGCGGGAGTGTGTATACCGTCACACCGGGTCGAACCTGGCGGGCGGGCTTTTTGTGGGCCCGGCTGCCGAAGGGACAGGGGGGCTCGAAGTAGAGGATCTTTGCGTCCCGCAGCCGGGACACGAGGTGCTGGGTCCTGGTGGGGGCGGCGCTCCAGGGGGCGTTGGCAAGGCAGATATACTGTTTCAAGGGAAGGACCTCCGAACCGATAATGTCAATCGCACAGCAGCTTGGCCGCGGCGGCGCTGTTGTGCCGCTCCACCTCACGCAGGCGGTCCACGCCGCCCGACAGGAAGGCGCTGTCCCCAATGCGGGCGCAGGCGGCATCCACGTGGGCACACAGGCGCTCGGCAGTGACCGTCTCCAGCTCGGAGTACAGATCCTGGCCGATGTAGGAGAGGAAGGAGCTGATCTTGGGGTCGTACACCACGCCCACCAGAGGCACCCCCTGTCCGGCCGAAAAGACCAGCGCGTGCAGCCGCATGGAGACTACCACCTGCATCCGGGCGAAGAGGCCGATGGTGTGGTCGCTGCTGCCCGTACCACGGAGGATGTGGGAGGGGGCCTTTTGGATAAAGGCTGCCGCCTTCTCGGCGGCGTGTACGTCCAGGCGGCGCTCGATGGGCAGGAAGAGGGGGATGAGGCCGTACTTCTCCCAGGCGTAGTCGGCGGCGGCGGAAAAGATAGGGGCCTTCTCCTCAAAGCCAGGCCAGGGACGCAGAGTAAAGCCAATATACTTGCCTGCTGGGTCCAGCCCCTCGTGCTCCAGAATGCCGTCCACCACCTCGGCGGAGGCGGCAGGGAGGATGACGGTTGGATCGGCCGAGAGGATGATCTCAGGCTTGGTGACCCCCATCTGCTCCAGCTCTGTCTTAGAGTGGGTGTCCCGCAGGGTGATGACATCCACCCTTTTCTGGAGAACCGCGGCGGCCCGCGCGCGGTTGGAGGGGGAGTGGATGGGGCCGATGCCGCAGCCATACATCTGCACCCGGTTACCCAACAGTTTGGCCGCCGAGATGGTGAAGAGATAGAACCACAGGGAGCGGTGGCTGGTCACGTCCTGCATGAGAGAGCCGCCGCCGTTGATATAGAGCTTGGTCCTGAGCATCCGCCAGAGAAACTGGGGAAAGGCGAAGGTATAGATGCTCCGCACCCGGTAGGTGAGCCTGGTCTCGCCGGGCTTGCGGGAGAGGACCCAGACGGGGAGGTCGGGGTCTACCTGCCGCAGCTCGGTGACAATGGCCTCCAAAATGGCGTCGTCCCCCGCGTTGCCCCGGCCATAGGCCCCGCAGACCAGCACGCCGTCCCGTTTCCTGGACATCCGGGTGTGGCGGCGCAGGATAATGTCGTAGATCTCCAGCTGGCGCTCCAGCGTGCGCTCCAGGGAGTAGTTGGCCACCCCCTTCTGATAGAGCCGCGCGCCCATATGGGCCCGCAGGGTGGCGTCCTCCGCCAGAGCGGCCAGATGCCGGGCCAGGTCCTGGGCGTTCCCGGCGTCGAAGAGAAAGCCGTTGACCCCGTGGTCGATGAGATAGGGGACGCCCCCCACCCGGCTGGCCACCGTGGGCAGGCCGGCCCGCGCCCCCTCGGTGAGGGCGTAGGGGAAGGTCTCGGACAGGGAAGTGAGGGTGTTGATGTCGATGGACTGGTAGAAGGTGTCCACATCGCTGACCCAGCCCGCGAAACAGACCTGATCCCCGACGCCCAGCGACTGGGCCAGGGCCTCCAGCTCGGCGCGCTGCTCCCCGTCCCCCGCGATCAGGAGGCGCAGCCGGGGGCAGCGCTCGTGGGCGATGGCGTAGCCCCGGATGAGGGTGGCGATGTCCTTGACCGGATTGAGTCGGGCCGCGATGCCCGCCACCACGCAGTCCTCGGGCCAGTCCGCTCCCACGCTCCGCCAGTAGGGAAGCCGGTCCATGGAGGCGGTGCGGGGGGTAAAGTCCAGCCCGTTATAGATGGCGAAGAGCTTGTCCGGGTCAAAGCCCCGGGAGATGAGAAGGTCCACCATCGCGTCGGACACGCCGATGCGAAAGTCCAGCAGGCGCAGGGCAATGGTGTTGATCGTGCCGTAGGTGAGCCGGGAGAGGGGGCGGCCCATGTAGTCGAGGCGGTAGTCCGAGTGGACGGTGGTCACCACAGGCACGCCGGTGGGGCCGCGGAGGAGGACCCCCATCATATTGCCCCGGGCGCCGTGGCAGTGGATGATCTGATAGCCGCCCTCCCGAATAAATTTTTTCAGGGTGCGGAAGGTGCGCAGCAGATTATGCCCCGGCAGGACCACCGTGGGAATGCCCAGGGCCTTGGCCTCCTCGGTAAAGGGGCCGTCTACAAAGGTCACCATGGTGATCTCCACGCCGGGTGTGTTCTTCAAATTCATCAGCAGAGTATGGACATGGGTCTTGGCGCCGCCGCTGTCGCCGCCCGAGATAAGATGAATGACCTTCATGGGTGCCTCCCGAAAAAGTACTTGTTTCCCGCAGGGAAGTTGTGGTACAATATAACAAGCGTCTTTCAATATTGTATCACAGATGACCCCGCTGCAACAGGGGTAATTTACATCGCCTGGAGGTACTGCGTCATGGCAGAGAAGAAAAGGATCATCGACGAGAAGGGCAAGCTTTTTGGAAAGATCAATATCATCGACCTGATCGTCCTGGCACTCATCGCCGTCGTGATCGTGGTTCTGGGTATG
>JBLJBF010000253.1:0-2739 GCA_047637855.1 Pseudoflavonifractor sp. | reverse complement strand
CAAGATGAGCAAGTCCATGCCCGAGGGCTGCGTCTTCCTCATGGAGAAGCCGGAGGACATCCTGCGCAAGTTCAAGCGTGCCGTCACCGACAGCGACACCGAGCGCTGCGTCCGCTATGCCCCCGAGGAGAAGCCGGGCGTCTCCAACCTCATGACCATCTACTCGGCCGTCACCGGTAAGAGCTTTGACGAGATCGAGGCCGAGTTCGAAGGCCGGGGCTACGGCGCCTTCAAGCCGGCCGTCGGCGAGGCTGTGGTGGAGCTTCTGCGTCCCATCCAGGAGAGGGCAAAGCACATTTTGGCCGACAAGGCCTACCTGGAGGGGGTATACCGGGCCGGGGCCGAGCGGGCGGGTCATGTGGCTGAGAAGACCCTGCGCAAGGTGTATAAAAAGGTCGGTTTCCTGCCGCGATAAGCCGCGGATCTGAGATAAGGAGCAAAGCAGCATGAATATGGAACTTTATCAGGTCGGCATGGTAGCCGCCGCCCTGGGCGTGGCGCTGGTCGTCGCGCTGATCTTTACCCCCGTGGTGAAATCTCTGGCCCGGCACATGGGGGCGGTGGACGTACCCAAGGACAACCGCCGTATGCACGACCACCCCATCCCCCGCATGGGCGGCCTGGCCATCTTTTTCGGCTTTCTCCTGAGCACGCTGGTTTTCGTGCCGATGAACGGTCAGTACCGGGGGATGCTCCTGGGGGCGGTGGTCATTGTGGTGCTGGGCATCTTTGACGATATCTACTCCCTCAAGGCCTCCTTCAAGTTTGTAGTCCAGATTTTGGCGGCCCTGATCGCCGTCTTCAGCGGAAACGTGATTGTCGCCCTCTCAAACCCCAATATTTTCTCCCAAAACCCCATCTGGGAGCTGGGCTGGCTGGCCTACCCGGTCACTGTCATCTGGATCGTGGCGATCACCAACTCAGTCAACCTCATCGACGGGCTGGACGGGCTGGCCTGCGGCGTGTCCGCCATCAGCTCCATGACCATGCTGGTCATCGCCCTGGTGGTGGCCGACCTGCCGGTGGCCCTGCTCATGGCGGCTTTGGCGGGGGCCTGCATCGGCTTTCTGCCCTACAATGTGAACCCGGCCAAAATCTTCATGGGGGACACCGGCTCCACCTTTTTGGGCTATGTGCTGGCGGTGGTGTCCATTCAGGGTCTCTTCAAGTTTTACGCCGTCATCTCCTTCGCCGTGCCCTTCCTCATGCTGGGTCTGCCCATCTTCGACACGGCCTTTGCCTTCATCCGCCGCATCGCCCATGGGCAGAGCCCCATGCAAGCCGACCGCAGCCATGTCCACCACCGGCTGATCGACATGGGCTTTTCCCAGAAACAGGCGGTGGCTGTGCTTTACATCATCAGCGCCATTCTGGGCCTGAGCGCCGTGGTGCTCGCCACCACCAACGCCCTTAAGGCCATGCTGGTTCTGCTGGCCCTCTGTGCGGCGGGAGCGGTGGCCACCCGTCTCTTCGTCCACAATAACGATAAAAAGGGCGCGCCGCCCGATGAGGAGGACAGCGAGGAATGAACAAGCTCCGCGTCATGACCATCTTCGGCACCCGGCCCGAGGCCATCAAGATGGCCCCCCTTGTCCTTGAGCTGGACAGCCGGCCCGAGATCGAGAGCCTCTGCTGCGTCACCGCCCAGCACCGCCAGATGCTGGACAGCGTGCTGGATATCTTCGGCCGCAAGCCAGACTACGATCTGGACATTATGGAGCCGCGGCAGACCCTGTCCACCATCACGACCAAGTGCCTTCTGGGGCTGGAGGAGGTCTTCGCCCAGGCCAGGCCCGACCTGGTGCTGGTCCACGGCGACACCTCAACCACCTTCGCCGGGGCGCTGGCCGCCTTTTACCATCAGATCAAGGTGGGCCACGTCGAGGCCGGGCTGCGCACCTGGGACAAGTACTCCCCCTACCCGGAGGAGATGAACCGCAAGCTGGTGGGGGACATTGCCGACCTCCATTTCTGTCCTACCCCGGCCAACCGGGCGAATCTGGCCCGGGAGGATATCACCCAGGGGGTTTTCCTCACGGGGAACACCGTCATTGACGCCCTCAAGACCACTGTTGTAAAGGAGTATACCTTTGCAACGCCGCTCCTCAATGAGCTGGACTACACGGGCAAAAAGATCATTCTGGTCACCTGCCACCGGCGGGAGAACTACGGCCAGCCCATGGCGAATATCATGACCGCCCTGCGGCGGGTCGCCGATGCCTGTCCCGAGGTGGAGCTGGTCTACCCCGTCCACCTCTCCCCCGTGGTGCGGGAGGCGGCAGAGAAGTACCTGGGCGGGCACCCCCGCATCCACCTCATCGCCCCGCTGGACGTGGCGGAGATGCACAACCTGATGGCCCGTTCCTACCTGGTGATGACCGACTCGGGCGGACTTCAGGAGGAGGCTCCCGCTCTGGGCCGGCCCGTGCTCGTCCTGCGCCGGGAGACTGAGCGGCCCGAGGCCGTGGACGCGGGCACCGTGAAGATCGCGGGGACCGAGGAGGAGGAGATCTTCGCCCTGGCGGTCGAGCTCATCCGCGACGCATCCGCCTATGAGGCCATGGCGCACGCGGCCAACCCCTACGGGGACGGCCACGCCTGTGCGCGCATAGCCGACGCTGTTTTGTACCACTTTGGTCTGCGGGCGGAGCCGCCCGCTGCGTTTTAAGGAAAATGAAATCCGCGCTGACGGGAGGGGAGTGCATGGAGGGCAAAAGCCGGACCATATTTGTGGGGCTG
>JBLJBF010000252.1:0-6074 GCA_047637855.1 Pseudoflavonifractor sp. | reverse complement strand
AAAGATTAATACCTGCCATATCCATAATTTGATATGGCAAAAGCGGAAAATATAACAAAGTTATCTATATTTTTTAAATTTTCAAGACAGAAAACTCCCGAAAGGAATGCCGCCGAAGGCGGCGCCGTCCGAGCGGCCGACGCTCTCCCGCTATGGCGGAAATGGTAAAATATTACAAAAAATAGTATATCATCTGCAATCCGCAAAAAAAAAACGTGTTTTGGTCGAAACCCTTCCATATCTCGATTATGATATGGCAAGCAGAGCGGACGGCTAAAAAATGCTTCCGAAGGCGGTGATCTGCCCGGCCAGGTCGGGGCGGTAGTCGGGGGCGGCGGGGTCCAGACTGTTGACGACCACGCCGTCGCTTCCCGCCCGGGCGGTAGCGTGGACATAGCGCCCCCCGCCCAGGTACATGGCCACATGGCCGGGGAAGAAGATCAGGTCGGCCGGGCGCAGGGCCTCCCGGGGGATAGGGCGGACGGGGTAGCCCTCCGCCATGCGGGCGTCCCGCCAGATGACGACGCCGTTGAGGAGATAGGCCATAGCGGTAAGGCCCGAGCAGTCAATGCCCTCGGGGGTCTTGCCGCCCCAGCGGTAGGGCGCGCCCAGATAGGAGAGGGCCGACGCGGCGATGGCGGAGCGGAGGGCGTCCTCGTCCTCATAGGCGGGGGCGTTGCGGTAGGGCGCGAGAAAGCCCTGGCGGACAAACCCTGTCCGCCCGTCGGGGAGGAGGACGGCCTGCCAGCCGTTTCCGTCCGGCTCCCCCCTGGGGGCCAGCACGGCACCCCGGGGGAGGGTGAGGAGGACGGGACTTCTGATGTCGGGCCGGGCCAATATATCGCAGACGGCCCGGATCACCACCGCCCTGGGCCGGTCCAGCCAGCGCTGCGCCAGGTCGTCCCCTGCCAGGAGACAGCGCCTGTGGGCATAGCCCTCGTAGCCGTAGTGGGTGCGAAGGCGCAGCCACCCCTCACCGGCCTCCTCCAGAAGGTCCACCGCCATGCCCAGCAGGACCTCGTCGGCCCGTTCGGCCTCGGGCCCGGGGCGGAGCATGAGGGGACAGATGGGGACTATGACCAACGCTTTCATAAAAAGACCTCCCTTAACGGTGTACAGAGCCGAAAAAATATGGTATGCTTTTAAAAGTCCTTTTTATCGGACAGGAAAACGCGTATTCTGGCATCAGAGGGAGAGGGGGGACGCCCTATGGCAAAAGGGGTAAATCAAAAGCTCAAGCTGTCTCTGCTGGAGCGGACGCTGCTGCGGGAGACGGACGAGGAGCACCCGATGACGGTGCCAGAGCTGATCGCCGCCCTGGAGCGGCATGGGGTGACGGCCGAGCGCAAGAGCATCTACGACGATATGGAGGCCCTGCGGGACCTGGGGCTGGACGTGCAGAGCCGCAAGGGCAAAGCGCCGGGCTGGTTTATAGGCGAGCGGGACTTTCAGCTCCCTGAGCTCAAGCTGCTGGTGGACGCGGTGCAGTCCTGCAAGTTCATCACGGTGCGCAAATCAGACGAGCTGATCTGCAAGCTGGAGTCCTTTGCCAGCCGCCACCAGGGCCGCGTCCTCCAGCGGCAGGTCTATGTGGCCGGCCGGGTGAAGACCATGAACGAGAGCGTCTACTACTCCATCGACAAGCTCCATTCCGCCATAGCGGCGGGCCATGCGGTCACCTTTAAGTACTTTGAGTACAATGTGAACAAGGAGAAGGTCTTCCGCCGGGAGGGGAAACGCTACCAGGTCAGCCCCTATGGGCTCATCTGGGACAGTGAGAACTACTATCTGGCGGGGTACGACCACCTGAACGGGGACCTGCGCCACTACCGGGTGGACAAGATGGCCGAGCTGGCCGTGACCTGCCTGCCCCGGGCGGGGGGCGACGCGCTGCGGGACTTTGACATGGCATCCTATGCGCAGAAACATTTCGGTATGTTCCGCGGCCGGGAGGGACAGGTCAGGCTGCGGTGCGGGAACGCCATGGTCGGCGTGATCCTGGACCGGTTTGGGCAGGAGGCGATGCTGGTGCCCGACGGGGCGGAGCACTTCACCGTCACCATCCCGGCGGTGGTGAGCCCACAGTTCCTCGGCTGGCTGTTCGGCCTGGGGGCGGGGGTGCGGCTGCTGTCACCCGCCTGGGCGGTGGAGGCCCTCCGGGCGCAGCTCGACGAGGTGCGGGGGCAGTACGGATAAGAGAGCCGGGCGACAGGCCTGACGGGGCCCCACAAGGGGCTCGACAGGCCGGTCGCCCGGCTCTTTGCCTTTTGGCGTGCTATGGGTTCGGCGTCTCCAGGCTGCGCAGCCACTCCAGACAGAGGGGGTGCCAGGTGGACACATGGGGGTCCTGCTTACTCGCGTCCCCCGCCGTCTCCCGGGTGCCCAGAATCATGGCGTGGGGGCCTCGGGCGTAAAGGTGCAGTTCGAAGGGAATACCCTTTTCCCGCAGGGCGGCGGCGTAGAGCAGCGTGCTGTCGCAGGGGACCGACGGATCGGTGCCGGTACACCAGAGGAAGGAGGGGGGATTGTGCTGCGTGACGCTCTGCTCCAGAGAGAGAAACGGGGGGACCTCCGCACCCGGACCCAGAAGGTTTTCAAAGCTGCCCGGATGGCAGCGCCCCGGCTGTGCCGTAAGAACACTGTAGCAGAAGATGGCCGCGTCGGGCCGGATCTCCTGTGGGGAGAGGCCGAGCGGAGCCCAAGCATCCGGACAGCCATGGAGGTTTGAGAGGCAGCCGGCCAGATGCCCTCCCGCGGAGAACCCGCACACGGCGATGCGGTGGGGGTCCACCCCGTACCCGGCGGCATGGCGGCGGATGAAGCTCAGCGCGGCGGCAGCCTCCAGCAGGGCGCTCGGGTAGCGGACGGGCGCCACGCTGTAATCCAGCACGAAGGCCGGTATCCCCGCCGCCAGGAAGGAGAGTGCCACCCGCTCGCCCTCGTTGGGGGAGGTCAGCCCATAGCCCCCGCCGGGTAAGATGAGCACGGCCCAGCGGCGGCCATCGTCCGAGAGCAGGTCAAGCCGATCCTGCACATAGGCGCGCAGGCGGATCGGGGTGGCGGTCTCGGGGAGCAGGGGATGGATCTGCGTGCGGGTCAGAACTTCATAGCGCATACATGGCCCTCCTTGCCGGTCAGATCGAGCCGATGAACAGAGAGATGAAGTGGAGAGCCGCACCGGCGGCGATAGCCTCGGTCTTGTAGGAGCAGACCCGCAGATAGTCCCCGTTCCGCTCAAAGGTATTGAGCCGCCCCGCACGCTCACGCACCTGGTCCATATAGTCATCGATGTACTCGCCCACGTAGCCGCCCAGGACTATGGGACAGTCGAAGAGCATACTGAGGTTGTTCACCGTGAGGGCCAGATGGTCGAGATACTGGTCCCAGGCGGCGGAGACCCGCCCGTCCCCGCCCTTCAGAAGCTCAAAAAAGGCGGCCAGGCTCCCGTCGGTTAACGAGGAGAGCTCGGTTGCGGCGAGGTACGCGTCCACACAGCCTGTCTGCCCGCAGTAGCACGCCCGCCCGCCGGGGATGATGGTGATGTGTCCCACCTCGCCGCTGCGCAGGTGCTGGCCGGCGTAGACCTGTCCGCCGATGACCACCGAGCCGCCGATGTTGTTGGAGAGCATGAGATAGAAGGCGTCTACACTGTCGCCCGAGGTCCAGCTTTCGGCCAGTCCCGCCGCGTTGGCGTCGTTAAACAGGGCGGTGGGGAAGGGGATGTATCTGGAGAACTCGGCGCAGGTGGCTCCCGTAAAGTTCAGGATCTCGCCGTAGAAGACGCTCTGGTGGTCGGCCGTCACCAGGCCCGGCACGCCCATGCCCACGCCCAGAACCCGCTCACCCGACAGGCCCGCGTCGCCGACGGCCCGCTCCACCAGCGCCCCCAGGCGGCGGTAATACGCGTCGGTGCGCTCAAATTTCTCCCGGACTCTGGTGCGCGAGATGACGGCGCCGGTCAGGTCCACCATGACGACGGTGATGTGATTGCGGGTGATGTCCAGTCCGATGGCCACCCGGGCGTCCCGCACCACGTCGTAGGTCTTGGCCCGGCGGCCGCCCGTGTTGCCGACGCTGCCCGACTCGCTGACCAGCCCCTCGTCCTGGAGCTCGTTGATGTTCTGGGTCACCGTGGGCAGGCAGAGCTGGAGGGTGGCGACGATATCCTGCTTGGTCATGCCGCTGCCCCGGCGCAGCAGCTGAAAGATGTTGGTGTGGTTGAGTTTTTTGATCTCCATATTGGCGGTTGTCTTCTGCATGGCGGCCTCCTGTCACTGCGACAATAACAGTAAATGTTTTATAAAATGATTTTATAAAATAAGTATACACGGTTTTTTGATTTTTACAAGCCCCAAGGGCGGAAGAAGCTGTTAAAAAATTGACAGGAAAATCTCATAAAAAAACATAAAATAGCATTGACAAATTTGCGCATGGTGCCTATAATAACAAATGAAAATTCGTTTTGTTAATTCAATTATAAAAACGAATGAAAAAATAGGAGGAAAATTAAGAGAGGGGGAGAGAGAACTTCGGATAGGGTCGGTCCAAGTCAATGATTGAGAGAAAGCGAGGAGAAATCATGGTAACAGGTATTATTGTAGTTGGCATTTTCCTGGTCATGGCAGCCCTCATGATGTCCAAAAAGCTGCCCGCGCTGCTGGCGCTGCCGGTCATGGCAGTGCTCATCGGTGTGGCAGGCGGACTGCCCCTCCTGGGTAAGGAGGAAGGGATTCTGTCCTTTGTCCTCTCCACGGGAGCCACCAAGCTGGCCGGGACCTATGTGGCCATCCTCTTTAGCTGCTGGCTCAGCCAGATCCTCTACCGCACCGGTGTTACCGACACCATTATCAAAAAGGCGGCCGAGCTGGGCGGCGACAAGCCCTTCATCGTCTCGCTGGGCCTGTGCGGCGTCACCACCTTCCTCTTCACGGTGCTCTTCGGCACCGGCGCGGTGGCCATGGTGGGCGCGGTGGTGCTGCCCATTCTGCTGTCGGTGGGCGTACCTCCCATCGTGGCGTGCAACGCCTATCTGGCCGCCATGTGCGGCGGCTACTGCCTCAATCCCGCCAATATCTCGGCCATCGCCAACATCACCGGCGTGGAAATGCAGACCATGACCCTCTGCGCCAGCATCCTCACCGCCGTGTGCGTCCTCTTCTTCATCGTATACTTAGCCTGGAGCTTTAAGCGCAACGGCATGAAGTTCGCCTTCGCCGCCCCCATTGAGCAGGAGAAGGACGAGGCTGAGGAGCGCCCCCACCTTACCGGTATCCGCGGCCTGCTGGCCTGCGCGACCCCGCTGGTGGTGGTAGCCGTTATGCTTATCTTCCGGCTGGAAGCCATCCCCATCTTTCTCATCGGCATCCTATGGGCCATCGTCTTCACCGTCAAGGGCAAGTGGAGCAGGTACTCCAGTATGCTGGTCCAGTCCTGCTATGAGGGCTTTAAGGACGGCGCGCCCACCGCGGGCCTCATGTTCGGCATCGGCATGATCATCAACGCCATGACCGCGCCCACCACCCAGGCCGCGATCAGACCTTTTATGGAGATGATCACCCCCCACACCGCTATGGCTCTCGTCATCTTCGTGTGCGTGCTGGCCCCCCTGGGCCTGTACCGCGGCCCCTTCAACCTGATGGGTCTGGGCGCCGGTCTGGCCGCCAGCATGGTGGCCGTCAACGCCGTACCCGTGGCCGCGCTGTCCGCCGTGTTCTACGCCGCCTACCGCTGGCCCTCCCAGTCCTGCCCCACCTCCACCCAGGTGGTCTGGACTTCCAACTTTGTGGGCTATGATCCCGTCACGACCACCAACAAGGTCTTCCTCGCCAATTGGGTTGTAACTGCCGTTACCGTCATCATTATGGTCGCCCTGTACTTCTAAAACAGCCTTTTTAAACAGAAATTGTCCCCCCGCATAAAGAGCGGAGCCGGGGCGCGGAGGAGCATCCCCGCGCCCCGGGCCGCCATATGAGGGGGAAAGAGAAACTACTTCGAATCAGAACACTTGGGAGAACACACAATGAAAGTTAGAATCGGAATCGACGTTGGCGGCACCTTTACCGACGCGGTGGCCA
>JBLJBF010000251.1:0-3875 GCA_047637855.1 Pseudoflavonifractor sp. | reverse complement strand
GATCAGGCCCAGCTTGGCGTACAGGTCCTCGTTGGGATTTGCGATCACATGGGCCAGCGTGACCTGCTTGCCCGGCACAAATTCCTGTATTATGCGCTTTTTCTCATCAAGCTCGATCAAAATAGCACGCTCCTCTCGCAGGCCGCTGCGGCCTGCTCAGAATGAACCGCGCAGCGCTCTCTTCACACCGCCGGGCCGGACTTGGGCGTCTTTTGAACGTAAAAAGCCCCCAGAATTACATAAAATTCTAGGAGCTCCATCGCTCTGTAAGACCGCCCGGCGAGCAGCACTAACGTCGTGCCATTCGCTCGTTATGCTGAAATATCCAATCGGTTTCCCGTTTCCTTTGTCTATTTTAGCAGGATTTGTAGGCGCTGTCAATCCGAAATATCACATTGCGCTCAAAAAGCCCCGCCGTGGGTGCTCACGGCGGGGCACAGGTCATCAGGGCAGCTTACCGGTAAACGCCTTATGGAACACCCGCTCAATATCTTCCACAGAGCATGCTTGGGGATTGGTGGCGGTGCAGCGGTCAGCCAGCGCGGCCTCAGCCATGGCCCTCACCTCGGCCTCAAACTCCACCCGGCTGATGCCCGCGGCCTGAATCGTGGCGGGAATGCCCAGCTGCTCCATGAAGCGCCGGGCGGTGCGGATCAGGTTGAGCGCGCTCTGGCGGACGCTGCTGCTGTCCAGGCGCAGCAGCCGGGAAATCTGGGCATAGCGCTTGGCCGTGGAGGTCAGCTTTTCGGTGCAGCCAGCGTTGAAGCTCATCACATAGGGCAGCAAAATACCGTTGGCTCTCCCGTGGGGGATGTGGAACCTGGCGCCCAGCGCGTGGGCCATGCCGTGGTTGAGGCCCAGACCCGCGTTAGAGAAGGCGATGCCCGCCAGACAGGAGGCATTGTGCATGCCCTGCCTGGCAATCAGATCCTCGGGATTGTTGTAAGCGGCAAGCAGGTGGCGCTTGATGAGCTTGATGGACTTTTCGGCCGCCGCGTCGGAAAAATCGGTGGATCCGGTGGAGACAAAGGCCTCAATTGCGTGGGTAAACACGTCGATGCCCGTATCGGCGGTCACCGCCGGCGGCACGCTGACGGTGAGTCGCGCGTCCAGCACAGCCACCGCGGGCAGAAGGCTGTCGTCCACCAATGGATACTTCAGTTCCTTCTCCGGGTCGGTAATAACAGCGAAGCGGCTCACCTCCGAGCCGGTGCCGCTGGTGGTGGGGATGGCAATAAAGGGACACTCCCGCATGTCCCGCTCCCGGGCGGCAAAAAAGACGATGGCCTTGGCCGCGTCGATGGCCGAGCCGCCGCCAAAGGCCACCACGGCGTCGGGCTCAAATTCCAGCAGGCTGCCCACGCCCTTGGTGACGGTGCCGATATCGGGGTCGGCCCGCACATCGGAGAATACGCGGTAGGTTCCGCCGGCCTTTTCCACGCAGTCCGTAACGTAGGCCACCTTGCCGCTCTCGTCCATGAATTTGTCGGTGACGACGAAAACCCGACGCAGGCCCTCAGCCAAGCTCTCCAGGCCGCCCCCCATCAAAATCTTTGTTCCGACGTTGAAGACCTCCATAACTGACTCCTTTCCCCTTCTCCGCAGAAAATAAAAAGCGCCCTGAACCGCTTGTTCAGGACGCTGCATCGCACCCAATCGCTCCCACCGCTGCGTCGCGGCAGAACCAAGTATACTCTACCTCGGCAAAGCCCCGCTGTCAAGGCCTTTCTGGGCATTCCCCATACAAAATGGCCCAAGCCCTCCCCTTCTGAGGGTCTCTCTTTGAATGGCTACGGCCCGCTCCCGCTCTCCCCGGCTCGCGCAGGAGAGCTCATGGGTCAAAAACTCGGGCGCGATGCGCTCGATGACGCTTGCGATAGACGGGTGCGTCCAGGGCTGATGCCGGTCGATCTGCAAAATATGTCGGTAGCTCTCGCCGAAGCGCGCCACATATTCCCCGGGCATCTGCTCGGGCAGCCGCCCCGTATTGGCCTTGACGTAAGCACCCGAGAGGGACTGGTGGAGATGGATACCCCGGACGAAGCGGCTGAGCACCCCGTGCGCATCGAGCATTTTATGGATATAGGCCACGCCCTCCGCCTCAGTCTCAAGCTTGGTATTGGTATTCATCAGGTGGCCGGTGTCCAGCAAAATCCCCTTGTCGGCGTGGCGGATGCCGCCGAGCAGATAGGCGGTCTTCTCCGGGTCCGTAAAGGTGAAGCCGGGCCACCACTGGTTTTCCACCAGCAGGGCAAAAGGGTAGTCCCGTTCTCCAAAGAGGAGGTTTATAAGCTCGACGGCGGCGTCCATAACCTCCTTGTCGCTGTGCTCCCAGCGGTAGGTATAGCCCTCCTCGATGGAGACGTCCGACACGTGGAAGACCACGTACCGCGCTCCAAGGCGCGCAGCGCGGGCCAGGTCTGCCCTGTACTGCTGCACAAGAACCTCACGGAAATCCCCGCCATAGAAGGACACATAAGCCTCCCGGCGTCCAAATTTGCGCAGGAGAGCGGCTTCATCTCCCCGCCAGAAGTCCAGCCAGTCGGGGTAAAAAATCAGATGATATCCCGCGGCAAAGCCGCTTGGCAGGGCACCCATGGCGCTGTCCCCGCCCCAGAGGGCCTCAATGCCGTCACAGCCCATGGAAAGGCAGGCCTTTTGCAGCGCCTGGGCGCTCCCATACTCCGCCATACTCTGGTCGTAGACAGGAAAGCTGACCGATTCAAGCATATTCTCCCTCCTCCCCGCTCCGTGCAAGCATCATAGCACATCCCGCCCCGCTTGTACAGGCCGGGCCTATGTGCACGACAAAAAGGCCGCCGGCGGATGCCGGCGGCCTTTGGGCAGATAACGCTTTTTACCGGTTGACGATCTTCTTGGCCAGCTCGCCGCCCAGCATGGGGATGAAGGCGAGGAGCAGGGCCACCACGATCTCGTCCAGGACCAGGGGAACGGTGCTGAACACGGGGTTGAGGAAGGGGACATAGATGGTGGCGATCAGGAAGACCACCGAGAACAGCACGCACTTGTTGAGGTAGCTGTTCTCAAAGATCTTCATTTTGAAGACGGAGGTCTTCTCGGACCGGGCGGAGTAGGCGCGCAGCAGCTCGCCCAGAACCAGGGTAAGGAAGGCGGCGGTGCGGGCAACCTCCAGATCGTTATGCACGAGATAGCCAAAGAGGAAGGAGCCCAAAGTGCCCAGCGCCAGGAAGATGCTCTGGATGCCAACGGCAACGCTCATCTTCCTGTCCACGATGGGCTCGGCGGGATCGCGGGGAGCCCGATCCATAACGCCGGACTCTTCCTTCTCCATGCCGAGGGCGAAGGCGGGGAAGGCATCGGTGATCAGATTGATGGCCAGCAGCTGGATGGCCACCAAAGGCACGGGGAGGTTTGCCAGCATGGCCAGGAAGATGACCAGAATCTCGCCGATGTTGCAGGAGAGGAGGAAGCCCACCACCTTGCGGATGTTGCTGTAGATGGTACGGCCTTCGGCCACTGCCTTAACAATGCTGGCGAAGTTGTCGTCGGTGAGGATCATGTCGGCCGCTTCCTTGGACACGTCGGTACCGGTGATGCCCATGGCGATGCCGATGTCGGCGTGCTTGAGGGAGGGGGCGTCGTTGACGCCATCGCCCGTCATGGCGGCGATGTTGCCGTTGGCGCGCACCGCATCCACCAAGCGGACCTTGTGCTCGGGGGAGACGCGAGCAAAGACGTTGGTGGTCTTTACGCACTCCTGGAGCTGCGTGTCGTCCATCTCGGTGATGGCGCGGCCCTCAATGGCCACAGCCTCACCCTCCACGATGCCAAGCTGGCGGCCGATGGCGGTGGCGGTGATCTTGTGGTCGCCGGTGATCATCTTAACCTGGATG
>JBLJBF010000250.1:0-29701 GCA_047637855.1 Pseudoflavonifractor sp. | reverse complement strand
AGCTGCTGGACATCGGCACCAAGCTGGACCTGGTGCAGAAGTCGGGCTCCTGGTTCGCCATGGGCGACCTGCGCCTGGGCCAGGGCCGGGACGCGTCCAAGCAGTTCCTGAAGGACAACCCCGAGACCGCCGCCAAGCTGGAGGCCGACATCCGGGCCAACGCCTATAAGCTGCTGCCCAGCCAGTCCAAGGCGGCTGCCCGTGCCGCGGGCCGGGCGGTGGACGTCTCGGCCGACGACTTTGAGGACGGCGAAGGCGAATGAAGATCGCCAGGCTGATCCCGTCCTCCAAGGTGCAGGGCCGCTGGCTGTGCCACATGGAGGATGGGAGCATTCTCCGGGTGGGCGGGGATGAGGTAGTATCCTTCGGCCTGTGCTCCGGCATGGAGCTGGACGGTGGGACCGCCGCGGCCCTGACCGCCGCCGCCGGGAAGAGCGCCCTGCGGGAGAAGGCCCTGAAGCTGATCGCCGAGCGCCCCATGTCCCGCAGGGAGCTCATCGGGAAACTGGCCCCCCGCGCCCACGGGGGGGAGGAGCCGGAAGGGGGAGAGGGGCGGAGCGAAGCCGCCGCCGAGATCGCCGACTGGCTGGAGGGTCTGGGCTATCTCAACGACGCCGAATATGCCGGGACGGTGGCCCGGCACTACTCCGCCAAGGGCTACGGCCAGGGGAAGATCCGGGACGAGCTGTGGAAACGCGGCGTGCCCCGGGAGTATTGGAACGAGGCGCAGGCTGCGGCCCAGCCGCCCGACGAGGGCATCGACGCCTTCCTCCGTCAAAAGCTGAAGGGCCGTGGGCCCGACCCCAGAGAGCTGAAGCGGGCGGCCGACGCGCTGGCCCGCCGGGGCTATCGCTGGGGCGACATCAAAGAGGGCCTGCGCCGCTACGGTGCCGAGATCGAAGAGGAGTAAGCGCCATAAGTGTGCCGCCCATGAGCGCCACGAATGACCAGGCTGATATACTTATTTTGCAGGGGCCGGCTTGTCAAATTCTTTTTGACAAGCTGGCCTACTTTACAAACAGGGGGATTCGTGGTATCCTTATTTGACCTGTTTTTTGAGGAGAATTGAATTTGAATCGCTATAAAATTGCCTTTGTCTCTCTTGGCTGCGCAAAAAATTTAGTGAATACCGAACAGATGATGGCCCTTTGCCGCGCGGCGGGGCATACTGTCACAGGGACGGTGGAGGGGGCCGACGTGGCGGTGCTCAACACCTGCGGGTTCATCGATTCGGCAAAGGCCGAGGCTATCAGCCATGTGCTGGAGCTGGCCGAGCTGAAGCAGGAGGGCAAGCTTCAAAAGCTGCTGGTGGCGGGCTGCCTGTCCCAGCGCTATCGGGACGAGATTCTGGAGGATCTGCCCGAGATCGACGGCATTATGGGCACTGGCAGCTACACCGACGTGGTGCCCGCCATTGAGGCCGTCATGGACGGCGACCAACCCACGTATTTCGGCGACATTGACCATACCGCCGAGGACGGGGCGCGGGTGATCACCACCCCCGGCTATACGGCTTACCTGAAGATAGCCGAGGGCTGCGACCACCGCTGCGCCTACTGTATCATCCCCTACCTCCGGGGCCGCTACCGCAGCCGCACCATGGAGTCCCTCCTGGCCGAGGCCGGGAGTTTGGCCGAGGGCGGCGTGAAAGAGCTTATCGTGGTGGCCCAGGACATCACCCGGTACGGGATCGACCTCTACGGGGAGTTCAAGCTGGGCGAGCTGCTCGCCGAGCTGTGCAGGCTGCCCTTCCGCTGGATTCGGCTGCACTATCTCTACCCCGACGCGCTGGGCGACGGTCTGATCGATGTGATCGCCCGGGAGCCCAAGATTCTCAACTACATCGATATCCCCCTCCAGCACATCAACGACAAGATTTTGAAGTCCATGCGCCGGGGGAGCAGCAAGGCCGAGATTATAGCCCTGCTGGCCAAGCTGCGCGCGCGGCTGCCCGGTCTCGTCCTGCGCACCAGCCTCATTGCCGGGCTGCCCGGCGAGGGGGAGGCCGAGTTTGAGGAGCTGTGCGATTTCCTGCGGGAGGTGGGCATCGAGCGGGCGGGCATCTTCCAGTTTTCCCCCGAGGAGGGGACGGCCGCGGCCGAAATGGAAAACCAGGTGGACGCCGATACGGCCAAGCGGCGGGTAGAGCTGCTGGCCCAGATCCAGTCGGACGTGATGGACGCCTATAACGAGAGCCGCCTGGGGGAGACCCTGGAGGTCCTGTGCGAGGGCTTTGACAGCGGCATGGGCTGCTATGTGGGGAGGAGCTACGCCGACTCCCCCGACGTGGACGGGAAGGTCTTCTTCACCGCCGCGGGGGTGGTTCCGGCGGGAAGCTTTGTGAATGTGCGCGTCACTGGCACCGAGGACGGCGACCTGGTGGGAGAGATCGAATAGGCCGCCGCGTATCGGGCCCGGCCTGAAAGGGGATACCGCGTTGAATATCGCCAACCAACTGACTATGCTCCGGGTGCTGCTGATCCCGGTGTTTTTGGTCGGGCTCTACCTGGGATTTCCCGGCAGTACCTATGTTGCCCTGGGCATCTTTGTCGTGGCCAGCGCCACCGATTTTGTGGACGGATACCTGGCCCGGAGCCGGGGCCTGGTCACCGACTTCGGCAAGTTTATGGACCCCCTGGCCGACAAGCTGCTGGTGATGGCGGCGCTGGTGTGGTTCGTGGCCCTGGGCCGCTTTCCCGCCTGGGCGCTGCTGGTCGTCATCACCCGGGAGTTCGCCGTCACCGCCCTGCGGCTGGTGGCTGTGGAGGGGGGCAAGGTCATCGCCGCGGGCTGGTCGGGCAAGGTGAAGACGGCCTCTACCATGGTGGGCATCTGCCTGCTCTTTTTGGTCAGCCATCCGGTGACGGACGGCCTGGTGACCGCAGTCATCGTCCTCACCACGGTGTACTCGGGGGTCGAGTACTTTGTACAAAACAGAGAGGTCATCAACTGGGAGGACCTTTAAATTCCGCCCACAGGCCCGTCTTGACACAAGGATGGGTCCGTGGTAATATACTGGGACAATAGAATATCGCGAGGAACGGAAAGAGTAATATCCCATCCAGAGGACAGAGAGGGCGCGTCACCGGCTGAAAGCGGGCCCGCTGTGGAGGATATGAAGGTGCGTCCGGGAGCGAGGGGAGTGTGGATATCCCCCGGTTTGCCGCCGTTATCGGGCGTTGAGTGAAAAGTAAGAGTGGAACCGCGAGTGATATCGCCTCTTATGCCGGGCAGAACCGGCATGAGGGGCGTTCTTTTTTGCAGAAGCGCGGAGAAGCGCAGCGTGACAGAGGAGAGGAGAGACCATGGCAAGATTAGGAGAGACTCTGCGGGCCTATCAGCAGCGGGACCCGGCGGCCCGGAGCCGGCTGGAGATTTTTCTGCTCTATCCCGGCGTCCACGCCACGCTCTACCACTGGCTGGCCCACTGGCTCCACCGGCACGGGGTGCGGTTTCTGGCCCGGGTGGTGTCCCAGTGGAGCCGGTTTTGGACCGGCATCGAGATCCACCCCGGGGCCGTCATCGGGCGGCGGTTCGTCATTGACCACGGCATGGGCATTGTCATCGGCGAAACCGCCGAGGTGGGAGACGATGTGCTGGTCTACCAGGGCGTGACCTTGGGGGGCACCGGCAAGGATCAGGGCAAGCGCCATCCCACCATCGGCGACCATGTGATGATCGGTTCCGGGGCCAAGGTGCTGGGGCCCTTCACCGTGGGGGATTACGCCCGTATCGCGGCCAACGCCGTGGTGCTCAGCGAGGTGCCCCAGGACGCGACCGCCGTGGGTGTGCCTGCCCGGGTGGTGCGGGTGGCCGGGGAGCGGGTGGATTACTGCGGCGAGATGGACCAGATCAACGTGACAGACCCGGTGAAGAAGGAATTACAGGCCCTGTCCTCCCGGCTGGAATGGATGGAGCAGTATCTGGATGAGCAGGCCCGGAGCAAAAACCTGTAGGAAGCCGGCGGCGGCCGGAAGTGATATGCAGCGGCTAAGAAATGAAAAGTAGGCAAGGAGTAAAAACGAATGAAACTATATAATTCCCTCTCCCGCGAAAAAGAGGAGTTTGTGCCCCACGAGCCGGGCAAGGTGAGCATGTACACCTGCGGCCCCACGGTCTATCACTATGCCCATATCGGCAACCTGAGAAGCTATATCATGGAGGATGTGCTGGAGAAGTTCCTGCGCTACGAGGGGTACGACGTGAAGCGGGTCATGAACATCACCGACGTGGGGCACCTGGCCTCCGATGCCGACGAGGGCGAGGACAAGATGCTCAAGGGCGCCCAGCGGGAGCATAAGAGCGTGATGGAGATCGCAAAATTTTATACCGACGCCTTCTTTGCCGACTGTGAGAAGCTGGGCATCAAATACCCCGACGTGGTCCAGCCCGCCACCGGGATGATCGACAACTATATCGAGACCATCCAGACCCTTCTGGACAAGGGCAAGGCCTATCAGGCGGGGGGGAACATCTACTTTGACACCTCCAAGCTGGAGCGGTACTATGTGTTCCACGACCACGAGGAGGAGGACCTGGCCGTGGGCGTGCGGGAGGGGGTGGAGGAGGACCTGAACAAGCGCAACAAGGCCGACTTCGTCCTGTGGTTCACCAAGAGCAAGTTTGAGGACCAGGCCCTCAAATGGGACTCTCCCTGGGGCGTGGGCTATCCCGGCTGGCATATCGAGTGCTCCTGCATCTCCATGAAGTTCCTGGGCGAGTACCTGGACCTCCACTGCGGCGGCATCGACAACGCCTTCCCCCACCATACCAACGAGATCGCCCAGAGCGAGGCCTGCCTGGGTCATCCCTGGTGCAAATACTGGTTCCATGTCCACCACCTCAACACCGCGGGGGGCAAGATGAGCAAGTCCAAGGGGGAGTTTTTGACGGTCTCTCTGCTGGAGGAGAAGGGGTACGACCCTCTGGTCTACCGGCTCTTCTGTCTCCAGTCCCATTACCGCAAGAGCCTTGTGTTCTCCTGGGAGAGCCTGGACAATACCAGGAGCGCCTATGAAAAGCTCATCTCCCGCATTGCCGCGCTGGACGAGGACGGCACTGTGGACGAGGCCGCGGTGGCGCGGTATCAGGCCGATTTCATCGAGACTGTGGGCAACGATCTCAATACCTCTCTGGGCGTCACGGCCCTGTACGACGTGCTGAAGGCCGATACGAACGACGCGACAAAACGGGCCGTCCTCGACAGCTTTGACACCGTCCTGGGCCTGAGCCTGCTGGAGCAGGCCGCCAGGTGCAAGGCGCGGGGCTGCGCCCCCGCCGAGGGGGATGACCGGATCGACGCGCTGGTGGCCGAGCGCACCGCGACCAAGCAGGCCAAGAACTTTGCCGAGGCCGACCGCATCCGCGATGTGCTGAAGGACATGGGCGTGGAGATCACCGACACCCCCGAAGGGCCGAAGTGGAAGCGCCTGTCCTGAGCGTAAGCGGCGCTGCCTGTCAGAAAACCCTCTGCCCGAAGCCCGTGGGAAAAGGAACGCTGAAGGCCACCTTTCTTGTGCGGGAACCCGTTTTTTGCGTCTTCTTAACGGCGTTTTAAACAGCGTCCTCTCCCATCAAAAAATCCCGCGGGATTTTTTGATGGGAGAGGCTTCGTCGTTTTTTACGAAAGAAACGCCGCGAAACGCGCCGGGTTTTCTATTGACGGAGGGGCGTTGACCTGTTATACTGTTAGCTAACTAACAGGAAAAGGGGGCCTCCGTATGGGTGACGGGGAGAGGCACATCGGCATTGCCGTAAAGTCGATCACCAACCTGCTGGACCGGCGGATGCACGCAAGCGGCTACTGCCCGTCGGGCGACCGGGCCACCCCCATGCAGGGGCGCATCATCAAGTTCCTGTGCGAGAACGCGTCCCGGGGGGACCTGTTCCAACGGGATCTGGAGCAGTATTTCTCCATCCGCCGGTCCACCGCCACGGGTATTTTGAACCTGATGGAGCGGGACGGACTGGTCCGGCGGGAGAGCGTGGGGTACGACGCGCGGCTGAAGAAGCTGGTGCTCACCGAGGCGGCGCTGGAGCGCCACCGGCGGTTCAGCCTGCTCTTTGCCGAGCTTGAGACACGAATGGAGCAGGGGCTGACGGCAGAGGAGCTGGAGCAGTTTTTTGCCGTGGCGGACAAAATAAAGAAGAATCTCGAATAAGCCCCCCGGGGGGGTGTGCCTGAGCATGGACAGAACCCCCGAAGAGCGGCCGCCTACGGCGGCCTTTTTAGCGGAGCGGCGGCTTATGGTAACGTGTGGAAAGGAAAGAAGGACACCTATGCTGAAGACATTGATGAAGAGCATCCGGGAGTATAAAAAGAGCTCCCTGCTCGCGCCGCTGTGCGTGGCGCTGGAGGTTATCATGGAGACGCTGATCCCCCTCCTCATGGCGCGGCTCATCGACAAGGGCATCGTCAAGGGGGATATGGCCGTCATCTGGAGATACGGGGCCATTCTGGTGGGGATGTCGCTGCTGGCCCTCCTGTTCGGGGCCATGTCGGGCCATTTTGCGGCCACCGCGGCCGCCGGGTTCGCCAAAAATCTGCGCCGGGATATGTACTATAGGGTGCAGGACTTCTCCTTCAGCAATATGGACAAGTTCTCGGCCTCCAGCATCGTCACCCGGCTCACCACCGACGTGGCCAATGTGCAGATCGCCTACCAGATGGTCATCCGCATCGCGGTGCGCTCCCCCTTCATGATCGCCTGCGCCCTCTTTTTCTCCATTTCCCTGAGTCCCAGGCTCTCCACCGTGTTCCTGTTCGCCATTCCCATTCTGGGCCTGGGCCTGTGGTTCATCATGACCCGCGCCCACCCTATCTTCGAGCGGGTGTTCAAGACCTACGACAAGCTCAACAGCGTGGTGCGGGAGAACCTGCGGGGCATCCGGGTGGTGAAGAGCTTTGTCCGCGAGGACTACGAGGTGAAGAAGTTTGAGGAGGTGTCAACCTCCATCTACCGGGACTTCAGCAAGGCCGAGCGCATTTTGGCCTTCAACGCGCCCTTGATGCAGTTCTCGGTCTACGGATGTATGACGTTGATCTCCTGGTTCGGCGCGGGGCTGGTGGTGGGGGGCAGCCTCTCCACCGGGAACCTGACCAGCTTTTTCATCTACACCTTCCAGATTTTAATGAACCTGATGATGCTGTCTATGGTCTTTGTCATGGTGGTTATTTCCCGGGCCTCCTCCGAGCGCATCGTAGAGCTGCTGAGCGAGGAGAGCAGCCTCCGCGACCCCGAGCATCCGGTGGAGACGGTGGCCAACGGTAGCGTGGTCTTTGAGCACGTGCGCTTTCGCTACAGCGCCGAGGCCGAGCGGGACGCACTCAGCGGCGTGGACCTGAGCATCCGCTCCGGAGAGACGGTGGGCATTCTGGGCGGCACCGGCGCGGCGAAGTCGAGCCTGGTGCAGCTTATCCCCCGCCTGTACGACGCCACCGAGGGCCGCGTCCTCGTGGGCGGGCGGGATGTGCGGGAGTACGGCCTGGAGGCCCTGCGGCAGCAGGTGGCCATGGTCCTGCAGAAAAACGTCCTCTTCTCCGGCACCATTAAGGAGAACCTGCGCTGGGGCAACGAGCACGCCACCGACGAGGAGCTGGTTCACGCCTGCGCGCTGGCCCAGGCCGACGGGTTTATCCGCGAGTTCCCCGCCGGGTACGACACATATCTTGAGCAGGGCGGCTCCAACGTGTCCGGCGGGCAGAAGCAGCGCCTGTGCATTGCCCGCGCCCTGCTGAAAAAGCCCAAAATACTGATTCTGGACGACTCCACCTCGGCGGTGGACACCGCCACCGACGCGGCCATCCGCAGGGCCTTCCGGGAGGAGCTGCCCGACACCACCAAGATCATCATTGCGCAGCGGGTGAGCTCGGTGCAGGACGCGGACAAGATCATCGTGATGAACAACGGGCAGGTTGACGCCATCGGCACCCATGGGGAGCTCTTGGTGTCCAGCCCCATCTACAGGGAAGTTTATGAGTCCCAGACGAAGGGAGGGATCGGCGGTGAATAGAAGACAGGGCCTCCCCGTCGGGCAGACGATCAGGCGGCTGATGGGCTATGTTCTGGGCCGGCACCCCTGGCGGTTTGGCCTGGTGATTTTGTGCATCCTCATCTCGGCCATCGCCAGCGTCAATGCCACCCTCTTCATCCAGCGGCTCATCGACGACTACATCGCCCCCATGCTCCGCTCCTCCGCCCCGGACTTCGCGCCGCTGCTGCACGCGCTGGGCCTGATGGTGTGCATCTACCTCTCCGGCGTGATGGCCATCTATATCTACAACCGGGTCATGGCAGTCATCGCCCAGGGGACCCTAAAGGAAATCCGGGACGATATGTTCGCCCACATGGAGACGCTGCCCATCAAGTACTTCGACACCCACACCTACGGCGACGTGATGAGCTACTATACCAACGATACCGACACGCTGCGCCAGATGATGTCCCAGAGCATTCCCCAAGTGCTGAATATGGCCATCAGCGTCACCGCGGTATTCATCGCCATGCTGCGCACCAGCTGGCTGCTGACTTTGATCGTCCTGGTGGGGCTGGTGGTGATGCTCGCCACGGCCAAGACCATCACGGGCAACTCGGGTAAATACTTCATCAAGCAGCAGCAGTCCATGGGCAAGGCCAACGGCTATATCGAGGAGATGGTCTCGGGGCAGAAGGTCATCAAGGTCTTCTGCCATGAGGAGGAGGCCAAGGCGGGCTTTGATCAGCTCAATGAGGAGCTGTGCGCCAACGCCACCCAGGCAAACCGCTTTGCCAATATCCTCATGCCCATCATGTTCAATGTGGGCAACCTCCTCTACGTCGTCATTGCCATCGTGGGCGGCGGTATCGCCATCGCGGGGATCGGCGGCGGGCTGACGCTGGGCGGCATTGCGGCGTTTCTCCAGCTCACCCGCAGCTTTGTAAACCCCATCAGCCAGCTCTCCATGCAGCTCAACAGCGTAGTTATGGCCCTGGCGGGCGCGGGGCGTATCTTCTCCCTCATGGACGAGGCGGGCGAGCAGGACAGCGGCACCGTCACGCTGGTAAACGTCCGGTACGACCACGAGAGCAATCTCACCGAGGCCGACGGGCGCACCGGTATTTGGGCCTGGAAATACCCCCGTGAGGACGGCACCGTCACCTACACCAAGCTCACCGGGGACGTGCGCTTTGCCGACGTGGACTTCGGCTACGAGCCGGACAAGCCGGTGCTCCACAACGTGACTCTCTACGCCGAGCCCGGCCAGAAGGTGGCCTTCGTAGGGGCCACCGGAGCGGGAAAGACCACCATCACCAACCTCATCAACCGCTTCTACGACATCGCCGACGGCAAGATCCGGTACGACGGCATCAATATCAACAAGATCAAAAAAAGCGACCTGCGCCGCAGCCTGGGCATCGTCCTCCAGGACGTGAACCTCTTCACCGGCACCATTATGGACAACATCCGCTACGGCAATCTGGACGCGACAGACGAGGAGTGCATCGAGGCGGCCAAGCTGGCCGGGGCCGACGATTTCATCCGCCGCCTGCCACACGGGTACAACACCATGGTGGACGGCTCGGGCGGGAGCCTGTCCCAGGGGCAGATGCAGCTGCTCTCCATTACCCGCTGCGCCGTGGCCGACCCGCCCGTCATGATTCTGGACGAGGCGACCTCTTCCATCGACACCCGCACCGAGGCCATCGTCCAGATGGGCATGGACAACCTCATGCACGGGCGCACCGTCTTCGTTATCGCCCACCGGCTCTCCACCGTGCGCAACTCAGACGCCATCATGGTGCTGGAGTACGGGCGCATTATCGAGCGGGGCAGCCACGAGAGCCTGATCGCCCAGCGGGGCAAGTACTATCAGCTCTACACCGGGGCCTTCGAGCTCGAGTAGCGAAATGCGGCACAGCCACACCCCGAGCGGGCCGGTCAACCGGCCCGCTTTCGCGTTGGGAGAGATCCAGGACCCCACTATAAAAATGCGATCAATACAGGCCGGTTGACCGGCCCGCGTTTTGTATATAATGGAGATTGACTTTTGGTGCGCGGAGGATTATTATAATTTAACGTCAATAATAAATAACAATGTTAATAATTAACGGAGGAAGGTGATTGGTTCATGGCGACGCACGAGGAATTTAAAGCCTTTTTGCGGGTGATGCACCGGTTCGGCAGAGTGGCCGCCTACGCGATGCCCACGGGGGAACTGACCAGGGGTGAGTTTTTCTGTATGGGGGCCGTCTGCGGCATGGGGCGGGATATACGTATCGGAGCTGGCGCACCACACCCATACCCATCCGCCGGCCGTCTCCCGTATTCTGCGGGATCTGGAGGCGCGAGGCTACATCGAGCGCAGCGTGGACCGGGAGGACCGGCGCAACGTCAAGGTGCATCCCACCTCAGAGGGGCTGGCCGCCTGGAAGCGGACCGAGGAGAGCTCCGGAGAGTTCCTCGGGCGGGTACTGGCGCGGATGGGCATGGCCGAGATGGAGCAGCTGGTGACGCTGTGCACGCGGCTGTGTGACGTGATTGAAGAAGAACAGGGCAAACCGGAAAAAGGAGATATGGCATAGTATGCGCAGGCTACTCAAATATTTGAAAAGCTCGGCCGGGCCGATTTTAATCATCGTTGCGCTGCTGGTTGTACAGGCCTACTGCGACCTGAGCCTGCCCACCTACATGGCCGACATCGTGGATGTGGGCATTCAGCAGGGGGGCATCGCCCACGCGGCCCCCGACCGGGTCAGAGAGCAGACGTTTAAGGACCTGCTCCTCTTTATGGACGACGAACAGGCGGCCCGCGTGGAGGGGGCCTATACGCTGGCCGACGGCGTCTATACCCGCCGCGACCTGAAGAAGGCCGAGCTGGAGACCCTGGACGGGGATATGGGCGGGGCTATGCTGGCCTCCTCCTTCCTGACCGAGCGCGGCGGTATGAGCACGGACGCGCTCCGGGCCATGCTGGCCGGGGGACAGATCACCAAGGACAAGATCCTGCAGATGGAGCGGCAGGCCATGGACCAGATGGGGGATATGTCCGCAACCATCGTCCGGCAAAAGGCGGTCCTCTTCGTCAAGGCGGAGTACGCCGCCATGGGCCTCGACCTGAACCAGATCCAGCAAAATTACCTGTGGTCCACGGGGGCCAAGATGCTGGCCTTTTCCCTGGTGATGGTGGCCGCGGCTGTTCTGGCCGGGTTCTTCTCCGCCCGTACCGCCGCCAGGGTGGGCATGGAGCTGCGCTCGGACGTGTTTAAAAAGGTGGTCTCCTTCAGCAGCGCCGAGATCGAAAAATTCTCTACCGCCAGCCTCATCACGCGCTCTACCAACGACATTCAGCAGGTGCAGATGGTCATTGTCATGCTGCTGCGCGTCGTCGCCTACGCGCCCATCATCGGCATCTTCGCCGTGTTCAAGGTCATGAATACCCACACGGGGATGACCTGGATCATCGGTGTGGCAGTGGGACTGATTTTGCTCCTGGTCGCTGTCCTCATGGCGGTGGCTATGCCTAAATTCAAAAAGATGCAGCAGCTCATCGACAGACTCAACCTGGTGG
The DNA here is from genome assembly GCA_047637855.1 of Pseudoflavonifractor sp. Classification (GTDB taxonomy): domain Bacteria; phylum Bacillota; class Clostridia; order Oscillospirales; family Oscillospiraceae; genus Pseudoflavonifractor. The sequence goes on along the minus strand of JBLJBF010000250.1, from coordinate 18,153 downwards.
CCCGTGAGATTTTGACCGGCCTGAGCGTCATCCGGGCCTTCTCCCGGGAGAAGCACGAGGAAGAACGCTTTGACGTGGCGAATCTCGACCTGAAAAAGACCCAGCTCTTTACCAGCCGGGTCATGGTTCTCATGATGCCGCTCATGATGCTCCTGATGAACGGCATCTCCCTCCTCATCACCTGGAACGGCGCCCGCGGCATTGACCTGGGCACCATGCAGGTGGGCGATATGATCGCCTTCATTACCTATACCATGCAGATCGTCATGGCCTTCCTCATGATCTCCATGGTATCCATCATGCTGCCCCGCGCGGGGGTCTCGGTCAGCCGCATCAACGAGGTGCTGGAGACCGAGCTTGCCGTCCGGGACAGAGAGGTCCTTCGGGACGGGGAGCTGGGCGACTGCAAGGGCGTGGTGGCCTTCGAGGACGTGAGCTTCCGCTACCCCGACGCGGGGGCCGACGTGCTGGAGCACATCAGCTTTACCGCAAGGCCAGGGCAGACCACCGCCATCATCGGCTCCACCGGCAGCGGAAAGAGCACCCTTTTGAACCTCATCCCCCGGTTTTTCGACGTGACCGGCGGCCGTGTCACGCTGGACGGCGTCGATATCCGGGATGTCAGCCAGCACAAGCTCCGCTCCCTTCTGGGCTACGTGCCGCAAAAAGGCGTGCTCTTCTCGGGCAGCATCGAGTCTAACCTCAAGTTCGGCGGGGCCGACATCAGCGACGCCGCCGTGGAGGAGGCCGCCGCCGTCGCCCAGGCCGCCGATTTCATCGCGGCGAAGGAGGGCAAGTACAGCGAGCCCATCGCCCAGGGGGGCACCAACGTGTCCGGCGGGCAGAAGCAGCGGCTGAGCATTGCCCGGGCCATCGCGAAGAGGCCCAAGATCCTTCTTTTCGACGACTCGTTCTCTGCGCTGGACTATAAGACAGACGTGGCCCTGCGCCGCGCGCTGGGCGAGCGGGTGAAGGATGCCACCGTCATCATCGTGGCCAGCCGCGTCTCCACCATCCTCCATGCCGATCAGATCCTGGTGCTGGAGGAGGGCAAGGTGGCGGGCATTGGCACCCACGACCTGCTGATGAAGACCTGCGCGACCTATCAGGAGATCGCCAGAAGTCAGCTCTCCGAGGCTGAGCTGGGAGGTGAGGGAGCATGAGCGAGCAAACAAAGACCACAATGCCCCGCCGGGGTCCCATGGGGGGCGGCGGACCGGGCCACGGTATGATGCCCGGCGAAAAGGCCAAGGACTTCAAGGGCACCGTCGGTAAGCTCCTTGGCTACATGGGCAAGTATAAGATCGCCCTCGTGTTTATCATCCTCTTCGCCGCCGGCTCGGCCGCCTTCGCGGTCGTGGGACCCAAAATCACGGGCCAGGCCACCACCGAGATATTCGACGGCCTGGTGGCCAAGATCGGCGGAACGGGCGGCATTGACTTTGGGCGGATCGCCCAGATCCTGCTCAAGCTCCTGGCCATCTATCTGTTCTCGGCCGCCCTCGCCTTTGTTCAGAGCTGGCTGATGACCGGCATCACGCAGAAGATAGCCTACCGTATGCGCGCCGACATCAGCGAGAAGATCGGCCGTATGCCCATGAAATACTTCGAGTCCCGCACGGTGGGCGAGGTCCTCTCCCGCATCACCAACGACGTGGATACCATGGGCCAGAGTCTGAACCAGAGCGTCACCCAGCTCGTCAGCAGCGTCACCACCATCATCGGCGTGGTGGTCATGATGCTTACCATCTCGCCCATCATGACCGTTATCGCGTTCGTTATCCTCCCCGTGTCCATGCTCCTCATCAGTGTGGTGGTGAAGAAATCCCAGAAATACTTCCAGGCCCAGCAGAAGTATCTGGGCGTCATCAACGGCCAGGTAGAGGAGGTCTATTCCGGCCACAGCGTGGTCAAGGCCTTCAACCGGGAGGAGGCTGCCGAGGCCGAGTTCGACGGCACCAATCAGATTCTCTTCGGCTCGGCGTGGAAGTCCCAGTTTCTCTCGGGCATGATGATGCCCATTATGACCTTTGTGAGCAATCTGGGCTATGTGGCGGTGGCCATCTCGGGCAGTGTGCTGGCGGTGCGGGGGGTCATCACCGTGGGCGACATCCAGGCCTTCATCCAGTACGTGCGCCAGTTCACTCAGCCCATTATCCAGATGACCCAGGTATTCAATATGCTCCAGTCCATGGCGGCCGCCGCCGAGCGGGTCTTCGAGTTCCTGGGCGAGGAGGAGGAGGACCAGACCACCCCCAACGCTGTCAGCGTCGATAATATACAGGGCGCGGTCCGGTTCGACCATGTGAAATTCGGCTACTCCCCCGAGAAGATCATCATCAACGACTTCTCCGCCCAGGTAGAGCCGGGCAGGATGGTGGCAATCGTCGGCCCCACAGGCGCGGGCAAGACCACCATGGTCAAGCTTCTCATGCGCTTTTACGACGTGAACGGCGGCTCCATCACGGTGGATGGCCACGACGTGCGGGACTTCAACCGCTCCGAGCTCCGTGAGGCCTTCGGCATGGTCCTCCAGGACGCCTGGCTCTTCAAGGGCACCATTATGGAGAACATCCGCTACGGCAGGCTGGACGCCACCGACGAGGAGGTCTACGCCGCGGCCCGGGCCGCCCATGTCCACCACTTCATCCAGACCCTCCCCGGCGGGTACAACATGGAGCTGGGCGAGGACGCCACCAACATCTCCCAGGGGCAGAAGCAGCTCCTCACCATCGCCAGGGCCATTCTGGCCGATAATAAGATTCTCATTCTGGACGAGGCCACCTCCTCGGTTGACACCCGAACCGAGCACCTCATCCAGGCCGCCATGGCAAACCTGATGAAGGGCCGCACCAGCTTCGTCATCGCCCACCGGCTCAGTACCATCCGGGACGCGGACCTGATTTTGGTGATGCGGGACGGCGACATTGTCGAGCAGGGCAGCCACAGGGAGCTGCTGGAGAAGGGCGGGTTCTACGCCGAGCTCTACAATTCGCAGTTTGAGGACGTAGAGAGCTAAAAAGCAGCCCCCCGGCGCATGTGCGCCGGGGGGCTGCTTATGTGACCGATCTTCCCAATAAGGTTGTCCGGGTGGGGCTCAACCCTCAAAATCAGGGATTTTACGTTTGCGCCGGGTGGGGCCTGATGCCCGGGCCTCGCTGCATTTGGACACAAGCTGCACCGAGAATTGGGCCGATTTCGAGATCTTGCGGGGCCGGTGGGCCTCAACCCGCGCCGGCTCGGCAAGACGGATTGTCCGCGTATGCTTGCCGCAGATCTTGCAGTCCTGCATGGCGGCCACCACGCCGTCCACCCGGTTCTCGGGGATGCCCACCACCGAATGGTCGGGGTAGATCTCGATTTTGCCCACCTCTTTGCCCGAAATGCCGGCGCGCTCGGTGATTGCCCCCAGCAGATGCTTGGGCTCGACCCGGCTGGCCGAGCCGATGTCCACCACCACGTCGGCAAAGGGGGAGGGGGCCGGCTTGGCCGGGGTTCGGTCTCCCTCGCGGCCGGGCAGGCTGACGACCCCGGCGGGCAGCTCGCTGTGGGGAAAGTGGAGGTGCAGCAGAGCGGCGGCAATGCGCTCGGGGGGATAGCCGCGCTCGGTCAGCTGCGCCACCATGGACTCATAGCCCGCCCCGGCTCCGGTCTCTATCGCCTCGGCCACGGCATCCACGTCCCTCTCGTGCTCCCGCGCCCCGATCTCCTCCAAGGTGGGCAGGCTGTCCTGCCGGATCTCCGCCTTGACGGCGCGGGACAGCTCCCGCAGGGCGTTTCCCTGCCGCTTGCCGGAGAAGAGGGTGATGGAGCGGCCCGATTTTCCCGCCCGCCCGGTGCGGCCGATGCGGTGGAGGTAGTACTCGGTATTCATGGGGATGTCGTAGTTGATCACGTAGTCCAGATCGCTGACGTCGATGCCCCGGGCCGCCACGTCGGTGGCGATGAGGATGGCCACCCGACCGCGCTTGAACTCGTTCATCACCCGGGTGCGCTGAACCTGCTTCAGGTCGCCGTGGATGCTCTCGGCGCTGAATCCGTGGTTGTTCAGGTACTCCCCCAGCTCGTCCACCATGTGCTTTGTGTTGCAGAAGACCAGGGCCCGGTTGGGTTTATGGAACCGCAGCAGCAGGTTGAGGGCCTCCATCTTCTTGCTGACGGGCACCTCTACGCAGCTCTGGTCGATCTGCTCCAGGGTCACCTGGCTCTTGTTGATCTCCACGGTCTGGGGATCGCGCTGAAAGGTCTTGGCCAGGGTCAGAATGGCGGGCGGCATGGTGGCCGAGAAGAGAACGGTCTGGCGCTCCTCCGGCGTGTCCCGCAAAATGGTCTCGATGTCCTCCTTGAAGCCCATGTTGAGCATCTCGTCGGCCTCATCCAGAACGATCATTTTTAAATGCTCCAGCTTGATGGTGCTCCGGCGCATATGGTCCATCACCCGGCCCGGGGTGCCGACCACGAGGTTGGCCCGCCTGAGCTGGATGAACTGCCGCTCCATACTCGCGCCCCCGTATACCTCGGCCAGCCGGATGCCGGGCAGAAAGCGGGCCAGCTTGCGGATCTCCTCCCCGGCCTGCTGGGCCAGCTCACGGGTGGGGCAGAGGATCAGCACCTGGACGGCGGGTTTCTCCAGGCCGGTGTCGATGGCCTCCAGCGCGGGGATGGCAAAGGCCGCCGTTTTGCCCGTCCCGGTCTGGGACTTGGCAATGACATCGGCGCCGCCGCAGATCAGCGGGATCACCTGCTCCTGGATCGGGGTGGTGCGGTCGAAACCCATCGCCTCCACAGCCTTTTCGATGCGGGGGTCGAGCTCCATTTGGGAAAATTGCACGTCTGACATAGGTCTCCTCGTTTCCGATTAAAATACAAAAGAAAAAACGAGGATCAGCTCCTCGTTTTACTCTAAACCGATATACAGCTACATTATCTTTTGTATTCTAACACAGCTGCGCTCTTTTGTCAAATATCCCGCGGGTGTATTTTTTGGGCTAAATGGAAGGAAGGCCGCTCTAATCAAGTCCCACCAGCGCGGACTGGGCCAAGAGGGCCGCGCCGATGGGAAGGGCGTCGTCGTCGGTGCGGAACCGGGCGCTGTGCCAGGGCGCGTTTTCCCCGCCGGGCACGCCCGCGCCCAGCCAGTAGAAAAAGCTGGGGACCTCCTGCCCGAAGACGGCGAAATCCTCGCTGCCCATGTCGGGCCGGGGGGAGACGACGGCCCGCGCCCCCACCACGGCCTCGGCGGCCCTGCGGGCCAGGGCGGTCATGGCGGGAGAGTTGACGGTGGGGGGCACCTGGGGGAGGAACTGGAGAGTCCAGGTACAGCCGTGGGCGGCCGAGATGCCCGCCGTCAGCTCCTCCAGACGGCGCTTTGCCAGAGCCATCACGGCGGCGCTGTGAGCCCGGATGGCCCCCGTCATGGTGAGAACGTCGGGCACGAAGTTCTCGGCCGTGCCCGCGTGGACAGACAGTACGGCGCAGACCAGCGCGTCCAGCGGATCGGCGCTGCGGCTGACAATGGACTGGACGGCCTGTATGATGGCGGCGGCGGGGACGATGACGTCCACGCACTTGTGGGGAGAGCCGCCGTGGCCCGCCACGCCGCGGAGGGTGAGCACAAAATGCTCCTTGCCCGCCATAATGCCCCCCTCGATGACGGCCACCTGGCCCCGGGGCAGCTCGGGCCGGTTGTGCAGGCCGAAGAGGCAGTCGGGCTTTCCGCAGGGCAGCTTGTTCCAAAGGCCGTGGGCCAGCATGGCGGCCGCCCCCTGGGTGATCTCCTCGGCGGGCTGGAAGAGGAAGATCACGTTCCCCCGCAGGCTCTCCCGCCGGGCGGTCAGGAGCTTTGCCGCGCCATAGAGACAGGCGGTGTGAAAATCGTGCCCGCAGGCGTGCATCACGCCCTCGGTCTGGGACGCTCCGGGGCCGGGCGGCTCCTGCTGGGCGATGGCGTCGATATCGGCCCGGAGGGCCACGGTTCTGCCGGGGCGCGCGCCCCGAAGCAGAGCGACCGCCCCGGTTTCCATCCCCAGGTCGATAAGCTCCAGGCCCAGGGCGGCCAGGGATTCCTTCAGGAGCGCCGTGGTGCGGTACTCCTGAAAAGAGAGCTCGGGGTGGGCGTGGAGGCCGGACTTCAGTATTTCCAGCTCGGGGGCGAGGGCGGCGGCTTCTTCCAAAAGAGACATAGCGGATCCCTTCTTTTTCTCGGATATCAGCATTGTACCACTTTGTGTTGCCCAAATCCAGAATTGCGGATATAATAGATAAATCATTGACGTATTTTGAGAGAACGGGGAGACCCTTATGAAAAAGCTTATGGTCATCGATGGCAACTCCATCGTCAACCGCGCCTTTTACGGCGTGCATATGCTCACCACCAAGGCCGGCCAGCCCACCAACGCCGTATTTGGCTTTTTGAGCATTCTCCAAAAGCTGGTGGACGAGGAGCGGCCCGACGCGCTGTGCTGCACCTTCGACCTAAAGGCGCCCACCTTCCGCCATCTTCAGTACGAGGGGTACAAGGCCCAGCGCAAGGGGATGCCCGAGGAGCTGGCCTCCCAGATGCCCATCCTCAAGGAGGTGCTGGACGCCATGCGCATCCCCCGGTACGAGCTGGAAGGCTGGGAGGCCGACGACCTCATCGGCACCATCGCGGCCAGGGACAGCGCGGCCGATTGGGAGACCGTGGTGGTCACGGGGGACAAGGACTCTCTCCAGCTGGTCAGCGAGAAGACCCGGGTCAAGCTGGTGTCCACCCGCATGGGGCAGACCACCACCAAAGAGATGACCCCCGACGCCTTCACCGCCGAGTACGGCTTCGCCCCCATCCACATGATCGACCTGAAGGCCCTCATGGGGGACGCGTCCGACAATATCCCGGGCGTGCCCGGCGTGGGCGAGAAGACCGCGATGGACCTCAACCAGCGCTATACCTCCGTAGAGAACCTCTACGCCAAGTTCGACAGCCTGGAGGCCAAGCCCGGCGTCCTCAAGAAGCTGGACGAGGGCCGGGACCTGGCCAAGATGTCCTATGAGCTGGCCGCCATCCGCTGCGACGCGCCCCTGGACTTCAAGCCCGAGGACGCCCTGCGCCGGGAGGTGGACGGCGGCGCGCTGTACGACCTCTTTTTAAAGCTGGAGTTCTCCAAGCTCATCGACAGGTACGGCCTGTCTCCCGAGCCCACTGTCCGGCGGGAGGAGCCCGCCGCCGCCGGCACCTGCTCCAGCGAGGCGGTGACCGACCCCGCCCGGGCCGAGGTGCTGCTGGAGCTGTGGCGCGGGTGTGAGCACGTGAACGTGCTCGCCCTGCCCGACCTGAGCACGGTGGCCGTGGAGTGGCGAGAGGACGGGACAAACGCCTGCGCCGGGCTCTTTCACGCCGACCGCCTGGAGAATTACAACGAGTTTCTAAAAGCCCTCTTCTCCGCCGACATCAAAAAGAACGTCCACGACGCCAAGACGCTCCTGTCCCGCCTGTTGGAGGAGGGGATCGCAGGGGAGGGCATCGTCTTCGACACTGCGCTGTGCGCCTATCTTTTGGCCCCCACCGACGGGAGCTATGAGCTGGAGCGGCTGGGGGTGTCCTACTTCAACCAGGAGTTTGCCAAGGCGAGGGACTACCTGGCCGACGGGGCCTTCGGCCCCCTGTCCGACCCCGTGGCCCCCGTGGCCGCGCTCCTCTCCCACTGCGCCCTCATCGGCGCGCTGCGGGCCGAGCTGGAGCCAAAGCTGGAGGAGCTGGGCATGCACGAGCTGTACTACGGCATCGAGCTGCCCCTGTGCCCGGTGCTGGCCGAGATGGAGCACGCGGGCTTTCTGGTGGATCGCAGGGCCCTGGCCGAGTTCGGCGAGATGCTGGATGGACGCATTGCGGCCAGCCAGGCGAAGATCTACGAGCTGGCGGGGGAGGAGTTCAACATCAACTCCACCCAGCAGCTCGGCACCGTCCTCTTTGACCGGCTGGGCCTGCCCCCGGTGAAAAAGACCAAGACGGGCTACTCCACTAATGTGGAGGTGCTGGAAAAGCTCCAGGGCCAGCACCCCATCATCGACTCCATCATGGACTACCGCCAGCTCACCAAGCTCAAGTCCACCTACGTGGACGGCCTGTCCAAGGTTATCGGGCCAGACGGGCGCATTCACACCAGCTTTCAGAACACCGTCACCGCCACCGGGCGGCTCTCCTCCACCGAGCCGAATCTGCAGAACATCCCCGTCCGCACCGAGCTGGGGGCCGAGCTGCGCAAGATGTTCGTCCCCGCCCCCGGCTGCCTGCTGGTGGACGCCGACTACAGCCAGATCGAGCTGCGGCTTCTGGCCCACATGGCCGACGACCGGGTGATGCAGGAGGCCTTTCTGCGCGGTACCGACATCCACACCGTCACGGCCTCCCAGGTCTTCGGCGTGGAGCCCGGGGACATCACCCATGAGATGCGCCGCCGGGCCAAGGCGGTCAACTTCGGCATCGTCTACGGCATCTCCGACTTCTCCCTCTCCCAGGACATTGGCGTGGCCCGGTGGGAGGCAAAGGAGTACATGGACCGGTATTTCGCCAAATACGCGGGAGTGCGCGCCTATATGACCGACATTGTACGCAAGGCCAAGGACGACGGGTTCGTCTCCACGCTCTATGGCCGCCGCCGGTGGCTGCCCGAGCTCAAGTCCGCCAACTTTAACCTGCGCTCCTTCGGCGAGCGGGTGGCCCTCAATATGCCCATCCAGGGTACCGCGGCCGATATTATGAAGCTGGCCATGCTCCATGTCCACCGCCGGCTCAAGGCCGAGGGGCTGAAGGCCCGCCTGGTGCTCCAGGTCCACGATGAGCTGATCGCAGAGTGCCCGGAGGAGGAGACCGAGCGGGTAAAGAAGTTCCTCACCGAGGAGATGGAGCGGGTGGCCCAGCTGTCGGTGCCCCTCATCGCCGAGGCCCATGGCGGCAAGAGCTGGGCGGCGGCCAAGGAATAAAAACCGCGGGACGCGGCCGGGGCGCCGCACCCAACAAGGAGTTAAGCGACGTGAATTATCAACTGATACCCATGGACCGCGCCAACCTGCCCGCCGTGGCTGCGCTGGAGCGGGAGTGCTTTGAGCGGCCCTGGTCGGAGGACCTGCTGGCCGAGGAGTTATACCATGACAATGTCTCCTATATCGTGGCGATGGCCGAGGACGGCACCGTGCTGGGCTACGCCACCCTTAAGGTGGTGCTGGACGAGGGCTGTATCGAGCGGGTGGCGGTCAAGGCCCAATACCGCCGTATGGGGGTGGCCGACGCGCTGATCGACGCCTTTGTCCGCTTTGGCAGAGCCAACCTGGCCTTCATCACGCTGGAGGTGCGCGCCTCCAACGATGCGGCCCTCCAGCTCTACATGAAGCACGGCTTTGAGCAGGTGGGCCGCAGGAAGAACTACTACGCCGAGGAGAAGGAAGACGCCATCCTCATGACGCTGGAGTTCGCCGGGGGGCAGGCATGACGCCCCGCGTCCTGGACCGGGCGGGTCTGCGCGCGGTCTATGAGACCCATGTGAAACGGGACTTCCCACCCAGTGAGCGCAAGCCCCTTTTCGTTATGGAGCGGCTGAGAAACGAGGGGCGCTATACCCCCCTGGGATTTTACGAGGGGGAGGAGCTGATGGCCTACACCCTCCTCTGGCATGACGAGGCCCGGGACTACGCGCTGCTCGACTACTTTGCCGTCGTCGAGGGCGGACGGGGCCGGGGGACGGGCTCGGCCGTTCTCAAGCTGCTGGAGGAGTACTGCCGCGGCTACCGGGGCATTCTGGTGGAGGCCGAGGCCGTCGGCCCGGATGCCGACGAGGAGGAGAACGCCCAGCGGACCCGGCGGCAGGCGTTCTATCTCCGGGCCGGATATCAAAAGCTGGACTATCAGGCCAAGCTCTTCGGCGTGGTGTACGATATGTTCTCCTCCGGCGAAGCCGATACCCCGGCGGCGGCCGCCGCCCACCGCCGCCTTTACTTTGGAGAGGGGCACCCCAACCCCGGCCTCTTTGTGAAGATCCCCTATTCCCCGGAAAAGAGCTGATTACATTGAATATCCTCGCAATTGAATCTACCTGCGACGAGACCCCCAAGAATCACAAGTGATTCTTGGGGCCCCCTGAGAGGCTTTGATTTCTTGGGTGCGGGAAGTGAATTCCCGCACCCGCCGCGCCGCCCGGCGCGGACAGCGGTCTCGTCACCCCATCTTGTATGATAGAAAAAGAGTGAATCCTTCATGAATATCCTTGCAATTGAATCTACCTGCGACGAGACTGCTGTGGCCGTTGTCCGGGACGGGCGCACGGTGCTGTCCGACGCGATTGCCTCCCAGGTCGATATGCACGCCGCCTATGGGGGCGTGGTGCCCGAGATCGCCTCCCGCAAGCACGTGGAGGCCATTGTCCCCCTTGCGGATAAGGCGCTGGCCGGCGCGGGACTGACCAAGGCGGACATTGACGCCGTGGCCGTCACCTATGCCCCCGGCCTCATCGGCGCGGTGCTGGTGGGGGTCAGCTTTGCCAAAAGCGTGGCCTTTGGCCTGGGCGTGCCGCTGGTGAGCGTCCACCATGTCCGGGGCCATATTGCGGCCAACTACATCACCCACCCGGACCTGGAGCCGCCCTTTATCTGCCTCTGCGTCTCGGGCGGCACCACCGCCATCGTGGATGTGCGCACCTACACCGACATGGCCGTCCTGGGCGCCACCCGGGACGACGCGGCGGGGGAGTGCTTTGACAAGGCGGCCCGGGTGCTGGACATCGGCTATCCCGGCGGCGCGCCCATGGACCGCCTGGCCCGGGGCGGGGACGATACCCGCTACAGCCTGCCCCGCGCCCAGGTACACGACGCGCCGCTGGATATGTCCTTCTCCGGGCTTAAGACCGCGGTGGTAAACCTGGTCCACAACGCGGAGCAGAAGGGGGAGACCCTGGACATGCCCGGCCTGGCCGCCTCCTTTGGCCGTGCCGTGTCCGAGACCTTGGTGCCCCGCACGATGGAGGCCGCGCGGAGCAAGGGCTACGGCAAGGTGGCCGTGGCGGGGGGTGTGGCCGCCAACTCCCGGCTCCGGGCCGAGCTGGAGCACGCCTGCGCGGGCGCGGGGTACCGGCTCTATCTGCCCGCTCTGGCGCTCTGTGGGGACAACGCGGCTATGATCGGCTGTCAGGGCTATTACGAGTATTTGGCGGGCAGGCGCGCCGGCATGGACCTAAACGCCTACGCGACCCGCGACATCGGGAAGGGCTGAATTTTTTCAGCCCTTCTTTTTTGCAGGAGTATGACGGAGCGCCTTCACGGGGGAAGGAATTTGGCGTTATGACAACTGATCGTGTTAAAACCATAGAGCGGGATCTGCGTTATGCGCGGGGGGAAAAAATCTATAAAAGGATAAAATACCTTGAAATAACGGGGGATATGCGCTGTGGAAAACTATGTGCAAAATGTGCATAACTATTTGTAAAACTAATTATGGAAATAGTTATGTCAATAAAAGAGCGGGGGGAGGCCATGCTCCAATTGGGGAGAAAGTCCGGTATTGTTTAGGGGTTTCCGGTTTTCCCCGCCCTGCGGTGAGGTCCGGCATCTCGTGCGACGGGGTGTTTCTGCGGCGGAGGGGAGCGGGTTTCATCCAATCCGTGCAGGTTTTCCGGCAAAGAAACCTTCATTATACAGATGGTATATCCGCAAAGGGGGTGATTGACGGCGGGGAAAAAATATGCTATGATAACACATGTATTCGGCCGATTTTAAGATCAGATACACCGGCGCGGCACAAAGCTCAATTTTGAAAAAGTCCGTCAGTCTGGGATAATCTTGATGTTGCAAAGCGCGCCTATATGCTACTGTGGCTCAGGGGTAGAGCAGCTCACTCGTAATGAGCAGGTCGTCGGTTCAATTCCGACCAGTAGCTCCAAAAAGAAGAGGCAAAAAGATAAAATCTTTTTGCCTCTTCTTTTTGGGTTCCGCGCCCTTCGGGCGCTTCACCCGTTTCCTTTAAAATGCTCGGCGGAAGTGAATTCCGCCTCCGCCAAGGGTTTGCCTGCTCTTCCTTTTCAGGGTCTCCTGTCTGCCCCCCTTCGGGTAAGTTTATCGCCCGCCGCCGGACAGGAAGCCAGGAGAGCGACGAGGAATACAGCTTGACCCGCGCGGATAAACGGGGTATTATCATCTCGCAGGGCGCAGAGAAAAGGATGATATGAAAATGGACAAGACCGCGCGCGGTTTTTTATGGGACAACCTCCTGTGCATGTCCGTCTATTGGGCCAGCGCCGGCACGGTAATTGCCAGTCTGGCCGATTATTATGCGCTTCCCCTTGCCCTGACAAGCTTTATCACCGGCCTCACGGCGACACTACCCATTGTGCAGCTCTGGGGCGGACTCCGCTATGCGCGCGTAGGCCGCAGAGGTAGATTTTTAGCGCTGACCAACGGCCTGTGGCGGGTGATCCTGCCCCTCACATTTTTATCTGTTCTGCTCCCGCGGGACATTGGGAAGGTTGCCGCCGTCTGCTGCTTTTTAATCGGCGTGGCCGTCTTTCAGTTTGCCGCCCCCGCCCAGACGGAATGGATGGTCAGCTCTGTGGAGGGAAAGGTGCGGGCGAACTATTACTCGCTGCGAGAGATGTGTTTCATGCTCGCCTACTCCATTATCTTCTGCCTTGTTAATCTCCTGCTGGATGGAGCACAGCGCGGCGGGGACATCGGGCGGGCCTTTCTGGCGGCGGGCGGCCTGCTCATGCTTGTTATGGGATTCAGCCTCGGCGTGCTGGCGCGCCTGCCGTACCCGGAGGACAGGCCGGACAGCGCGGCGGAAAAGCCGCCCCACCTCCGTGCCGTGCTCTCCCACGTCCCGCTGCGCAAGGTCGTGCTTGCAAACAGCCTTTGGAGCTTTGCGTGTGTGTTTGTCGGCAGCTTTGCGGCCGTCTATCAGGTCGGCGTGTTACATATAAGATTTCTTCAAATCATGCTCTGGGCGACGGTCGCAAACGTGATCCGCGCGGTTCTGACCCCCGGAATGGCCGCGCTGGCCGGCCGCTTCGGTTGGCGCAGAGTCGTCTGCGGCTGTATGCTGCTCTATGCCGCTACCGCTCTGCTGTGGAGCGGGCTCACCGCGGCGACCGCGCTATGGCTCTACCCGGTGGGGACCATTATGATGCAGATCCCCATTGCCGGCATCGGGGTGGGCTTTTTGCAGCTCCAGGTGGAAAACATGCTGCCGCAGCATCGCAGCATCTGTTTCTCCATCGTCGCGGCCTGTAGCGGCGCGGGCGCCCTTGTCGGCACGGCGATCTGCTCTGCGCTGGTGCGCCTTCTGGAGCAAAACGCGGACCTTCTCCCCGCGCTGGGACTGCGCGGGGTGTTCTTGGTGGGCGCGCTTGGGGCCTGTGTGGCCGCCGCTTCGGTTGCGTTCATGAAAGGGCGGTAGCCGGTAAAACAGGGGGAACATACGAACAGCAGCAAGCCCGCAGACGGGTAACGTCTGCGGGCTTGCTGCCGTTTATGGCCGGTCAGATAAACAGGTTGACATTCGACTCCTCTGCGTCCGCCAGATAGGTTCCGACGCCGGCGTAGTCGATCCCGTCGATAAGCTCTTCCTTTTTCATGCCCATCACGTCCATGCTCATGGTGCAGGCCACGATCTTGACACCGTTTTCCTGCGCCTTTTTGATGAGCTCTTCCAGCGAGGAGACATTTTTCTTCCTCATGATCCCCTTCATCATGGCCGTTCCCATCCCCAGCATATTCATCTTGGAGAGCTTGAGCCTGGACGAGCCGCGCGGCATCATGGCGCCAAACATGGCCTCGACAAAGGTTTTATCCACCTTTGCCCTGTTATTTTTGCGCAGCACATTGAGGCCCCAGAAGGTGAAAAACATGGTGACGGGCCGGCCCATGGAGGCCGCGCCATTTGCGATAATGAAGGACGCCAGGACCTTGTCGAGGTCGCCGGAGAAGACGATGATCGTTTTCCCCTCGTTATCGGCGTGAGACTGCGCGAGCTTTAAGGGGCCGCCGCCCTTCTGCACAAGGGCCACGTACTCGCCGCCCTGCTTTTCGTTGGATACCAGGGTGTTTCCGGTGCGGCGCGCCCAGGACGCGATATCCCGCGCGAAGCCGGGATCGGAGGCCGAGACCTCGATCATCTCGCCGTCCTTCAGCTCCTTCATGCCCTCAAAGACCTTCATAATCGGGCCGGGGCACTGCATGCCGCTGCAGTCGAGACGCATACGCGCCGCGACTTGGGGCACCTGGGGCGCTGCCAGGTTGCCGCTGTCGTCGATCCGGGATGCGGTCATAGGAGTTACCTCGCTCTCTTTATAGTGCATAGACTGATAGAACCTTGTGCCGCTGGGATAGACCTTGACGTTTTGAAAGCCGTGCTCCATAAGAATGCGCGCGGCGTTGTAGGAGCGGACCCCGATGGCGCAGAATGTGATGATCTGGCTGTCGCGGGGCAGCTCCTCAAGGCGCTGCCGAAGCTGCCCCAGGGGGATGTGCGTATACTTCGGCAGTGCGTAGGCCTCGATCTCGGCGGCCTCCCGCACATCCAGCACCACAAGGTCAGGGCTCGTCAAATCGACCTCCCACGGCGCGAAAACCACCTTGCCCGACAGGATGTTTTCAGCCACAAAGCCCGCCATATTGACGGGGTCCTTTGCCGAGGAGTAGGGGGGCGCGTATGCCAGCTCCAGGCTCTTCAGATCGCGCACAGTCCCGCCCAGCCGGATTGCCACGGCGATGGTGTCGATGCGCTTATCGACAGCGTCTCCGCCCACGATCTGCGCGCCGTAGATCTTTTTCCCGTCCATGGAGAAGATCAGCTTGATGTTCATCGACACCGCGCCGGGGTAATAGGATGCGTGAGAGTTCTGCGAGATGACGAGGGTCTCATAATCTCTGCCCTTGACAAGCCCGTTTTTCATAAGGGTTTTTTCATTCTGACCCGTCGTGGCCGCAGTAAGGTCGAACACCTTGGCCACCGAGGTCCCCTGTGTGCCGTCGTAGGTCTCGTTTCCCCCCGCGATGTTATCCGCCGCGATGCGCCCCTGCTTGTTGGCGGGACCGGCGAGGGGGATCA
Organism: Pseudoflavonifractor sp.; assembly: GCA_047637855.1. Lineage (GTDB taxonomy): Bacteria > Bacillota > Clostridia > Oscillospirales > Oscillospiraceae > Pseudoflavonifractor. Next base: position 3,083 of record JBLJBF010000250.1, on the reverse strand, counting down.
TGGTGCGGCTTTTATCGATCAGATCCACAACCTCGATCACGTCACCGACGGCGTAAATATCAGGGTCGGAGGTCTGCATTCCGCTGCTGACAATGACGCCGCCGCGGGCGTTGACCTCCAGCCCCGCGGCCTTCGCCAGCTCGCCGTTCGGGCGCACGCCGATCGACAGGATGACGAGATCGGCCCGGAGAGCCGCGCCGCTCTTCAGCGTGACGGTCACATACTCCGCGCCGTCCTCAAAGGAGGCGACACCGTCCGAGAGATGCAGCGCACCGCCCTGCTGCGCCAGATGCTCATGAATGAGCTGCGCCATCTCGAAATCGAGGGGGGCCATGACCTGATCCAGAGCCTCGACGACCGTCACGTTCAGACCGGCGTGGCGCAGGTTTTCGGCCATCTCCAGTCCGATGAACCCGCCGCCCACCACGACGGCGCTTTTGGCGTTCTTCTCTCTGATCTGGCTGCGGATGCGGTCGGTATCGGGCACCGTCCAAAGGCTCATGACCCGCTTGGAGTCGATCCCCGGAATCGGGGGCTTGACGGGCGACGAGCCGGTAGCCAATACCAGCGTGTCGTAACTCTCGGTATAGGATTCGCCCGTATCCGCCTTTTTGACCGTAACGGTCTTTGCCGGGCGGTCGATGGCGACGACCTCCTGCCCGGTGCGGGCGTCGGTATGGTACTTTGCGTGCATGGCCTCGGGCGTGACCAGCAGCAGCGAGCTTCTCTGTTTGATCACATCTCCCACATGGTACGGCAGGCCGCAGTTGGCATAGGAGATATACTCACCCCGCTCAAACAGGATAATCTCGGCACTCTCATCCAGACGGCGAAGGCGTGCCGCGCAGCTTGCCCCGCCCGCTACGCCCCCGACGATCAATACTTTTTTACCCATCATACATTCTCCTGTCATCATTTATTGATTACGCGTATCTGTTGCAGGGGGCTTCGTCAACTGTCATCGCAGTAATGCGCCGTGAGGAACGCGATGATCTCACGCACCCGGTCGTCGGTGATAAAATAGGTCACGCTCTGGCCAGCCTTCGAGCTGCCAAGGATCCTATGGGCCTTCAAGAGGGCCAGATGCTGGGATAGGGCAGACTGCGTAATGGCATCGATCTTCTCGCTGAGACCGCTTACCGTCTTGGGCTCCTTTATGAGCTCGCAGAGGATAAGCAGCCGGTACTCGTTGGCAAGGACCTTGAGAAGCGCGGCAATTTGCCTGGCTTTGTCCTCCATCCTCATCGCCCTTTCTCTCTGACGTATTAGAATATTATGTGTTTCTAATATACTTGCTTGTTTAAAATTTGTCAAGGGGTTTATCGGAGAAATATTGAGTAGGAAATACGGGCCCGATCTGCCGGAGCACATCCTTTTAGCACCAATAAATCCCGCTGCGGCACCCGAAAAACCCGGCTGCAACCGTACGACAACTATGAAAATCGACTGATTATTCGCTTAACCTACATTTCGTCTTCGGGCGGGCAGAGCTTGTACCATTTAAATTCCACACATTTGGGGGCCAACACCGTATGATGAGCTAGGGAGCTGATTTGCATTCCCTCTACCATCATGTACGGAAGGAGCCCCCGGAGCTATGATTGTGCAAGTAAATAATCTCGACCTGACATACCAGGCGCCGGATGGAGAAATAGACGCGCTGCGCGGAATCAACTTCGAAATATCCGACGGGGAATTTGTCAGTATCGTGGGGCCGTCAGGATGCGGAAAATCCACCTTGCTGTCGGTCATTGCCGGGCTGGAGCCGCCCTCAGCAGGCTCGGTGTACGTGGATGGCGACGAAGTGACGGCACCATCGCCTAAGATCGGCTATATGCCGCAAAAAGACCAGCTGTTTCCGTGGAGAACCATCTGGGCCAACGTTACCCTGGGACTGGAGCTGCAGCACCAAAATACGGCGGAACGCCGGGAGTATGTCCACGAGCTCCTGGCGCGCTATGGCCTGGGCGAATTCCTTCATAAAATTCCGTCTCAGTTGTCCGGGGGGATGCGGCAGCGGTGCGCGCTGATCAGAACACTGGCGACGGACCCAAGAATCCTGCTGCTGGACGAACCGTTTTCTGCCTTGGATTACCAGACAAGACTGGCGGTATCCACCGATATCTATACCATCATCCGTCAAGAGGGCAAAACAGCACTGCTGGTTACCCACGACATCTCTGAGAGCATAAGCCTTTCCGACCGGATCATTGTTCTGTGCAAAAGACCCGCCCTAGTGAAGGCAATTCATAATCTTGAAGATCTGAAAGGAATCTCTCCCATGCAGCGGCGGGATCACCCCGCATTCCGAACATATTTTAATACCATCTGGAAGGAGCTGGACATCAATGCCTGAGCCTTCCGTCTCCCAGCAGCGAAATGCGTACTTAAAAAGGCGGAAGCAGACGAGAGCCGCCATTACCACGCTGCGGATCGGCCTGTTAGTCGCCCTGTTTGCCGGCTGGGAACTTGCCGCGCGTCTGGGCGCCATTGACGCGTTTATTGTCAGCAGCCCGTCAAGAATGTGGAATACCTTTATGAACCTGTACCGGTCGGGCGACCTGTGGCTTCATGTGGGGACCTCTGTCATGGAGACCGTGGTGGGCTTTTTGCTTGGCACTTTGTCGGGAACCGTGATTGCCGTTCTGCTCTGGTGGAGCGACTTTTTGTCCCGGGTGCTGGACCCTTATCTTGTCGTCCTGAATGCCCTGCCAAAAACGGCGATGGGCCCCATCTTTATCGTCTGGATCGGGGCCGGGCCAGCCTCCATTATCGCCATGACCCTGGCCATTTCACTGATCGTTACCATTCTTGATATGCACAACGGGTTCCTGGACACCGACCCGGAAAAAATCCGGCTGATGCGCACCTTGGGCGCCACGCGAATGCAGATTCTGATGAAGCTGGTGCTGCCGGCAAACTTTACCACCATGATCAACGCCTTGAAGGTAAACGTCGGGCTATCGTGGGTCGGCGTGATCATGGGGGAATTCCTGGTCTCCAGGGCCGGCCTTGGGTATCTTATCGTCTATGGCTCTCAGGTCTTCAAAATGGACCTGGTTATGACGACGGTTCTGATTCTG
>JBLJBF010000249.1:0-11384 GCA_047637855.1 Pseudoflavonifractor sp. | reverse complement strand
CCCGCTCTGCTTATTATAGAGGGAAAAGCCCGTAATGTCCGAGGGCATTACGTCGGGCGTGAACTGCACCCGGCTGTACCCGAGGGACAGGGCCTTGGAGAAGGCCAAGGCCATGGTGGTCTTCCCCACGCCGGGGACGTCCTCCAGCAAGATGTGGCCCCGGGCCAGCAGCGCCAGCAGCACGCGGGTCAGCACCTCGTCCTTGCCCACCACCGCCTTCTTTACCTCGCTTAAAATTCGCGTGGCCTCATTCATAGCGAACGTCTCCTCTCTGGTAATGTGTATATTGTATCAATTTTTCCCAAATCCCGTCAACCTACAAAGCGGTTACAAAATGGTTCATCCACCCGCTTATTCCTAAGCATAGCCAAAACATTGAAAATACTTGCAATATAGAGGGAACCGTGCTATACTGTTTTACGATAGTAGTGGAAGTGTGGAGAGTGGGGTTCGCCCCGCTCTTTCTTATTGAAAAAAATTGCGTGGTTTTTTCTGGAAAACCCGCGTGAAGGAGGCGTTTCCATGGCGAAAGTCACCGAATTCACCCGTGAATTGGCGGAGCCCATCGCGGCGGAAAACGGCTGCAGCCTATGGGATGTGGAGTATGTCAAGGAGGCCGGGACCTGGTTTTTGCGCGTGTATATTGACAAGACGGGCGGCGTGGACATCAGCGACTGCGAGGCGGTATCCCGCGCCCTGTCCGACGCGCTGGACGAGGCCGACCCCATCGAGGGCAGCTATACGCTGGAGGTCTCCTCCGCCGGGCTCGACCGGGTGCTGAAAAAGCCGGAGCAGTTTGCGCAGTTTCTGGGCGCGGAGGTGGAGGTCAAACTCTACCACCCGCTGGAGGGGCGCAAGGACCATGTGGGTCTGCTGCGCACCTATGCCGAGGGTGATATCACCGTTGAGACGAAGTCGGGAGAAATTTTGTTCCCAAAGAAGGACGTGGCTCAGGTCCGGCTCTACGTCAGGGTTTAGTAATATGCGTCGGCGGCGTTGGGCCGCCCGTGTTTAAAGGAGAACGACAAGATGCCTAAGAAGAATGCAAAGCCCCAGAAGACCAACGAGCTGGATGCCAAGGAATTTTTTATCGCCATTGACATGATCGAGAAGGAACGGGGCATCCCCAAATCCTATATGCTGGAGAAGATCACCCAGGCCCTCACCTCCGCTTACAAGAAGGATCCCGACGTGGCGGGGGACAATGTGGTGGTGGAGACCAATGAGGAGAAGGGCGAGGTCCGCGTCTTCATCAAGAAGGACGTGGTGGAGACCGTGGACAACTCGTTCACCGAGATCAGCCTGGAGGAGGCCCGCCGCTCTCTGCCCCAGGTGGGCCTGGGCGATGTGATCCGCATCGAGATCAAGCCCAAGAACTTCGGGCGCATCGCCGCACAGACGGCACGCCAGGTCATCATCCAGGGTATGCGCGAGGCCGAGCGTGGCATGATATACGACGAGTTCTCCTCGAAGGAGCACGAGCTGCTCACCGGCCAGGTGGCCCGGGTGGATCCCCGCTCCGGCGCGGTGAATATCCACATCGGCTCGGGCAGCGAGGGGACCGACGCCTTCCTCGCCGTGGGCGAGCAGGTCCGCGGCGAGACCTACCGCGAGGGGGACCGGCTGAAGGTCTACGTGGTGGAAGTCCGCCGCTCCACCAAGGGGCCCCAGGTTCTCATCTCCCGCACCCACCCGGGCCTGGTCAAGCGGCTCTTCGAGCTGGAGGTGCCCGAGATCTACGACGGCACCGTGGAGGTCAAGTCCATCGCCCGGGAGGCGGGCAGCCGCACCAAGCTGGCCGTCTGGTCCGCCAACGCCAACGTGGACCCCATCGGTGCCTGCGTAGGCCCCCGCGGCCAGCGGGTGAACAACATCGTCGATGAGCTCAAGGGCGAAAAGGTGGACATCATCAAATACTCCGACAACCCGGCCGAGTACGTGGCCGCCGCGCTCTCTCCTGCCGATGTTCTGGGCGTCACCACCCTGGACGACGGCAAGAGCTGCCGCGTGGTGGTGCCCGACGACCAGCTCTCCCTCGCCATCGGCAAGGAGGGGCAGAACGCCCGCCTGGCAGCCAAGCTGACGGGGTACAAGATCGACATCAAGCCCGCCTCCAATCCCGGCGGGGAGACGGAAGAGGCGGCCGTCGAGACGGCCGAGTAAGGTTCTGCCGGCCCTCCGCCGCAGGTGCGGCGTCCAAGTGTTTTGGCCGGCGGCCAAACCCTTGGTGCCGGCGGAATTCACTTCCGCCGGGCAGATCATAATCATAAAGGAAAGGGGCCCCCGCACGGCGGGAGCCGTGAGGGGAGATGAGCCCTATGCCCAAGAAAATACCGCTCCGGCAGTGTCTCGGCTGCCGGGAGATGAAACCCAAGCGGGACCTGATCCGTGTGGTCCGCTCCCCCGAGGGGGACATCTCGCTGGACTTTAAGGGGAAGAAGCCGGGCCGGGGCGCCTATCTCTGCCCCAACCCGGACTGTCTCGCCAAGGTCAGAAAATCCAGGGCCCTGGAGCGGGCCTTCTCGGCCCAACTCCCCGCCGAGGTGTACGAGGGCCTGGAGAAAGAGATGAAGGAGGCGCCGCCCAATGAACCGTGAGATACTCTCTCTGGTGGGTCTGGCGAAAAAGGCGGGACGGCTGGAGGTCGGCGAAGAGCCGGTCGGCGCGGCTGCCCGCGCGTCCCAGGCCAAGCTTATCATCGTCGCCTGCGACGCCGCCGAGAATACCCACCGCCGGGCCGCTCACTTTGCCGACGCGGGCCATGTGAAGAGCCTGAGCGTCCCCTTTACCAAGGCCGAGATGGGGGCCGCCCTGGGCCGTGCCACCTGTGCCATGGCTGCATTTACCGACGCGGGCTTTGCCGCGTCGCTGGTGAAAAAGCTCTCAGACCAGGATCCCGAGCGGTACGGCGAGGCCGCCGCCCAGCTTGACGCCAAGGCCCAGAAGGTCCTCCAGCGCCAGCGGGAACAGAAGGCCCATGAAAAGAACCAGCGCGAGGGCAGGCGCAAGCCCTGGGCCGCGACCCCCGCACCCGCCGCCAAGCCCGCCGCGGACGGGAAGTCAGACCCGCCGCTCCGTCCCCGGGGCAAGATCACCATTCGCAAGAAATGAGCGACAGAAGAATTCGAGTAACGGGCTTGTTCCAATAAGAAAGGGCAGGGCGGGAAAACCGCGGGCCCTGTGTTTTCCTATTGGCGCAAGCTCCAAGGTACCATTTTGGAGGTGGCATATTTGCTGAACAATAAATACCGTGTAAGCGACATAGCCAAGGATTTCAACCGTCCCAGCAAGGAGATCATTGAGATTCTGGCAAAGGTTGACCCCACGCCCAAGAAATCCGGTCAGGCCCTGGAGGAGCGGGAGCTCAACTACCTCTTCGAGCATCTGACCCAGCATAATCAGGTGGCGAGCATCGAGACCATCTTTGCCGACACCTATCACGAGCCCAGGGCGTCCGCCGCCCCCGAGCGGCCCAAGGCTGTCCCCGCTCCGGGCGCGGCTGCGCCTGCCGCACCCGCGGCGGCGCCCGCAGCGTCCGCGGCTGCACCTGTCGCGCCCGCTGCCCAAAAGGCGGCCCCCGCCCAGGGCGGAGGGAACCGCCCCACCACCCGCGTACCCGAGAAGAAGGTGGTAGACACCCGCACCGGCGGCAATGTGAATCTGGAGAAGTACGACGAGCGCCTGGAGAACATCGCCTCCCAGCGCACCCAGACCATGCAGGCCGGCAAGCAGAAGTTCCAGGGCCGGCCCAATAAGAACAAAAACGGCCAGAGCTTTGGCAACAAGCGCCGCCAGGAGGAGCAGGACAAGCTGCGCCGCCTGCGCATGGAGATCGCCAAGAAGGCCCCCCTTAAGGTGCTCATCCCCGACGAGATCGCTGTGGGCGAGCTGGCCTCCCGCATGAAGAAGACGGGGGCCGAGGTGGTCAAGTGCCTCATCAGGAACGGCGTTATGGCCTCGGTCAGCGACATCATCGACTTCGACACCGCCGCCATTATCGCCGAGGAGCTGGGCTGCAAGGTGGAGCGCGAGGTCATCATCACCATCGAGGAAAAGCTCATCGACACCGCCGAGGACAAGGACGAGGACCTGGTGCCCCGCGCCCCCGTGGTGGTGGTCATGGGCCACGTCGACCACGGCAAGACCAGTCTGCTAGACCGTATCCGCGCCGCCAACGTGGCCTCGGGCGAGGCCGGCGGCATCACCCAGCACATTGGCGCCTACCAGGTGGAGGTAAACGGCAAACCCATTACGTTCCTTGACACCCCCGGCCACGAGGCGTTTACCGCTATGCGCGCCCGGGGCGCCATGATTACCGACATCGCCATTCTGGTCGTGGCGGCCGACGACGGCATCATGCCCCAGACCGTGGAGTCCATTAACCACGCCAAGGCGGCCGACATCCCCATTATCGTGGCCATCAACAAGATGGATAAGCCCTCTGCCAACCCCGAGAAGATCAAGCAGCAGCTCACCGAGTACGGGCTGGTGGCCGAGGAGTGGGGCGGTGAGACCATTCTGGTGCCCATCTCGGCCAAGACCGGCATGGGGGTGGACACTCTGCTGGAGATGGTCTCCCTCACCGCCGAAATGCGTGAGCTCAAGGCCAACCCCAACCGCACCGCCCACGGTGCCGTCATCGAGGCCCGGCTGGACAAGGGCCGCGGCCCTGTGGCCACCCTCCTGGTCCAGAACGGCACCCTTCACCAGGGCGATGTCATTATCGCCGGCACCGCCGTGGGCCGTGTCCGCGCCATGACCGACGCCAAGGGCAATAAGCTCGACGCGGCGGGCCCCTCCGTGCCTGTGGAGATCATCGGCATGGGCGAGGTCCCCGGCGCGGGCGACGACTTCCACGCCGTGGCCGACGAGCGCATGGCCCGCGAGCTGGTGGAGCAGCGCAAGCACGAGCAGAAGAACGCCACCACCGGCGGCAACAAGCAGAAGGTCTCTCTGGAGGATCTCTTCAGCCAGATCCAGGAGGGCGAGCTCAAGGACCTGAACATCATTGTCAAGGCCGATGTGCAGGGCTCGGCCGAGGCGGTCAGGGCCTCTCTGGAGAAGCTCACCAACGAGGAGGTCCGGGTCCGGGTCATCCACTGTGCCGTGGGCGCCATCAGCGAGAGCGACGTGATGCTGGCCTCCACCTCCAATGCCATCATCGTGGGCTTTAACGTCCGGCCCGACAATAACGCCCGGGACAACGCCGCCCGGCTCGGCGTGGATATGCGGATGTACCGCGTCATCTACGACGCCATCTTGGAGATCGAAACCGCCATGAAGGGCATGCTTGCCCCCAAGTTCAAAGAGGTTTCCCTGGGCGAGGCCGAGATCCGCGAGGTCTACAAGATTACCGGCGCGGGCATCGTCGCGGGCTGCTACGTCACCCGCGGCAAGATTCAGCGCGGCGCGCAGCTCAGGCTGATGCGGGATAACATCATCACCCACGAGGGCGTCATCGCCACCCTTCGCCGGTTTAAGGACGACGTCAAGGAGGTCGCCCAGGGCTACGAGTGCGGCGTCACCATCGAGAAATACGGCGACGTGAAGATCGGCGACGTGATCGAGGCCTTCATCATGGAGCGGATCGAGGCATAACAACAAGCCGAAGAGGGGCGGGCAAAGCGCCCGCCCCTCAACGTATATGAGTAGGAGAAAAAATATGGCAAATAACAGAATCGGGCGCATCAACGAGGAGATCCAGCGGGAGCTGTCGGACCTGATCCGCACCGTCAAGGACCCCAGAGTCCACGGGCTGGTATCCATCACCGCGGTGGAGACCACCCCGGATCTGCGGTATGCCAAGGTCTTCGTCAGCGTGCTGGACAAGAGCGACGTGAACGAGGTGATCAAGGGCCTCAAATCCGCCGGGGGCTATCTCCGCCGGGCGCTGGGCGGCGCGCTGACCCTGCGCTACACCCCCGAGCTCCTCTTCGAGCGGGACGATTCCATCGACAAGGGAGCGCACATCCTGGAGCTGATCGAAAAGTTGGATAAATGAGGTTTTGCTATGGACTATAGAGAGACCGCCGCGCACCTCGCGGCACAGGACCGTATCCTCATCATCACCCACCGGCGGCCCGACGGGGACACCATCGGCTGCGCGGTGGGCCTCTGCGCCGCGCTCCGCACCCTGGGCAAAACCGCCTGGGTGCTGGAGAACCCCGACGCCACCGCCCTCTTTCTCCCCTATCTGGAGGGGTATCTGGCCCCGGACGGAGCTCTGCCCGACTTTGTGGTCAGCGTGGACATCGCGGGGGTGAACCTTTTCACCGAGAACGCCCTGCCCTATCTGGAGCGGGGCATCGACCTCGCCATCGACCACCACCCCTCTAACGAGGGCTTTGGGCGGGAGAACTGCGTGGACCCCGCCCGGGCAGCCTGCGGCGAGCTGGTGTACGACATCGCCCGCCAGTGGGGGGCTTTGACCCCTGAGACGGCGCTGCCCCTCTATGTGGCCGTCTCCACCGATACGGGCTGCTTTGTGTACAGCAATACCACCGCCGCCACCCACACCGTGGCCGCCGCGCTGATGGAGACCGGCATCGACTACCGGGACGTCAACAAGCGGCACTTTCGCACCAAGAGCATGAAACGTCTGCGGCTGGAGAGTATGCTCTGCGAGGGGATGGAGCTCTTCGACGGCGGCGAGATCGTTGTCGCCGCCGTCTCCCTGGAGATGATGGCCGCACTGGACGCCGCCGAGGAGGACGTGGAGGATATCGCCGCCTACGTGGGCCAGGTGGAGGGGGTCAGCGTCTCGGTCACGATCCGGGAGCTGCGCCCCGGCGAGTGCAAGCTGTCGGTGCGCTCTTCCCGGGCCGTCAACGCCACCGAGGTCTGCGCCCTCCTGGGCGGGGGCGGCCACGCCGCCGCCGCGGGCTGCACGGTCTACGGCACCGTTCAAGACGCGAAGGCCGCCATTCTGGCCGCTATTCACCAGGTGAAATATGGCTAACGGAATCATTATCATCGATAAGCCCCGGGACTGGACGAGCCACGATGTGGTGGCAAAGCTCCGGGGCAAGCTGAGGGAGAGGCGCATTGGCCACGCGGGGACGTTGGACCCGATGGCTACCGGTGTGCTCCCCGTCTTTGTAGGCCGGGCCACCCGGGCGGTGGAGTTTGCCGCCGATGGGGAGAAGGAGTACGTAGCCGCCTTGCGCCTGGGCGTCGTCACCGACACCCAGGACATTACCGGAACCGTCCTGGAGGAGCGCCCTGTGGAGGTGGACAGGGCGGGGCTGGAGTCGGCGCTCACCCAGTTCCGCGGAGAGATATTACAGCTCCCGCCCATGTACTCGGCGATCAAAAAGGACGGAAAGAAGCTCTACGAGCTGGCCCGCAAGGGGATAGAGGTAGAGCGGACGGTACGGCCCATCACCATCCATGCCCTGGAGCTGCTGCCCGGGGAGGCTCAGCCCGGTGGCGACTATATGCTGCGTGTCCGCTGCTCCAAGGGCACCTACATCCGCACCCTCTGTCATGACATCGGCGCCGCGCTGGGCTGCGGGGGGACCATGGCCTCCCTCCGGCGCACCATGGCGTGCGGCTTTACGCTGGAGGATGCGCTGCCGCTGGACCGGGTGCTGGCCACCGGGGAGCCCGAATCCCTTCTGCTGCCGGTAGACGCCTATTTCGGCGCACGGTCCGCCATTTTCCTCCCGAGCGACGCCGAGCGCAGGCTGCGCAACGGCATGGTTCTGCCGGCGCCTGAGCTGGAGCCGGGGGAGTACCGGGTATACAGCGCGGACAGGACCTTCCTCGCGCTCTGCCGCGCGGCTGGGGGCAGGCTGACCACCATCAAGAGTTTTTACGAGGTGTAACATTTTTGGAAAAGAAAAAACGTGTGATCGCGCTGGGGTTCTTTGACGGCGTCCATTTGGGCCACGGTGCCCTCCTGCGCCGTGTGGCCGAGGAGGCCGAGCACCGGGGCGTGATACCCGCCGCGGTCACCTTCGACACCCACCCGGAGCGTCTGATCGTCGGCGCCCCCATGCCCCTCATCAGCTCGCCGCTGGACCGGGCCGAGCTGATGCGCCGATACTACGGTATCCGCGAGATTATTGTGGCCCGGTTCGACGAGCGCATGATGCGCATGCCCTGGGAGGACTTTGTCGTCAATTTTTTGGTGAAGGAGAACGGGGCCGTCCACCTGGTGGCCGGGCACGACTTTCACTTTGGCTATAAGGGGGAGGGCAACCCCACGCTCCTGCAGGCAAAATGCGCCGAGCTGGGGATTGGGTGCGACATCATCCCCAAGGTGGAGATCCAGGGTATTACGGTCTCCTCCACTTACATCCGGGGCCTTTTGAGCCAGGGGGAGATCGAGCGGGCCAACTACTTCCTGGGCCACCCCCACACCCTCACTGATACGGTGCGGCACGGGAAGAAGCTGGGCTCCACCTTGGGCTTTCCCACCGTGAACCTCCGGTTTGCCCCCGGCGTACTGGTGCCCGCCAAGGGGGTATACGCCACAAAGGCCTTTTTAGAAAACGGCGATTGCCGGCTGGCTGTCACCAATGTGGGGACCCGCCCTACGGTGGACGACCACGGAGAGGTCAACGTGGAGGGGTTCCTCCTGGATTTTGACGGCGACCTGTACGGGCAGACCCTGCGTATGGAGTTTTATCACTTCCTCCGCCCCGAGGTCCGGTTCGCCAGCCTGGAGGAGCTGCGGGTCCAGGTCATGCGGGACGCCGAGGCGACCCGGGCCTATTTCAGCGCCGAGACCATTTCGTAAAAAATCCCCTTCCGCCATAGGCGGAAGGGGATTTTAGGCTGTCAGAATATCTTTTTAACAGATGTGTCAGCTTCAGTGACGCTGGAAGATGTTGGCCATCTCGGCGGTGACCTCGGTGGTATAGGGGTTGAGCAAGGTGTTGATAAGCTCCAGAGAGGCAGCCTTGTCATACTCATAGCAGTACTCCACGCCCCGGTAGGTCACCGAGCCGTCGCCGGGGAAGGTGGCGGTGGTCAGCCCCTCGGCCAGATCCACCGTAACCCCGTTCTGGGCAAAGAAGAGCATACCGTCCAGGGGGAGGTTGGTCTCCACGCTCTCGCTCACGATGCCTGCCAGCTTGGTGATCTTGGGAATGCTGTTCCAGGAGATCAGCTTTTTGGCGATGGCCTTCAAGAGGGCCTGCTGAGTGCGGGTGCGGCCGATCTCGGCATCGGGATAGGCGTCGTAGATGGTGTAGGAGCCGTCCTTCCAGACGCTGTTTTTGCGGCACCGGGCGATCTCCATCACCTGCTTGCCCGTGAGGGCGCGGTACAGCTTGGCGTCGTAGTGGATGTGCAGGTCCTGATCGGGGGCGTCGTAATCCATATAGACCGGCACCTGGAAGTCCACTCCGCCCACCGCGTCCACAATACGGACGAAGGAGGGCACGTCCACCATCACGTAGTAGTCGATGGGGATGCCCAGCAGGTCGCTCACCGCGCTCCTGAGCTCGCCGATACCGGTGCCGGGGGCGTGGCTCTCGGCGTTGCCGTAGGCGACGTTGATCTTATGATAGCGGTAGGGCCCCACCTTCCGGTCCACCAGCGTGTCCCGGGGGATGGAGACCATGCCGACCTTCTTGTTGGGCACATCATAGGTGACCGCGATAATGGTGTCGGTGTTAGAATCGACCTGGTCCCGGGCGGTGAGGAGGAAGGTATAGGTCTGCTTCCGCCGCTGGAGGGTCGGGGTGTCCTCGCCCGGGTCCTCCTCTGAGGACGGGTTTTCCCCGCTGCCGGGGGAAGCGCTCTCAACGGGGATGGCGGGGGCGGTGGGCTGCGGGATCGCGGGCGGGCGAATAGCCAGCTTCCACACCGTGAACAGAGTAACGATGACGGCCGAGAGGGCCACCACCGTGCGGTAACCGTATCTTAAAAACCGCCGGAACGGAGAGAGCCGCCGCTTTCCCTTTGGCTGTTTTGAGGCCAAGCCTCCACCTCCTGTCTCCTGTATTATGTCAACAGAGGTTAGTATACCGAACTTTTCCCCGTCACACAATAGAAAAGGGGTAGAATTTATCTTTTTTTAAGAAAATCCTGGGCCCTGACCTTTGCCAGAACCCAGGATTCCCGTTACACCTGCGCCCGGGTGGTGAGGAGCGCGGCCGTGAGGGCGTTGACCGCGCCCAGCAGATCCACCAGCAGCTGGCACTGGTTGGAGGAGAGCTCCACCAGCTGCTCCAGCAGGGCCTGGTTCTGCCGGGTGACACAGTAGTCTTCCGCGCTCACGCCGGCGCATGTGATCGGTGCCCAGGGGCTTATGTATCGCTTCATTGGCTCGACGACCTCCATGGGGGGCGTCGGTTCGGTGACCACGGCCTGGCACGGGCGGCACCTGTAATCTGCCATGCATCATTACCTCCATTCATCTGCACTATCTTATGCAAAGGGCGGGTAGAACGCCACGGAATCAGAAAAGGGACTTGACATCGCCGGGGAAGAGGGCTAAACTAAAACTGTTCCACTTGGAACAGTTTTCCGGCCTGTCAAAAGGACTTTTGACAGGCCGAGTTTTGGGGTGGGATTATGGGATGGCTGACCAGGGCAGGCTATGAGGAGGCCGTATGGCTCTCTCCCAAATTGAGCGAGCCCGAGCGGGAGCTCCTCCGGGGGCACTTTCTCTTTGAGGGCGCGGCGGATGCCGTCCTTTACGCGGCGGACGACGAGGGCTGCCGGGTGCAGGTCGTGGAGAAGGGGGAGACCATCTACACCCCCCGGGAGTTCGACCGCGCGCTGGGCATTCTCCTGTCGGGCCGGATACAGGTGAGCAAGGAGGGCTATGTGGTCAGCGTGCTGGAGCCGGGCGAGGTCTTTGGGGCCGCGGCCCTGTTTAACAGCCGGCGGGACTACGCCACCACCCTCACCGCGCTGGCGCCCTGCCGGGCCGTTCTTCTCTCCCAAAGGCTGATGAACGGCGTCATGGCCCGTGAAGCGGCGGTGGCGGGAAACTATATCCGCTACCTGTCGGGCCGCATTCGCTTTCTGGAGGGCAAGCTGGACAGCCTTCTGGCCCCGGACGCCAAGCGCAAGCTGGGCCAATACCTGCTGGAGCGGCGGGTGGGGGACAGGGTCATTCTGGACTGTTCCATGAGCAGCCTGGCCCATAGGCTGGACCTGGGCCGCACCTCGCTCTACCGGGCCTTTGAGGCCCTGACCGAGGTGGGGGCCGTTGAAAAAAAAGGAAGAGAGATCCGCATTTTGAAGGAGGACGTACTGCTATGAAATTAAAGAGATTTTCTGCCCTTGCGCTGACCTTGGCCCTCACGCTGACGGCCTGTGCCCCCGCCGCCCCTGTCGCCACGAATCCCCCCAGCCCCTCGCCCAGCCAGACGGCGGCGGCCACCCCCACGCCCACCCCCAGTGCCGCTGCCCCCGCCGAGCGG
>JBLJBF010000248.1:0-5148 GCA_047637855.1 Pseudoflavonifractor sp. | reverse complement strand
AGTCCCCCTGCGTGGGCTGCGGCCAGTGCGCCGCCGCCTGCCCCACCGGGGCCATTGTGGTGAAGAGCGACACCGCGGCCGTCTGGGCCGCGCTGGATGACCCCGATACCAAGGTCACCGCCCAGATCGCTCCCGCTGTCCGGGTGGCCATCGGCAAGGAGCTGGGCGTGGGCGATGGGGAGAACGCCATCGGCAAGATCACCGCGGCCCTGCGCCACATGGGCTTTGACGAGGTCTACGACACCGCGACCGGCGCCGACCTCACCGTCCTGGAGGAGTCCAACGAGCTGCTCAAGCGCCTGGAGGGCGGCCCCCGGGAGGTCCCCCTCTTCACCTCCTGCTGCCCCGCCTGGGTGCAGTACTGTGAAAAGAACTACCCCGAGCTTCTGCCCCATGTCTCCACCTGCCGCTCGCCCATGGAGATGTTCGCCTCGGTCATCAAGGCCGACGGGGAGAACTCCTCCCGCCGCCAGGTCCATGTGGCCGTCATGCCCTGCACCGCCAAGAAGTTCGAGGCGGCCCGGGACGAGTTCAAGGCCGACGGCGCGCCCATCGTGGACTATGTCGTCACCACCCAGGAGCTCATCCGAATGATCAAGGAGTCGGGCGTGGTCTTCCAGGAGCTGGAGCCCGAGGCGATGGATATGCCCTTCGCCTACAAGACGGGCGCGGGCGTCATCTTTGGCGTAAGCGGCGGCGTGACCGAGGCCGTCCTGCGCCGCCTCAGCTCCGATAAGACGAACACCGCCCTCAAGACGCTGGCCTTCCAGGGCGTCCGCGGTCTGGAGGGGGTCAAGGAGTGCGCCGTCCCCTATGGCGGCGCCGAGCTGAAGATCGCCGTAGTCAGCGGCCTGGGCAATGCCAGCACCCTCATCGAGCGCATCAAGGCCGGGGAGCACTACGACTTCGTGGAGGTCATGGCCTGCCCCAACGGCTGCATCAGCGGCGGCGGCCAGCCCTTCGCCCATGCCGACGAGCACAGGAGCCGCGGCAAAGGCCTCTACACCGCCGATCAGCTCTCCCGCATCAAGCGCAGCGAGGAAAACCCCCTGATGATGGATCTCTACAACGGCCTGCTCAAGGGCCGCGTCCACGAGCTGCTGCACGTGGAATATGGGAAGGAGGAGAAGTAAATGGTGACGCTGAGCGTCTGCATCGGCAGTTCCTGTCATCTCAAGGGCTCCTATAATGTGGTCCAGACGTTCCAGCAGATGATCGAGGAGTACGCGCTGGAGGACGATGTGCTGCAGCTCAAGGGCTCCTTCTGCATGAAACAGTGCCAGAATCCGGGCGTCGGGGTCACGGTGGACGATACCATCCACTCGGTCCGGCCTGAGGACGCCCGGGCCTTCTTCCGGGACACCGTTCTTCCCTTGGTGGGGAAGTAAACATAAGAGCAAAACCGGCGTACCGCGATAAGCGGTACGCCGGTTTTTATGCGTATAGGGGAATGGCTTTACACCTTTCGGGTGGGAACGTGCCAGATGTTCCCGGCGTAGTCCCGGATGGAGCGGTCGGCGGCGAAGAGGCCGGAACGGGCAATGTTGATGAGGGACATCCGGTTCCAGCTCTCCCGGTCCAGGTAGGCGCGGGCGGCCCGGACCTGGGCCTCGCGGTAGCTGTCGAAATCGGCCAGGAGGAGGTACTCGTCGGGCGGGAAACCCGCGCCGAAGAGCAGGCGGCTGGTGAGGTCGTTGTAGCTCACGCCGTCGGTGAAGCCGTGGGAGATCTGGTCTATAATGGCCTTCAGATCGGCCGAGCGGTTATAGTACTCATAGGGGCGGTAGCCCACCTGCTTGAGCTCGTTCACCTCGTCGGCCTTCAGGCCGAACAGGAAGAGATTCTCGTCCCCCAGCACCTCGTGCATCTCCACATTGGCCCCGTCCAAAGTGCCGATGGTCAGCGCGCCGTTCATCATAAACTTCATGTTGCCGGTGCCGCTGGCCTCCTTGCCCGCCGTGGAAATCTGCTCGCTCAGCTCGCTGGCGGGCATGAGCTGCTCGGCCAGGCTCACCCGGTAGTTCTCCAGGAAGACCACCTGCAGCCGGTCTTTGCAGACCGGGTCGGCGTTCACGGTGGCGGCGACCGAATTGATGAGGTGGATGATATGCTTTGCCACCGCATACCCCGGCGCGGCCTTGGCCCCAAAGAGATAAACTCTGGGGGTAAACTCGAAATGGGGGTCGCTCTTGAGGTGCTGATAGAGGTAGACGATGTGCATCACGTTGAGAAGCTGGCGCTTATACTCGTGCAGGCGCTTGACCTGCACGTCGAACATGGCGTTGGTATTGAGGAGGATGCCGCTCTCCCGGGCGACGTAGTCGGCAAATTCCCGCTTGTTCTCGGCCTTGAACTGCTCCAGCCGGGAGAGAACGCCCGCGTCGTCCTTGTACCGCTCCAGCCCTGCCAGGGTGTCAGGCCTCAGGAGATAGCCGTCCCCGCCCGTACAGTCCCGGATGAGGGCGTCCAGCTTGGGGTTGGACTCGGCCAGCCAGCGGCGGTGGTCGATGCCGTTGGTCACGTTGGTAAACTTCCCCGGCATGAGAGAGTAGGCGTCCCGGAAGACGTCCTTCTTCAGGATGTCCGAGTGGAGGGCGGATACACCGTTTACGGCAAAGCAGGCGCAGATGCAGAGATTCGCCATACGCACGTCGTTGCCCCAGATGATGGCACAGCGCTCCACCCGGGACATATCGCCCCGGAAGGCGTCTACCAGATAGGCCTGGTAGCGGTTCGAGATCTCCACAACAATCTCCCAGATGCGGGGAAGAAGGGACTGCACCAGCTGCTGGGGCCAGCGCTCCAGCGCCTCGGACAGGACCGTGTGGTTGGTGTAGGCCACCGTGTGGGTGACGATGTGCCACGCCTCTTCCCAGCTGTAGCCCTCCTCGTCCAGCAAAATGCGCATCAGCTCGGGGATGACCAGAGTGGGGTGGGTGTCGTTGATCTGGATGACATGCTTCTGGTGGAAGTTGCGCAGAGTCCCGTACCTGGAGCGGTGCTTGCGCACGATGGACTGGGCGGTGGCCGAGACAAAGAAATACTGCTGCTTGAGGCGCAGGCTCTTGCCCTCGTAGTGGTTGTCGTCGGGGTAGAGGACCTTGGCGATGACCTCGGCCATGGCCTGCTGCTCCACCGCCTTGAGGTACTGCCCCGTGGAGTAGAGGGACATATCCACCGGTACGGGACTCTTGGCGTCCCACAGGCGCAGGACGTTGCTGTGGTCGGTGTCGTACCCGGCCAGAAGCATATCCTTGGGAATGGCCAGCACGTCGGTGGCCCCCTCATAGCGCACCCGGTGGCGGCCGTCTTCGTCCCAGGTCTCCCGCAGCGTGCCGCCGAAACGCACCACCTCGGTCTCATCCACCTTGGGGATGAGCCAGGCGTCGCCCAGGCCCAGCCAGTTGTCGGCCAGCTCCACCTGCTGCCCGTCCACGATCTTCTGCTTGAAGATGCCCAGCTCGTAGCAGATGGAGTAGCCCGTGGCGGGGATCTCCAGTGTAGTCATAGAGTCCAGGTAGCAGGCCGCCAGGCGGCCCAGACCGCCGTTGCCCAGCCCGGCGTCCGGCTCGGTCTCGAAGAGGTCCCGGGGGTCGTACCCCAGCGCGCGGACGGCCTCGGTCAGCGCGTCCATCACGCCCAGGTTGTAGGCGTTCTTCAGCAGGGAGCGGCCCATCAAAAACTCCAGGGACAGATAGTGGACCTGCCGCTCCCCCAGCTCCCGCACCTGATCCTCAGTCTCCAGCCGGTGGGTGCTCATCAGGTCCCGCAGTACCAGCGCGCAGGCCTTGAAGACCTGCTGGGGGGTAGCGTCATCCACCTCGCGGCCAAAATTACGGCTCAGCTTTCCGGAAATCTGATCCATCAGCTGCCTTTTTGTATATTTATGCATGGAAATGGGTCTCCAATCTTGTTATGAGTAACGTCTGCGGCCGTCTGATATGGCGGCCGCAGACGTGATATTCTACCATGAAGGAGCTTTCTTGTCAAATAAGGGGTCAGTTCCCCGTCAGCCAGGTGTAGATCTCTAAGTAATCTCCCGCCGACTGCGCCCAGGAGAAATCGGCCGTCATGTCGGCCTTCATGAGGCGCATCCAGGCTGCTTTGTCGCTGTGATAGAGGTCCACGGCCTCCCGTACGGCCCAGACCAGGTCGTTGACCGTGATGTTGGCAAAGGTGAACCCGCGGCCCTCGCCGGTGGCCGGGTTGTATGGGGTCACCGAGTCCTTCAGCCCGCCGGTCTCCCGCACGATGGGCACGGTGCCGTACCGCATGGCGATCATCTGGGAGAGCCCGCAGGGCTCGGCCTCGCTGGGCATGAGGAACATATCCGCGCCGCCGTAAATGGCGGTGGAGAGGGCCCCCGAGTACATGATATGCGCGGCAAAACGGCCGGGGTACTGCTGGGCCGCGTGGCGGAAGGCCTCCTCATAGTTCCAGTCGCCGGTCCCCAGCACCACAAGCTGTACGTCCATATCCATAATCTGGCCCAGCGCGTCCTTTACCAGATCAAAGCCCTTGTGCTTCACCAGGCGGGAGACACAGGCGATGATAGGCACGTCGGGGTTGAGATTGAGACCGGATACCTCCTGCAGGGCGGCCTTGCACACACGCTTCCCGGCCAGATCCTCATGGGAGAACCCCTGGGCCAGGCCCACCCCCGCGGCGGGGTCGTAAAGGGCTGCGTCGATGCCGTTGAGGATGCCCCGCAGCTTGTTGCGGTTGTCGGCCACCACACCCTCCAGCCCGTGGGCGTAGAAGGCGTACTGAAGCTCGTTTGCATAGGTGGGGGAGACCGTGGTCACATAATCGGCGGCGTAGATGGCCCCCTTCATCAGGTTCACGTCCCCGTGGTAGAGGAGCATATGCTCGTTGAGGTAGCCCACGCTCAGGCCGAAAAGGTCGCCCAGAGTCTGGCTTCCGTAGCGGCCCTGGTATTCGATGTTGTGAATGGTGTAGACGCTCTTGGCGTGGGCCAGCTGGGGGACCTTGTGGCGCTCCTCCAGCAGGTAGATGGGGGCCAAAGCGGTCTGCCAGTCATTGCAGTGGAGAATGTCCACTATAAAGTCAAGGGGGCCCGGCAGCTCCAGCACGGCCCGGGAGAAAAAGGCGAACCGCTCGCCATCGTCGTAGTGGCCGTAGATCTGC
>JBLJBF010000247.1:0-7830 GCA_047637855.1 Pseudoflavonifractor sp. | reverse complement strand
CGTGCCCAGCCGGGCACGCAAATTCCGGGCGGAGGGATCAATTGACCTCGGCATTCCCCATTGCCTTCTCGTCATCCAGCAGTTTCTTGTCATAAGCCTTGACAAACGGATAGTAGATCAAGGTGCACAGCGCCGTGAGAATGACCCACAGGACGATAGCCCTCCAGTCCATTGAGGCCAGGAATACACCCAGAGGGAGGGGAGTGCCCAGAGGCACCGCAAAGATCTGCCGCCCGATGATGCCAAGGTCCATGCAGATATAAGCGACCGTGCTGCCCAGGACAAAGTGCAGAATACCGGGGATAGCCAGAGCGCCGTTGAGCACGAAGGGGGTGCCGAAGTTGATGGGCTCGCCGATGCCGCAAAATGCCGGCACGATACCCAGCTTGCCTACGCTGCGCAGGTGGGCGCTTTTGGCAAAGAGGAGGAAGGCCAGCGCGGCAGGGAAAAAGCTCAAACCCCAGAACGAGCCCTGAAAAACGATGTCGGTCATCGTGAAGGGGATGGGCTTGCCGGCCATATAGGCCTCCATGTTGGCGGTGATGTTGGCAGTCATGAGGGGGGCGACCACCGCGCCGATCACCGCGCCGCCGTGGACGCCGAAGAACCACAGCAGACGTGTAAGGAAGACGCCGAGGATCAGTGCGCCCAGCGTATTTGAAGCCGACATGAGGGGGGCGAGCAGCGCCATGATCAGATTGACCATATTTTTGCCGGTGAAGGTGATGAGGATCTGGTTGAACACGATGAACAAGATCACGTTAACCACCATAGGGATGATGGCCTCAAAAGGAGCCGAGACGAAGGGCGGGACGCTGTCGGGCATTTTAATTTTAAATCCCTTTTTGTGGAATACATAGGTAATGTCAACCGTAATCAGGGCGATAAACATACCGGCGAAAATGCCTGTAGAATTGAGTCCGCTCATATTGAGCACTGCGGCGGGCTTATCACCGATGGTGGCCACGATCGGGGGTGCGGCAACACAGAGATACGTCAAGAGGGCGGTAAAGACGCTCGAGATGGCGTTGATCTTGCGGACCAGCGCGAAGTGATACGCGATGGCAATGACGACCCAGAGGGCAAAGATGCCGGTAGTCAGGCGATAAGGAACGCCGAGGACGGGGATGCCGGTGAGAAAATCGCGGATGGCCGCCAGAGGGCCTTCTGTGACACTGGCGGGGATGGGCGAAGTAGAGAGAATCAAAGAGACAGAGCCGATGATTGTGAGAGGAAGGGTTGCGGTGAAGCCGTTTTTGATCGCCTTGAGATGGGGGCCGTCCGTGAGTTTCGTACTCGCTGGGACGAGTGTGTTTTCGATCCAGGACATAACGCTCATAGTGTTCCCTCTCTTTTTTTGTGATGTAGTTAATGGTTGCCTTCCACCAGCCTGATGGCCTGATTCAGTATGTTTTCGCCCTTGCCCATGCCGTAGTCCACGTGGCCGATCACATCGACCGGCTTTCCGTAGCTTGCAGCGACCTTTTCCACCTCCTTGCGCTTATAGGCAATCTGAGGCCCCATGAGCACCACGTCGTATCCTGTGATGACCTCCTCCAGCTGCTCCACCGACTTGGCGTCGATGGTCCAGCCCTGCTGCTCGGGCTTCAGGGCCGCCTTCATCCGGTTGGTTACCAGACTGGTCGAGGCCCCTGCCGCGCACACCAATAAAATTTTCATGCGTTTGTTCTCCCTTCGTACCGTTCATACAGTTCGATCATCTCGGTGATGAGTTCCCGCGCCAGGATGGAATCCATCAGGTGATCCTGGGCGTGGACCATCAGCAGAGAGAGCTCGGTCTTCTCTCCGCGGGCCTCTTCCTGAAGAAACGCGGTCTGTGCCTCATGGGCCTGAAGACCAGCCTTCTTCGCGTCATCCAGCAGAGCGTGAGCTTTTTTAAAATCCCCTTCCTTTGCTGCGGCCAACGCCTCGAAAGCCAGGCTTTTGGACGCGCCGGCCTCCACCAGCAGACTGACGACAGATTCTTCAAATACCATAAACAAGCCTCCCGTTTTATTTGCTGCCTATTATAATAGCAAGCCGCGTGCCAACTTTTATTTTGAATAATCTTGTAAAATCAACGGTATTAGTGTATAAAATAAGAAAAGAAAAAACTACACACTAAAACAGTGTATAGTTCAGGGGGCCTGCGATATGACGAAGAAGGAGAAGGCGGTATACGAGCTGCTGCTTGTCCCGCGGCGGGAGTGGGGGCTGGAGGCGCGGGAGCTTGCGCAGTCGCTGGGGATGCAGCGCTCCAACGTCTCGGCTTTGCTTAACCAGCTCATGCGCGTGGGTCTTGTGGAGAAGGGAGAGGGGCGGCCTGTCCTCTACCGGGCGCTGCCGTCTGGGGAGGCACTCTCCGCTCCGGCCCAGCCAGTGCGGAGAGACTGCTTTGAGACGTTGCTCAACCACAGTAAGAGCCTGAAAAAACCCATCGAGCAGGTTCGTGCCGCCATGCACTATCCCCCCAATGGGCTGAATTCTCTGCTGATCGGCCCTACCGGCGTGGGCAAGTCCTTTCTGGCCGAGCGGATGTTCCGCTATGGTGTGGAGATCGGCCGTCTGAGAGAGGACGCGCCCTTCGTGGTCTTCAACTGCGCGGACTACGCCAACAACCCCCAGCTCCTCCTCTCCCACCTCTTCGGCCACAAGAAGGGGGCTTTCACGGGGGCCGAGGAGAGCCAGCTCGGCCTGGTGGCCCAGGCGGACCGCGGTATCCTCTTTTTGGATGAGATCCACCGCCTCCCTCCGGAGGGGCAGGAGATGCTCTTTTACCTCATTGACCACGGCGAGTACAAGCCCTTGGGGCACACCGGGGACGTGAAAACGGCCCAGGTGCAGATCATCGCCGCCACCACCGAGGTCCCGGAGAGCGCGCTGCTGTCCACCTTCCTGCGCCGCATTCCCATGGTGATCAACATCCCCTCTTTGGCCGAGCGGGGCTTTGACGAGCGGCTGGAGCTTACCATCTCCTTTTTCCGGAACGAGTCGGCCCGGCTGGGGCGAGAGCTTCAGGTAGAGGGGGACGTGATGCGCAGCCTTGTCCTGTACGACTGCCCGGGGAATATCGGTCAACTGCAAAACGATATCCGCATCGGCTGCGCCAACGCCTTCGTGCGCAGCATTACCCAGGGGCTGGAGCAGGTGCGCATCTCCCTGCCCAATCTGCCCGACTACGCGCAGCGGGGCATCTTGAAGTACAAGCTCAACCGGGCCGCGCTGGAAGCCGTCCTCCCGGAATCCGCCGCCTTTACCTTCTCCAAGCGGGGCACCGACATCGCCGCGGTGGGCATCCGCCAGGACGACGATTTTTACCACGGCATGGAGCGTCGGGCGCGGGAGCTGAAGGAGATGGGCATTGAGGCGAAGGAGATCGACGCCGTCATGGGCCTTGACATCCAGAACTACTTCCGCGGCTATCTCAAGGTCTCTGAGACCATCATCGACAAGGAGAGCATGGCCTCCATCGTGGATAAGCGGATCATCTACTATGTGGAGGACTTCTTTCAGCTTGCGACCCAAAAGCTCAACCGGGTCTTCCAGAACAAGTATTTCTACGGGCTGTGTCTGCACATCAGCGCCTCTATCGAGCGTATCCGCGCAAATAAGCTGATTCAGAACCCGCAGCTGGTGGAGATTATTGAGAATTACCCGGAGGAGTACGCCGTCAGCATGTATCTGGTAGAGCAGCTGGAGAAGGCCTACGATATCAAGATCCCGGTGGATGAGACCGCTTTCATCGCCATGTTCATCAGCCGGGATTTTACCCTGGAGAACGAGCGGACGGCTCACCCGGTGGTTTTGATCGCCATGCACGGCAACTCCACGGCCAAGAGCATGGCCGACGTGGTCAACGCGCTGGTGGGCGGGAACAACGCCTACTCCTACGACATGCCGCTCACCAAGAGCGTAGAGGCCGCCTACGACGAGATCAAGGAGCGGGTGCAGAGCATCGACCAGGGCTGCGGCGTGATCATGGTGGTGGATATGGGCTCCCTGCGGATCGTGGGGGAGATGATCAGCAACGAGATCAGCGTGAAGATCCGTACTCTGGAATACGCTACGACCATCACCGCGGTGGAGGCTGCGCGCCGCGCCTCGATGGAGACCGACATCGATCTCGCCTACTCCAATCTGCTCAAGTCGGTGAACCATCTTCTTCTCTGCGGAGCAGACCCCGCCCGGCCCGCGCCCAACGACAAGCAGAATATTATCATCACCATGTGCATGACCGGGGAAGGGAGCGCCGTCAAGCTGAAGAATATGGTGGAGGAGCACCTTCACCTGGAGGGGCGGGACATCAACGTGGTTCCCCTGGCCATCTTTGATAAGAACGATATGTTAGATAAGGTAAACCGGCTCAAAGAGCGCAAGAACATCATTGCGATCGTCAGTACCTTCAATCCCGAGCTCTATAACATCCCCTATATCTCCATGTCCGAGCTGCTCTTCGACAAAAATTACGACAAGCTGCGCATCCTGATCCGGGAGCTGGACCAGTACCCCTTGATGAACCAGCCCCTCAAGGAGGCCACCGGCGAGGAGAACCGGGAGGAGTTCTATGCCTTTGTCGCCTCCCAGATCGACGTTTTCTCCGTCGATGAGTACCGTATCGCCACCGACCGGTTTGAGCGGGAGCTCTCCTCCGCCCTGGGCGTGGAGATTGCGGAGGAGCTGTATTTCAGCCTCTTCCTCCACCTGGCCTGCGTCATTGAGATGCTCATCAACGGTACGCCTACAATGGAGTACCGGCAGGCCGACGAGCTAAAGGCAAAGTACAGCAGGGAATTCAAGGTCATCCGGCAGGCCCTGCGGTATTACGAGGAGCCCTTCCATATCTCCTTCCCGCAGGATGCGGTCTGCTACCTGATTAAAATCCTCCTGCACGTCTGAGGGTGTTGTCCCCGGCAAAAAAACTCCCCCGCCGGGCGGCTATCTCCCCCTCTGGAGGGGATAGATCGACAGGTTTCCGTTGCAGAGGTAGGCAAGCGTGCATACCACAAAGAAAAAGGGGAGATAGGCGAAGCCGAATACCTCTGCCCCGATCAGCATGGGGGCGAGGAGGGTGTTGGTGGCGCTGCCGAACACGGCGGCATAGCCCAGGGCCGCGGCGAAGACGCCAGGCAGGCCCAGCAGCGGCCCCAGCACCGCGCCCAGGGAGGCCCCGATAGCGAACAGGGGTGTTACCTCGCCCCCCTGAAATCCGGCCGACAGGGTCACGATGGTGAAGAGGAGCTTTAGCGCAAAGTCCCAGGGGAACACGTCCGCCCCAAAGCTCATGGAGATCAGATTCGTCCCCAGGCCGGAGTAGCGGCCGCCCCAGCACAGCAGGGAGAGGGCGCTGACACCGGCGCCCAGGAGAAAAATCCGGCCGATTGGATTTTGCAGCACGGTCGCAAGGGCTGCCTTGAACCTGTGCAGGGACAGCGCAAACAGGCCGCCGACCGCGCCGAAGGCGAGCCCCAGCAGCAGAAGCCGCACGGCAAGGGGCCAGGAGAAGGGGACCGGGTCGGTCAGCGCGAAGGTAAATTTCTCAAGGCCCATCCACCCGGAGGTAAAGCTGGCCGTGAAGGCGGCGACCATGGCGGGGAAGAGCGCCCGGTACTCCAGCACGCCCGCGGTCAGCACCTCGACGGCGAAAAAGGTGGCCGCAAGGGGCGTGCGAAAGAGCCCGGCAAAGCCCGCGGCCATGCCCGTGACCAGCAGGAGCCTTCCCGCGTCCGGAATGGGCAGACGTTTTCCGATGCCGTGCGCCAGTGTGCCGCCGATCTGGACGGCGACCCCCTCGCGCCCCGCGCTGCCGCCGAACAGGTGGGTCAGCCAGGTCCCGGCGATGGTCAGAGGGATCAGGCGAAGGGGGATATCGTCGGTCTCGCCATGCCCCGCTTCAAAGATCAGGGACATACCCCTGGTGCTCGTGCCGCCAATTTTCTGATAGCACCATACGATCCCCGCTCCGGCCGGACCGAGGAGGGGGATAAGCCAAACCGCGTGGGCCATACGGAAAGCGGTCAGCCACAGCAGGACGCGGCCAAATACCGCGTCGAGCACACCCACGGCGGCGCCCAGGGGCACCGCGATAAGACCAAGCAGCAGCGCGGCCCGGCAGGCGCGTAGTTTCTCTTTTAACATACTGCCTCCTCCAAAATAAAAAGCTGATAACTCCTGCACATGGCAGAAGTCATCAGCTGAAAAGCGGTTTCGGCATAGCCGTGGAAGAACTTCATTTCCGGGGCAATTATAACACAGGCAAATCGACGGTTCAAGGGGGACAAGCATAAAATTTCCGCCGGCCCGGCCGGCTTGAGGACCCCGGCCGCGGTGGGGCGGTGCTAAAAAAGGCCGCCGCTGCCCATACTATAGCGGCGACAGCCTTCCGTTCTTTTTGGGGGGCTACACCACAAAGCGGTATCCCAGCCCCCGGATGGTCTGAATGTACTGGGGCTTGGCAGGGTCGGCCTCGATCTTCTGGCGCAGACGGCTGACGTACACCATGATGGCGTTTTCATCGATGATGGCCTCGCCCCAGATGAGCTCGTAGAGCATATCCTTGGGAAAGATGCGGTTCACATTGTCGATAAAAAGCTTCATGATGGCGTTTTCCTTGGAGGAGAGGGGGATCTCCTCGCCATTCTTGTAAAAGCGCAGGGTGCTGGTGTTGTACTGGAAGGGGCCTGCGGTGATCATGCTGTCGGCTCCGGGGAGCTGGTTTTGGTAGCGGCGGATGAAAGCCTTGAGCTTTGCCCCCAGCGTGACGGGGTTAAAGGGCTTGGTGACATAGTCGTCGGCCCCGATGTCCAAGCCGTAGATGATATCGTAATCCTCACTCCTGGCGCTGACAATGATAATGGGCGTCTTGATGCCAAGGCCCCGGATGGCCCGGATGGCTTGAAAGCCGTCCATTCCGGGCATATTAACATCCATGAGGATCAAATCGAAGGGGGCTTCCCGCGCAAGGCTCAGGGCGCGCTCCGCACTGGAGGCGGTCACCGCCTCCAGACCACTGCTGAGGGCAACCTTGCATAACAGGGTAAGGGTTTTTTGGTCGTCGTCCACGATCAATACGGTATTGGGCACCGGCATCACTTCTCTCATCGCACGTCTGCGGGCGTTTTTAATAGTATACAGAAAAAATATGAATTTGACAAGAGGCGGTCTCATGTTCCGCGGCACAGATACGCGCGGGAGAACGGCGGGCTTGTTTCTTAATTAACGTTTAATTCTTAACAATTATTAAGCGCCCATTGATTTTCCATTAAGGTTCCAATGGTATACTCTCAAAGCGCTCAAATAAGAAACGTTCTATAAAGAGGAACGGACTCCCAAACCAATGGAGGTTACAAAATGAAAAAGATCACTCTTGCCGCTCTCTCCCTCACCCTGGCCGTCGGCCTGCTGGCCGGCTGCGCGGGCACTCCCGCCGCATCCCCTTCCGCGTCCCCCTCTGCTCCGCCTTCGGTCACTCCCTCCGCCAGCGCTTCCGCGGCTCCCTCCGCCAGCACCCCCGCCGCCGGCAGCGCCGTGAAGACCGGCCTGTCCGTTATCAGCAGCGTGGCCAAGAGCAAGAACGCCTCCGCCGAGGGCGAGGGTCTCGCTCAGGCGAACATCGCCCTGGTGGCTGTCACCGTGGGTGAGGACGGCGTGATTGACGCCTGCGTCATCGATGCGGTGCAGAGCAAGGTCAACTTTGACGCCAAGGGCGTCATCACCACCGACCTGGCTGCCACCTTCCCCAGCAAGAACGAGCTGGGCGACGGGTACGGCATGCGTAAGGCCTCCGCCATCAAGAAGGAGTGGAACGAGCAGGCTGCCGCCTTCGCCGCTTAC
>JBLJBF010000246.1:0-3755 GCA_047637855.1 Pseudoflavonifractor sp. | reverse complement strand
TTATCGGCGAGCAGTTCGACGGCCACGCCTATATCAACGCCGCCCTGGAGGGCGGGGCCGCCGCCTGCCTCACCCAGCGGGAGCGGGAGAGCTATCTCCCCGGCAAGTGCTACATCAAGGTGGAGAGCACGGCCAGGGCCCTGCGCGAGCTGGCCGTCTGCTATAAGAAAAAATTTCAGGTCCCCGTGGTAGCCGTCACCGGAAGCGTGGGGAAGACTACCACCAAGGACATGGTGGCCGCCGTTCTGGGGGAGCGCTACCGTGTGCTCAAGACTGAGGGCAACCTGAACACCGACATCGGCACGTGCATGACCATTTTCCGCATGAACCGGGAGACCGAGCTGCTGGTGCTGGAGATGGGCATGAACCACCCCGGCGAGATCGAGGTCATGTCGGCCATCGCCGAGCCTGACATCTGCCTTATCACCAACATCGGGGACTCCCACATCGAGTTTCTGGGCAGCCGGGAGAACATCCTCAAGGCCAAGTGCGAGATATTCAGCCACGCGAAACCCGGCTGTCTCGCCATCCTCAACGGGGACGACCCGCTTTTGGCCGGTCTGGCGGCCCGCCTGCCCTGCAAAGTGATGACGGTGGGGGCGCGGCCCGGCCTGGACTACACGGCCGACCAGCTCACCAGCGACGGGCGGGAGAAGATAAACTGTAAAGTGAAAACACCGCACATGGTCTGCTGCGTAGACATCCCCGCCCTCGGCAGCCATATGATCTACCCCACCCTCATGGCGGCGGCGGTGGGGGAGCACTTTGGCCTGACCGGGGAGGAGATCCGCGCAGGCGTGGGCCATTTCGCGCCCACCAAGATGCGGATGAACATCCTGCGCCGGAAGGACGGCATCACCATTTTGAACGACACCTACAACGCCAACCCCCAGTCCATGCGGGCGGCGGTGGAGGTTCTCTCCAAAAGCCAGGGGGCGCGGAAGATTGCCGTCCTGGGGGATATGTTCGAGCTGGGGAACCTGGCCCCCGCCCTCCACGCGGGCGTGGGGGCCTATTTGGGCAAGGCGGGGGTGGACTGTCTGGTGGCGGTGGGCGAGCTTGCCCGGAACATCTACACCGCCGCGCAGGAGGCCGCGGTGCCCGAGGTCCACTGGCGGGCCACCAAGGAGGAGGCCCTGCCCGTGCTGGCCCAGGTGCTCACGCCCGGGTCCACCGTTTTGGTCAAGGCCTCCCGGGGCATGGCCTTTGAGGACCTGGTGGAGTACCTGAAGAGTATTACGGCAGAAGCGTAACGCCGCCGGGCGGGCCGAAATGCGGCCCGCCCGCCCGACGATAGGAGAAAGACGATGATAGACATATCGGTCTCGGACCTGACCAAGGAGTTCGAGGTAGGCAAAAAGATATTGGACGGGCTCTCCTTTCAGATCGACCAGGGGGAGCGGGTGGGCCTGCTTGGCAGGAACGGGGCGGGGAAGACCACCTTTTTTAAAATTCTCACCGGTGAGCTGGACTACGACGGCGGGCAGGTCATGGTGGCCCCCGACAAGGCTTTGGGTCTCATCTCCCAGATCCCCGTCTACCCCCCCGCGTACACGGTGGAGGACGTGCTCAGTTCCGCGTTCCGCCGGTTCCACGCCATGGAGGCCGAGATGGCCGCCCTCACCGAGCGCATGGCCCGGGAAAACGACCCGGCAGCCCTGAAACGCTACGGCGAGCTCTCGGTCCAATTTGAGTCGGCCGGCGGATATGACACGGCTACCGAGCTGGGCAAGGTCTGCAACGGGCTGGACATTCCGCCCGAGATGCGCGGCCAGCTCTTTTCCGCCCTCTCGGGAGGGGAGAAGACCCGGGTCAACCTCGCCCGGCTCATTTTGGAGGACACCGACATCCTCCTCCTGGACGAGCCCACCAACCACCTGGACCTCCACGCCACCGAGTGGCTGGAGGAGTATCTCTCCCGCTACAAGGGCACTGTCCTGGCCATCTCCCATGACCGCTGGTTTCTGGACCGGGTGGTGCGCCGGGTCATAGAGATCGAGGGGGGAAAGGCCCAATTTTACGAGGGGAATTACAGCTTTTACGTGGTGGAGAAGGAGCGCCGCTACCAGGAGCAGCTCAAGCAGTACGAGAAGGAGCAGGCCAAGATCGGCCAGCTCCAGGAGGCGGCCGACAAGCTCCACCTCTGGGCGTTCATGGGGGCGGACAAGCTCCACAAGCGGGCCTTCTCCATGGAGAAACGTATCGAGCGCATGCGCACCACTGACCGGCCCACCAAGGAGCGGCAGCTGGACATCCGGTTCGGCGAGCGGGACTTCCGCGGGGATGAGGTCATGGTGGTCAAGGGTCTGGCCAAGGCCTTTGAGGGGCGCACCCTCTTTTCTGACGTGAACCTGATGGTGGAGGGGGGCGAGCGCATCGCCCTGCTGGGGGACAACGGCACGGGCAAATCCACTTTGATCAAGATCATCCTGGGGGAGGAGGAGCCCACGGCGGGCAAGCTGCGCCTTGGGCCTACGGTGAAGATCGGCTATCTGCCCCAGGTCATCCACTTTCCCCACCCCGAGCGCAATCTGGTGGACACCATGATCTACGACCTGGACTGCTCCACCCAGACCGCCCGGAACCGCCTGGCCGCCTTCAAGTTCCAGGGCGAGGACGTGTTCAAAAAGGTCGCCGCCCTGTCGGGCGGGGAGCAGAGCCGTCTGCGGCTGTGCATGCTCATGGACGAGAAGATTAACCTTCTCATTCTGGACGAGCCTACCAACCACCTGGACATCGCCTCCCGCGAGTGGATCGAGGAGGCGGTGGAAGACTATGAGGGGAACCTCCTCTTTGTCTCCCATGACCGCTATTTCATCAACCGCTTTGCCACCCGTATCTGGATGCTGGAAAACGGCGGCATCACCGACTTCGACGGCACCTACGAGGAGTTTCAGGCCGCCCGGACCAAAGGGGCGGTTCCCGCCGCCGCCGGGAATGCAGGGCGGGGGAGCGCCCCCGCCGCTCCGGAGGAGAAGAAGGAGAAAAACCGCCGTCCCGGCGGCACCAAGGAGCTGGAGAAACAGGTGAACTCCGCCGAGCGGGAGGTCTCCAGGGCTGAGGAGCGGATGTACGACCTGACCCAGGAGATCGAGGCGGCCTCCAGCAACTATCTGAAGCTCCAGGAGCTCTACGGGCAGCGCACCGCTCTGGAGGACGAGATCGCCCGGCTCTACACCGCGTGGGAGAAGCTGGCCCACGCGCTGGAGGAGGCCCGATGAGGGCGGCGGGGC
The DNA here is from genome assembly GCA_047637855.1 of Pseudoflavonifractor sp. Taxonomy (GTDB): domain Bacteria; phylum Bacillota; class Clostridia; order Oscillospirales; family Oscillospiraceae; genus Pseudoflavonifractor. The sequence goes on along the minus strand of JBLJBF010000246.1, from coordinate 522 downwards.
GCAGTTACCGCCCCTATGGCGGTAAGCGCGGGCGGCGGTGGCTCAGGGGGCTTGCCCTCCTGCTGGCGGCGGGCGCCCTGTGTTTTGCCGTGCTGGAGGGGATCATTCTGACGGGTGGGCGCACCCACATCGAGGGCGAACCCAAGGTCATGATCATTCTGGGCTGCCAGGTCAAACCCTGGGGGCCATCCGAGCTGCTGCTGGACCGACTGGACACGGCTTTGGCCTACCTCGAGGGGCGGGACGACGTGCGCGTCATCGTCAGCGGCGGACAGGGGATAGACGAGCCCACCACCGAGGCCCGCGCCATGCGGGACTATCTGGTGAAGAAGGGCATCAGCGAAGACCGCATCTGGATGGAGGAGCGCAGCCGCAACACCTACCAGAACCTGGTCTACTCCTTTGAGTTGCTGCGGGAGAAGGGGGCGGACACCTCCGCGCCCTATATCCTTGTCTCGAACGGCTTTCATCTGGTCCGGTCCGTTCTGCTGGCGGACCGGGTGGACGGCGGGGCCCAGACCT
>JBLJBF010000245.1:0-2451 GCA_047637855.1 Pseudoflavonifractor sp. | reverse complement strand
CCCAGATGTCGTAGGGGTAGAGCCGCACAATGTTGCGCAGAGAGCTGTCGGCCTGAATGGACAGGAAGGAGATGTAGTTATCCACGTTGAAGACGGCCTTGGCCGCGTTCACGACCCGCCAGATGACCACCACGCCGATCTCGATGGGGTTGCCCAGCTTGTCGTTGACCTTCTGCTTGTTGTTGTCGAGGGTCATCACCTTGAGGGAGACCGCCCTGCCCGAGGCCGTGTCGCTGGGGGCCGACTTATCAGTGCGGGGGGCGGGAATATGGATTTTCTGCTGCTCGGCCATAGCGGACGCGGCGGCGGCCATAGCAGAGGGCTTGGTGGGGTTGACGGCCGAGACAAAGGGGTTTACGAAGTAGAACCCGGCGCCCTCCAGGGTGCCGTAATATTTGCCAAAGAGGGTGAGCACCAGGGCCTCGTTGGGCCTGAGTACCTTCAGTCCCGCGTAGAGAACGGGGCAGACCAGGAAGGCCATCACGCTTGAGAGGACAATAAGGGTCACGGGGGGGACCGCGCTGCTGCCTAATTCGTCGGCCCGGACGGCCAGCATAATACCCCAGACGAAGAGGGCGATGAAGGCGATGATGGCCAAAGTGTTGAGCAGGAGTATGGCCATGCCGTTTTTGGCGGCAATGTGCTTTTGCTGGGAGAAGGGCTGGGTGTTCGTCATACGAGTGCCTCCGTCTCTGTTTATAGGATATCAAAATGATATCATTATGAGATAAAAAAGTCAAGGGGGAAAGGAATAAAAAACATACCCGCCGGTTCAATGGCGGGTATGCCAATTATTTTTTAGCCTGATAGGACTTGATGACCTTGAGGCGGACGAACTCCTCGCGCTCCTTTTCCTCCAGCGCGTCGGTGATGACGCGAATGGTCTCGTCAAAGCCGGGGATGACGATGTTCTCCAGAGCGTTGGCCCGCTTCTGGGCCTTTTTAATGGACTCGGCCAGGCGGTAGATGGAGGTCTCCACCTCGGCCAGCCGCCGCGTCAGCTCCTTGACGCGGCGAAACTTCACGTAGGCGTCGTCCAGCGCGGAGCTGGTGAAGGCGAAACCGTAGTCCGGCCGGGCGGGGGCAGACGCGCCCGCCAGATGGGGCAGCTCCACGCCCATGACCGAGCGGAACCGGATCTCCAGAGAGTCGTCCAGATCCACCGCCTCGGCGAGGCGGTCGCAAATGCCCAGGTCGATATTGGCCCGCTGAAGGGCGGCGTAGGCCTCGGTGAAGACGGTGTCGATCTGGTCCTGAACCTCTCTGGCCTGCTCCATCAGAGCCATGATTTCGCGGATGAGGATATTGCGCTTTCGGTCCATCAGCTCGTAGCCGGTCCGGGCCAGAGCGCGGGAGCGCTTCGTGGCCATCAGGTTGCCTTTTGTGGGTAGCACGGCGGCCATAGTGGGACACCTCCTTCCAAAAAATTTATGGCGGCGGTCAGAGCCCGCTGTCGGAGGGGTCGGCGAGCGCCTTGTACGCACCCTCCACATAGTGGGCGTTGATAGTGGCGGCGTCCATACGGTCCAGCTCTCCCTTGGGGAGGAAGGTGAGGAGCTGCCAGCCCAGATTCAGCGTCTCGTCGATGCTGCGGTTGGCCATCGGGTCCTGATTGATAAAGCGGTTTTCAAAGGCCCGGCCAAACTCCAGGTACTGGCGGTCGGTCTCGCTCAGCTCGTCCTCGCCGATGACGCTGGCAAGGCTGCGGGCGTCCTGCACCTTGGAGTAGGAGGCGAAGAGCTGGTTTGCCACGTCGGGGTGGTCGTCACGGGTGAATCCCTTGCCGATGCCGTCCTTCATCAGACGGGACAGGGAGGGCAGAATGGCGATGGGGGGGTAGATGCCGCGCTGATCCATCTCCCGGTCCAGCACGATCTGGCCCTCGGTGATATAGCCCGTCAGGTCGGGGATGGGGTGGGTGATGTCGTCGTTGGGCATGGTGAGGATGGGCACCTGGGTCACCGAGCCGGGCTTGCCGTGGATCATCCCGGCCCGCTCGTAGAGGGAGGCCAGGTCCGAGTACAGATAGGCGGGGAAGCCCTTACGGGAGGGGATCTCGCCCTTGGAGGAGGAGAACTCGCGCACGGCCTCGCAATAGGAGGTCATATCGGTCATGATGACCAGCACGTGATACCCCAGCTCAAAGGCCAGATACTCGGCGGCGGTGAGGGCGCAGCGGGGGGTGAGGATACGCTCGATGATGGGGTCGGACGCAAGGTTTGTGAACATGACCACCCGCTGGAGCGCGCCCGCCTCCTCGAAGTTGCGGCGGAAGAACTCGGCGGTGTCGTTCTTAACGCCCATGGCGGCGAAGACAATGGCAAACTCCCCGTCCTCGTCCCCCACCTTGGCCTGGCGGACGATCTGGGCGGCCAGCTCGTTGTGCTTCATGCCTGAGCCCGAGAAGATGGGCAGCTTCTGCCCTCGGATGAGGGTGGAGGTGCCGTCGAT
>JBLJBF010000244.1:0-15079 GCA_047637855.1 Pseudoflavonifractor sp. | reverse complement strand
GAAAATAGAGTAGGCACTCTGCGGCTATTCTACCACATCCGGAGTTGTTTGGCTACTCCGTGACACTTTTTTGTTTTTCTATAGTGTCATGCGGTAAAATTTGATGTATAATAGGGATCATACCAAAATAGCCAAAGTTCACCACGAAAGGAAATGCGTCCATGGCAGACATACTGCAAAAGGAGATCCTGCCCCGGGTATCCCTCACCGCGGTGCATACGTCTAAATTCAAATCCTCCTATATGAGCCTTCAATTTCTGGCACCTCTGCGAGAGGAGACCGCTTCCCTCAACGCGCTGGTGCCCATGGTGCTCCGCCGGGGTACCGTTCGCTGCCCGGATATGCAGTCCTTCTCGGCCGCGCTGGACGAGCTCTACGGCGGGACCGTCGAGCCCGCCATCCGCAAGAAGGGCGGCAGCCAGTGCGTGGGTTTCGTTGCCAGTTTCCTGGACGACGCCTATGCTCCCGACGGCAGCGCCATTCTGGATTCCGCCGCCGAAGTGCTGGGAGAGCTGCTGCTCTCCCCGGTCACCGACGGGCAGAGCGGCTTTCTCCCCGCCTACGTGGAGGGGGAGCGGGCCAATCTGGTAGACCGCATCCGTGCCCAGATTAACGACAAGCGCCAGTACGCCGCCCAGCGTCTGAACCAGCTCATGTGCCGGGAGCCCGACCGCCTTGGGGACGAGCACCACGCCGCCGCCATCACCGCCGAGGCACTCTGGGAGCGGTATCAGGCCCTCTTCGGCTGTCCGATCCAGATCTACTACGCGGGCTCGGCTCCCTTCGAGCGGGTGGAGGCCGCCTTTCGCAAGGCACTGGCCGGCCTTGAGGGGCGCAGCGCGACCGCCGTCAGCCCCACCGTCAGCGTCCCCCTGCCCGAGGCCGCGACCCAGAGCCACGAGGAGGCCATGGACGTGACCCAGGGCAAGCTGGGGCTGGGATTTCGCTGCGGCGTCCGCCTGATTGACCCGGACTACCCCGCCATGCACGTGCTCAACGCCCTCTTTGGCGGCACAACCACAAGCAAGCTCTTTCTCAACGTGCGGGAGAAGCTCTCCCTGTGCTATTACGCCAGCAGCCAGTACGACAAGTTCCGGGGGCTGCTGCTTGTCTCCTCGGGCGTGGAGTTTGATAAGCGGAAGGAGGCCCAGGAGGAGATCCTGACCCAGCTTGAAAACTGCAGGCGGGGGAGCATCGAGCCATGGGAGCTGGAGGCCGCCAAGCGCGGCGCGATCAGCGCCACCCTGACCATGCTGGACAGTCAGAGTCGCATGGAGGACTTCTGGCTGGGACAGGCCGTCATGGCAGGCGGCGCGCCGGAGGAGCTGGCGGCCAGCTACGAGGCCGTCACCATGGATCAGGTGGTGGCCGCCGCCCAAAAGGTCACGCTCCACACCGTATACTTCCTCAAGGGGAAGGAGGAAAATCATGGTCATTAAAGAATACCCCCGCATCGGTGAGCGGATGTACCACACCGTGCTGGAGAACGGCCTCCACGTCTACGTGGACGCCAAGCCCGATTTCCAGAAGAGCTATGCCTTCTTTGCCACCAATTACGGCGGCATGGACATGAAGTTCCACTTGAACGGCCAGTGGCACGACACCCCTGCCGGGGTGGCCCACTTCCTGGAGCACAAGATGTTCGACACCGAGGACGGCAACGCCCTCCAGGATCTGGCGCAGGGCGGCGCGTCCCCCAACGCCTTCACCAGCTTTGCCATCACGGGCTACTACTTCGAGAGTACCCAGAAGTTTTACGACAACCTGAAGATCCTTCTCTCCTTTGTCTCCATCCCCTATTTCACGCCCGAGAGCGTGGACAAGGAGCAGGGCATCATCGGCCAGGAGATCCGCATGATCGAGGACGACCCGGAGAACCAGGTCTTTTACGCCATGCTGGCGGGGCTATACGGGCACCACCCCATCCGCACCTCCATCGCCGGGACCATCGAGTCCATCAGCCACATCACGGCGGACACCCTCTACAGCTGTCACAGGGCTTTCTACAGCCCCGGCAATATGGTGCTCTGCGTGGCGGGGGACGTGGACCCGGAGCAGGTCTGCACACTGGCGCGGGAGGTCCTGCCCAAGGAGAGCGGGGGAGAGATCGAGCGGGACTACGGCCCTGCCGAGTCACCCGCTTCCGCCAAGAGCCGAACTGAGCTGAGGATGGAGGTCTCCACCCCCATCTTCCAGATCGGCTGGAAGGCCGAGCGTGCGGCGGACGGCGACGGGCGGCTGAAGGCGAGACTGGTGGGGGAGCTGGCCTGCGAGGCCCTCTTCGGCACCTCCAGCCCACTGTATGCCCGGCTCTATGCCCAGGGACTTTTAAACGCCAGCTTTGCCTACGGCTATGAGAGCTACCCCGGCTGCGCCTTTTTGGCAGCGGGCGGGGAGAGCAAAGACCCCGACGCCGTTGGCGCCGCCATCGCCGCCGAGGTCGGGCGCATCGATAGGGAGGGAGTGGACGAGGCGCTGTTCCACCGCCTGAAAAAGGCGGCATACGGCAGCTGGGTCCGTGCCCTCAACTCCTTTGACAACATCTGCATCGAGACCGCCCAGGCCCACTTTGCCGGGTCGGAGTATCTGCACTTCCCCGAGGTATTCGACACAGTGGAGAAAAAGGACGTTGAGGACTGCATCCGCGCCTATATGACGCCCGCGCGCACGGCGCTGGCGGTGGTCAGTCCCAAGGAGGCAGACCGATGATCAACGAGCTCTCGTTCCCCGGTCTGGGGCTGCACTTCACGCTGAACAGGGTGGCCATCACCCTGTTCGGCCGCCCCATCTACTGGTACGCCATCATTATTATCTCCGGCTTTCTGCTGGCCTGGCTTTACTGCAGCCGCAAGGGCCCCAAGCTGGGCGTCACTGACGACGACCTGACCGACCTGCTTCTCTTCGCCGTACCCCTGGCTTTGATCGGGGCGCGGCTCTACTACATTCTGTTTTATCTGGATCTCTACCGCACCGACAGCGGCGGCTTTGACTTTGCCGCCATGGTGCGGGTCTGGGACGGCGGGCTCGCAATATACGGCGCCGTCATCTCGGGCGTCATTGTGCTGTTCTTTGTCAGCCGTCGGAAGAAGATCCCCTTCCCGGCCTTTGCCGACCTGATGGCCTTCGGGCTCCTCATCGGCCAGAGCATCGGCCGCTGGGGCAATTTTATGAACGTAGAGGCCTATGGCGGCGTGACCACGCTGCCCTGGCGTATGTGCTCGCCCAAGATCGCCGCCGAGCTCTTCGGGCAGGGGCTGGTGGACAGCGCCGGGTACCAGCAGGTCATCGACGGCGTCCTGGGGGTCCACCCCACCTTCCTCTACGAGTCCCTTTGGAATCTGGCCGGGTTCCTCCTGCTGGTCCTTATCTTCCGCAGGTGGCGCAGGTTCGACGGGCAGCTCTTTCTCACCTATGTCACCTGGTACGGCGTCGGCCGCGGCCTCATTGAGGGCCTGCGGACTGATAGCCTCTACTTTATGAATACCCCCATTCGCGTGTCCCAGGTGCTGGGCTTTGCTTCGGCGCTGGCGGGCGGTCTACTGCTGATTTTCTTCTCCCTGCGCACTCGGACACCTGAGCAACTCTGGGTCAACCGTAAGGCGGCAACGGCGGCGGCTTCTGAGCCGCACGCACAGGATGAAAAGGAGGAACAGGACAATGGCGGCGACCATCATTAACGGGAAGGCTCTGGCGGCAAAATGCAAGGAACGGATCAGGGGTAAAGTAGAAGCACTTTCCAGGCGGCCCGGTCTGGCAGTCATCATCGTGGGGGACAATTCCGCCTCCCGGGTGTATGTGGACAACAAGAAACGGGACTGCGCCGAGTGCGGCATCTACAGCGAGGAGTACGCCCTGCTGGAGTCCTCCGGCCAGGACGAGCTGCTGGACCTGATCGACCTGCTCAACCACCGGGACGACATCGACGGCATTCTCTGCCAGCTCCCTCTGCCCAGGGGCTTTGATGAGAAGGCCGTGCTGGAGGCCATCGACCCCGGCAAGGATGTGGACTGCTTCCACCCCTATAATGTGGGCAGACTCATGACAGGGGAGAAGGGGTTTCTGCCCTGCACCCCCGCCGGGGTTATGGAGATGCTGGACGAGTACGGCATTGACCCCAGGGGCAAGCACTGCGTCATCGTGGGCAGGAGCAATATTGTGGGCAAGCCCCAGGCGATGCTCATGCTCCGGCGGGACGCCACCGTCACCATTTGCCACTCCAGGACGCCAGACCTGGCCGCAGTCACCCGCACCGCCGACATTCTGGTGGCGGCCGTGGGAAAGGTGGACCTCATCACCGCCGACATGGTGAAGGAGGGGACTGTGGTCATCGACGTGGCGATGAATCGGGGCGAAGACGGCAAGCTCTGCGGCGACGTGCGCTACGGCGAGGTAGCTGACAAGGCATCTTACATTACGCCTGTTCCCGGCGGGGTAGGCCCCATGACCCGGGTCATGCTGCTGGAGAACACCCTCACCGCAGCGGTGGCTCACGGGAAATAATCGACATAAAAAAGTGGGATGGTTTTCACCATCCCACTTTTTTAAATCATGTTCGTCGCCGCTACCAGGTCGGACATGGAGTAGAGGCCCGGGGTTTTAATTCCCGCCAGGAACTTGGCGGCCCGGACCGCGCCCGAGGCGAATACCTCCCGGGACTGGGCCGAATGCCTCAGCTCAATGACCTCGTCCCGCCCGGCGAAGATGACCTCATGGTCGCCCACAATGGTGCCGCCCCGAACCGAGGAGATGCCGATCTCCTTGGAGCCCCGGGGCTTGCGGACAGCATGGCGGTCGTAGACGTACTCGCTCTGATAGGGAAGGGCCTCGGAGGCGGCGTCCGCCAGCATCAGGGCGGTGCCGCTGGGGGCGTCCACCTTGCGGCGGTGGTGTTTTTCCACGATCTCCACGTCGTACCCATCCCCCAGCACGGTGGCCGAGCGCTTCACCAGCTCGATGAGGAGATTGATCCCCAGAGACATATTGCCCGAACGGAAGATGGGAAGGACCTTGGCGGCCTCGTCAATGGCGGTGAGCTGGGCTTGGTCGTAGCCCGTGGTAGCCAGAACCAAAGGGACGCGGCGGGCTTTCCCGTAGGCCAGCAGGGAGGGGAGGGCGGAGGGGGAGGAGAAGTCTACCGCCACATCGGCTTCGCCGGGAAATTTGTCCGGTGTGGTATAGACCTTGAACGCGTGGTCGCCCGCGCCCAGCAGGTCGAACCCGGCGACGACCGAGACCTCCGGGTCGGCCGAGCAGATACTCTCCACCACGCGCCCCATGTGGCCATTGCAGCCGGAAATGGCTATTCTTATCATCGGTGTTCCCTCCTAAGACGTTGATTACAGAAGGTTCATCCTCTGCATGGCGGCCTTCAGGGTGTCGAGATGGGCGGGCGAGATATCGCACAGGGGCAGGCGCAGCCCGCCGGCATCGGTGCCCAGCACAGCCATAGCGGCCTTGATGGGGATGGGGTTGACCTCGATAAAGAGGGCGTCGATCAGGTCCATGTACTCGATCTGGAGCCCGGAGGCGGCGGCAAAGTCACCCGCCAGACAGAGATGGCTCATCTTCACCATCACCTCCGGTATAATGTTGGAGGCCACCGAGATAATGCCCTTGGCCCCCAGGCTCATCATGGGGACCACCTGGTCGTCGTTGCCCGACCAGATGTAGAAATCCTCGCCGCAGAGGAAACGGGTGTGGGCCAGCAGGGAGAAGTTGCCGCTGGCCTCCTTCACGCCATTGATCTTGGAATTTTGGGCCAGGAACTGGTAGCTCTCGGCGGTGAAGGACACACCGGTGCGGGCGGGGACGTTGTAGAGAATGATGGGCAGCTCCACCCGGTCGGCGATATACTCATAGTGCTTGACAAGGCCGGCCTGGCTGCACTTGTTGTAGTAGGGCGTTACCAGCAGCAGGGCGTCTGCCCCCGAGTCCTGGGCGTGCTGGGAGAGGTAGACGGCGGCCGAGGTGTCGTTGCTGCCGGCCCCGGCAATGACTTTGACCCGGTGGTCCACGTGCTTGACGCAGAACTCCACCGCGGCGATGTGCTCACGGATACTCATGGTAGAGCTCTCACCCGTAGTGCCGCAGACACAGACCGCGTCTACGCCGCTGGAGATTTGAAAGTCGATCTGTCTGGCGAAGGCGTCATAGTCGATGGCACCGTTTTTGTCAAAAGGTGTGACCAGTGCGGGGCAGGCGCCGGTGAATACGGGCTCTCTCATAGGGATGCCTCCTTTAAAAATGGGAAAATAGCCGTTAAACCCGGGGCTCGATGTACCCCTCGGCGCAGAGGAGCTCGGCCAGCAGCACGCCGCCGCCCGCAGCGCCCCGCAGGGTATTGTGAGAGAGGGATACGAACTTATAGTCGTACTGGCAGTCGGGGCGGAGACGGCCAATGGAGACGGCCATACCGCCCTCCAGCTCCCGGTCCAGACGGGACTGGGGGCGGTCGGGCTCCGTGAAGTAGTGGAGGAACTGCTTGGGAGCGGTGGGCAGGTCAAGCTCCTGGGCGCGGCCCTTGAACTGGGCCCAGGCGGTCTTGATCTCCTCCTCGGTGGGCTTGGTCTCAAATTCCACGAAAACGGCGGCGGTGTGCCCATTGGAGACCGGGACCCGCAGGCACTGGGCGGTGATGGCGGGGGAGGAGGCTGTCTCGATCACGCCGTCCTTCACCTTGCCCCAGACCTTCAGGGGCTCGCGCTCGCTCTTCTCTTCCTCGCCGCCGATATAGGGGATGAGATTATCTACCATCTCAGGCCAGGTCTCAAAGGTCTTACCCGCGCCCGAGATGGCCTGATAGGTGCAGGCCAGCACACGCTTGAGGCCGTATTTCTCCTTCAGCGGGTGGAGGGCGGGAACGTAGCTCTGGATGGAGCAGTTGCTCTTGACGGCGATAAAGCCCCGCTTGGTGCCCAGGCGCTTGCGCTGGGCGTCAATAACCTTGATGTGGTCGGCGTTGATCTCTGGCACCACCATGGGCACGTCGGCGGTCCAGCGGTTGGCCGAGTTGTTGGAGATGACCGGGCACTCGTGCTTGGCGTAGTTCTCCTCCAAGGCCAGGATCTCGTCCTTTTTCATGTCCACGGCGCAGAAGACGAAGTCTACAATCGCCGCGATCTTCTCCACGTCGGCCAAGGCGTCCATGACGATGAGGTCCTTGGCCTCCTGGGGCATGGGCACATCCATGGCCCAGCGCGCGCCCACGGCCTCCTCATAAGTCTTGCCCGCGCTGCGCCCGCTGGCCGCAATGACGGAGAGCTGGAACCAGGGGTGATGCTCCATCAGCGTCACAAAACGCTGGCCCACCATACCCGTACCGCCGATGACCCCTATCTTGAATCTTTTCATGATAAACCTCCGTTTGCTCTCTTACCTATCCTATTCAGACCATGGCCTGTCTGATGTATGCTCCGACGTGTTGTTATCCGCCTGCTCCCGGGCGCTGGGCGCTTCTGTCACGCCTCGCACGCCTCGCGGGCGGGGCGCCTTCCCTGCGACTCCGGTCAAACCCGGTCCGCCATGTGGGCGGCCCTGGGCTTTGCCCGTCGCTCCGGTCCAGGCTCCCCTGCTCGGCGGCTCGGCGCTTCCCTGTCACGCTACGGCGGCTGCGCGACGCGTTCTAAGCCACTGCGACTGCACAAAATCCGTACACACCCTTCGGGTGTTCCCGGATTTCGTTCCGCTCCGTGTCTTAGCCCGCTGCTTCGCACGCCTTCGCGCTTCGATAAAAAAGAAATCAGCGGGTTTACAGACCGGCTGATTTTGTACTATAATGTCCACATACGCCGCACATGGGAATGGTGCTTTAGTATGATGAACTATAGTATCATGATTGCCTTTCGCTGTCAATAACGGGCGTCGAAAAGCCCCTGTTTCGGCAGGCTGAATAAGCGCGGGAAAGCGAAAGAAATAGAATTTGGAGCTATCTATGAAGAAGATATTCACACAATTTGCGGCTGTGCTTCTGGTGGGGGCGCTGTTTCTGCCGATGGAGCGCTCGGGTGCGGCGGCGACCGCCGCGCCCGAGATCATGCGGGTAGGTCTCGCCTACGGTACGGGGGCGCTGCCGGGGGCCAACCTCCTCAACAGCGTGGGCAGCGGCTACCACCTGGGCTATTTTGACGACAGTCTCAGCTTTGTCCAGCTGGGCTATACTTATGAGACAGCCATCTCGGTCGTAAAGACCCAAAACGTCTACTACGACGGGAAAAACTACGTAGATTTGGCCTCCGGTGCGGCGATAGGCTGCTACCACCTGCAGCTCCCCGCGGCCTATGAGAGCTTTGACGAGGCGCTGGCCGCCGCCGGCCAGGTGAGCGGATTCCCGGCCTGGATCGGCGGGACCTACCGCGTCCGCGTCGGCGCGTATCTCACCGCGGAGGAGGCCGCCGCCGCGCTGGGGGCATCCGGTCTGGCCGACGCCGTGGTGGTCGGCACCAGCGCGGGGGGGATGTCGGTGGTCAAAACGGGGTCGTGCTCCATCCTCTTTCAGTACGACACCGGGGCTGCCACCGGCATGCTGGGCGTCAAGCCCGGCCTTGACGACTCCGTGAAGACGGCCACCTGGTTCGCGGGTTACAAGTATTACGGCGCGTTCCGCTACCAGCGCATCGGAGGGGGAGACCTGACGGTGGTGAACATTCTCGGTCGTGAGGACTACATCAACTGCGTCATCTCCCAGGAGATGAGCGACAGCTGGCCCATAGAGGCGCTCAAGGCCCAGGCAGTCATTGCCAGGAGCTATGCCGCCACCTGTTCCACCCGGCACCAGAGCCAGGGCTTTGATCTGTGCGCCACCACCCACTGCCAGGCCTACCCCGGCATGAACCGCATCGGAGCCAACACCACCCGCGCCGCCGCCGAGACGGCGGGGCAGTACGTCCGGTACGGCGGCGAGATCGCCCAGACCTACTATTTCTCCTCCGACGGCGGCGCGACCGAGGACGCGAAGAATGTCTGGTCCGAGGATATCCCCTACCTGAAAGGGGTGATTGACCCCTGGGAGGCCGGCGTGGCCGGCAGTTTCTCGGGCTACAGCTGGGCCGTCACCTATACCAGGACCGAGCTCGAACAGAAGCTGCGGGCCGGGGGACGCAACATCGGGGATCTGGCCAGCGTGCGGGTAAATGCCACCCCCATGGGAAATGCAAAGTCAGTCACCTTTACAGATAGCGCGGGCAAGAGCTGGACCATCGCGGGGGATAGCGCCCGGATTTTCCTCGGCGTCAAATCAGTCCGTTACCGCCTGGAGGACGGCGGTGGCGGGTACTATGTCAACGGCGGAGGGACTCTCCCCGCGGTTTCGGGCGCTTATGCCATCGACGGCAGCGGCAATGTGAGTCAGCTCGGGGATGGAGCCTATATCATCACAGGCTCCGGCACCGAGCAGCTTCAGGCTCCCGCGGGAACCAGCGGGAGCAGCTACACCTTCGTAGGCACCGGCTGGGGCCACAATGTGGGCATGAGCCAGTGGGGGGCCAACGCCATGGCGAAGGCGGGGAAGACCTACCGCGAGATCCTTACTTTTTATTATACGGGAGTAGAAGTGAACTAGATGAAAACCTCTGATTTTTACTATGATTTACCCCCTGAGCTCATCGCTCAGACCCCGCTTGACCGGCGGGACGGTTCCCGGCTCTTGACCCTGGACCGGGAGACCGGCGAGGTCGGGCATCTGCATTTCTACGACCTGCCCAATCTCCTGCGGCCGGGGGACTGCTTGGTGCTCAACGATTCCAGAGTCCTGCCCGCCCGGCTCCTGGGTCACCGGGAGCCCACCGGCGGCGCGGTGGAGGTGCTTCTCCTCATCGACCGGGGGGACAAGGTCTGGGAGTGCCTGGTGCGGCCGGGGAAGAAGGTCAGGCCGGGCACCCGGCTCTCCTTCGGGGACGGGCTTCTCACCGCCGACGTGCTCGAGGAGGTGGAGGGGGGCAACCGCCTCATCCGTTTTCACTATGAGGGGATCTTCCTGGAGCTGCTGGAGCGGCTGGGGAAGATGCCTCTGCCCCCCTATATCAAGGAGGAGCTGAGCGACCCGGAGCGGTATCAGACCGTCTACTCCAGGGAGGCAGGCTCGGCCGCCGCGCCCACCGCAGGGCTCCACTTCACGAAGGAGCTGCTGGCCCGGGTGGCGGCCATGGGAGTGGACCTGGCCTACGTGACTCTCCATGTGGGCCTGGGGACCTTCCGTCCCGTCAAGGAGGAGGAGATCACCGACCACGAGATGCACGCCGAATTCTGCATGATCCCGGCCCAGGCCGCCGCGACCATCAACGCCGCCAAGGCGCGGGGCGGGCGGGTCATCTGCGTGGGCACCACCTCCTGCCGCACCATCGAGAGCTGGGCGGACGAGGACGGTACGCTGAAGGAGAGCGCCGGGTGGACCAGCATCTACATCTACCCCGGCTACCGGTTCAAGGTGCTGGACTGCCTGATCACCAATTTTCACCTGCCCGAGTCCACGCTGGTTATGCTGGTCTCGGCTTTGGCGGGGCGGGAGCACATCCTGAGCGCCTATAGGGAGGCCGTGGAGCGGAAATACCGGTTCTTTTCCTTTGGGGATGCGATGTTTATTGGATAAAGGATGCTGTCTTGAAGAAAGAGAGGCCCAGAAACCCTGTATTACAAGGGTTCCTGGGCTTTTTGCTCCTCATCCTGCCGGTAAACGAATTTGTGCTCAATGCCGTTTTTGAAGGTTATTGTCAGTATTTTGCCTCCCAAAATACAAAAGTTTTGAATTACGGAAGTGACAAAATCACGCACTATTTTAGGGTCTGACGCCTTGATGAATGATTCGTAATTTACGAACCTCTGGTCGGTCAAGCGCTGGCTCAGAATGAAGTAGCTTGCCTTTGACATGAACTCGTCATCCGACAAATCGAAGGAGTTCGAGATGTTTTTGTCCAGCTCTGCGATGCGAGCGTCTATCTCGTCGAGGGAGTCCGCCAGGCGCTTTCGTTCGACGATGTAGTCCTTCTCTGGGATAGCCTCATCGTCGTACAGATATGCCGTAGTCAGACGACTAAGGGCTCGCTCCCTTCGGCGGCGTTCGGAGAACAGAAGTGCTCTCTCTTCGATATTCCCGTCTTGGGAGACGCTCGACTCTGGAGTTGAGAAAGAAATCTCGCTGCGGCCGCTCTTGATAAGCCGGTACATCTCCTCCAGGCCAGGGCGTTCTATTCGTTCGACCGAGCTAAACACTTCTCCACGCAGTAGCTTCTTTTGGAAAGTCTCAATGCTGGTGGTTTTCCCAAAGCTCTTGCGAGCCTTGATGAGGTTGGATATGTAGTTGAGGACGAATGGGCCGAGCGTCACATCGGATATGTACTTGTTGTCGCAGTCGTTGAAGCGGCGATGCCGGGAGCACAGATAGACTGATGGGCGCCATCCGTCGGCCCTGGCCCGGTCGATGGTAGACGGCATATTGCTTCCGCAGCTACCGCAAGTGAGAAGCCCAGCGAAGATGTGCGTGTTCTTCCTGGTGTATGCTCTGTTAGCACCGGATTGATTCCGCCGGTTCGCCTCAAGCTGCCTGCAAGCTCCTCGCCAGTCTTCCTCCGATACGATTGCCGGGTGGTGGTCGTCGAAAACGATCCACTCTGACTCGTCCTTGATAGACCAGTCCTTTAGCCCCTTTTTCTCGTCACGGTAGTTGTAGCGCATTTTCCCGCAGTAAAATGGGTTCTTCAAGACGATGCCGATTGTGACAGGATTCCATGGCTTTCCGGAACGCTGGGTCAGCCCACGCTCGTTGAGAGTCTGAGCCACCCTGAGCGAGGAGCGCTCACTGCGGTACATCTCATAGATCGTCCTGACAACGACTGCCTCACTCTCAATGATGGAGAACTCTTTTACGTCCTTGTCCCACCTATAACCGAATGGCGGCCTACCGCCGTTCCAATGCCCCTGCTCTGCCCTGGAGAGCATGACGGCCGTGACACGCTCAGATGTCATGTTGCGCTCCAGCTCTGCAAAGATAAGAATGATTTTTAGCATCGCCTCGCCGATAGCCGTGGATGTATCGAACTGCTCGTTCTTCGAGACGAAAGTGGCACCGTAGTCCTTGAACTCCTGATACATAGAAGCGAAGTCCAAAAGATTTCTGCTGATTCTGTCAATCTTCCAGACGAGCACATGGGAGAACTCCCCGTTGCGGAGCCGGGCCATCATCTTCTGGTAGTCCGGTCGGTCGGTGTTTTTTGCGCTATACCCAGCATCCTCAAATATCTCATAGTCCTTGATGCCGAGTACCAGCTCAGCGTACTTCGGAAGCTCCTCTCTCTGAAGGGGGAGGCTGTCCTTGTCTATTTGCCACTTTGTAGAGACGCGAATGTAGATTGCCACCTTCTGACTTGAAACCAGCGCAGAAAGTCGCCTCTTGCTGTTTGCCATAAAGCACCTCCGTAGAAAATCCGCACCTTGTCCACCGGACATCCTGCGGATATGTTAAGGACTTCCGGAGGAAATCCGAGTGTAACCAAACCATACCTAACCAAACCGTAACCATAAGAAATAAGAACCATAAAGAAAGCCCTGCCATCCGGCAAGGCTTTTGTTTTGCTCAGAACATTGAGTTCATTATTGCCTTGTAGATATTCCCATCGACCTCCATCAAGGAACGCTTTCCGTCCTTGAATTGGACAGCAACCATGTAGGAGCCTTTCGACTTTGCCGATACGCCAGCGAGCAAACCCACCGGGCCAAGAAGAAGGCTGCCGACGGCTGCTCTACCAACCGCACTGGCTGCGCTTTTCTGATGTTGCTCATCCATCACTTCGTAGCCTTCGACAGTATCTTTTGCTATGAAGACCTTCCTACCGAACCCGAAGTTGCCGTCTCTGATGTAGGGTCTACCCCCGCTCACTTCCACCATGCGGCCTTTGTAGTCGCCGTTGACGACTTCGTTTTTGATAGCCACCTTGAACCCCTCCTATCGTTTTGAAAAATCAAACTCTGCAATGTTTCCGTTCCATTTTACGCTGTTCCTGATCTCTTCTCGGGCAACTGCTCGGGCGATTGCTGCGGCGCCAGCCCCTTTTCTTCATCCGATAGAAAGAGGTCGAGCTGCATCCATACCATTTTCTTTGTATGAGTGTCTGCTCGCTCGTACCCAGCCAAGAGGGCGCGGATCTCCGGCTTCGGGGGCTTATCTGGGATAGAAGACATGGAAAGCCCCAGGAGGTAGTCCACCGAAACGCTCATCGCTGCCGCCATCTTCGCGATATACTCAATTTTGGGGCTATGAACGCCGGTGAGGTATCTGGAGATTGTCGCCTCGGGTATGTCAGTTTGCGCTGCAAGCCACGCCTGGGTGATTCCCTTCTGGCGCATGGAGTCTTTCAGGTTTTCCCTGAGAACTTTGGAATAGTCCATCATGTTCACCTTCCGTTCTTGATATGATATTAGTTGAAAATTACCTTTTTTACAAGCATTATTACGAAACTGGCAGAAAACATATTGACATTACGGAACGGTAATTGTATAGTAAGAATACGAAAACAAAAAGGAGGTGCCGATGGTGAACTGCACTGAGTTGAAATGCGCCCGTATCCGGCGAAAAAAAAGCACAACCGAGATGGCCAAGGCCATTGGGAAGTCTGACTCCGCATGGAACCAGAGGGAGCGAGGCGAAACCGCTGTTAGCCTTGAAGAATCCGGAATCATCGGCAGGGAGCTTCGCTTGACTGCCGAGGAGTTTTTTGCCATTTTTTTTGACGGAAACTTACCGTTCCGTAACCACGAGGGATGATAGCCTGTTTTCGTAATCATTATACCGAGAAGAGGTGGATGAATAAATGCCCAAAAAGGCGACGAAAGCGGCCGGGAATGTCCTATATCAAGCACGAATGGAAGCCGCAACGTGGAACGAAAAGCTGAACTCCCGGGAGGGGGCAGCGGAAATCACCGGCCTGGACAGAACGAGGATAGCCTACATAGAACTCGGAACCGCCACTCCATATCCGGAGGAAATCCTCATACTGGCTGATACCTACAACGCCCCCGAGCTGTGCAATCACTACTGCTCCCGGCAATGCCCTATCGGGAGAGGGACGATCGAACCGCTAGAGCTGAAAGAGCTGGAGGCGGCAACCCTGCAACTCATGTCCTCCCTGAGAGAAATCCCCACAATCACCGGGGAGCTGGTCGATATCGTTGAAGACGGCAAGGTGGATGATGATGAGCGAGATGCTATGGAAAGCATACTCGAAAAGCTCCGAAGGGCAGCCAAAAAGATACAGACCCTTGAGCTTGTTTATCAGAAAAAGCTCTGCTATCGGGAGGAATCCAAAAATGGACGCTAAAGAGAAGGCCATGAAGGTCAATCTACTGCAAGAGACACTGAAGAAGGAGTTCGGAATCACAAACACCGCCGAGCTGCTTGAAGCCTTGAGGACGGCAACGATCGGGGACATCTCGATGTGCGTGGCCTCGCCGGTCAGAAAGGAGCTTTTAGTTTGACCAATACTTACGATATCGTAATTCCGCAATCGAGAATTGCAAGCGCAAAACGCAGAAAGATGAGAAAACGCCGGGAGGCCATAGCGAGGATCCGACTAGCTGCTGCCGTAATGGCAATCTCCGCACTTACCATTGGGGCATCCTTTTCGGTGCTGAAAAGCACAGATTCCCCAAACGAAACCGGCATAGAAGCCGTCCCGCCCTTAGTAGCTACCAGGGCTCCGCTTGAAGTGAAACTGGACAACCCCACGGTAGTCCCCGTGCCCGAGAAGAGCCACTACATCCTGTACGATGTGCCGATTTCTGAGGAGCTGCAAGCGTACACCCAGGATGTTTGCGAGGAGTACGGCGTCAGTTACCCCTTGGTTCTGGCGGTGATGGAGAAGGAATCCACCTATCGGCCCGATGTCGTCAGCAGAACCAACGACTACGGAATCATGCAGATAAATCAGGGGAACCACCGGTGGCTCGAAGAAGAGCTCGGAATCACAGACTGGTTCGACCCCGAGCAAAACATCTTGGCTGGGGTGTACATCTTGTCGCAGTTCAACCAATTTGATGACCCCCACCAAATACTGATGTCCTACAATTCCGGCCCGAACGGCGCGAAGCAGCTCTG
>JBLJBF010000243.1:0-6792 GCA_047637855.1 Pseudoflavonifractor sp. | reverse complement strand
TCATTTAATTGAGCGTCGAGGCCGACCCACGCGTTGACCCACACGGGGAGAGCAGCAAAGAGCACCGGCCGGACGTTTCATCACGTCCAGCTGGTGCTCCTTGTTTTTCCCTTGTAGATTCTGTGCCATAAAGCTGCCCATTCTTTGGGCGGTATTCTCCTGCATCTGGCGGGTGGCGTGGGCGTAGGTGGTCAGGGTGAATACCGCGTTGCAGTGGCCCAGCATATTGGACACGGTCTTCACGTCCACACCGTTCTGGAGCGCCAAAGTGGCGAAGGTGTGCCGAAGATTGTGGAACCGGATGTGCTCCAGCCCGGCGGCTTTCAGTAGCTTCTTGTGAAGGGTTACCACCGAATCCGGGTAGTACATCTCCCCGGTCTTGGGAGAAGGGAAAAGGTAGGGGTAGTCCGTTTGAACTATGCCAGCTGTGAGGCGGTCTCCTGGTATGGCGCGTATGGACTGCGGCGCCTATGCTTCGACTCCCTCAAGCAGAAAAAAACGGGAGAAACAAGAAGGCACCGTGGGAGGGAGTCCTCCCTGGCGCCGGTTCATCGGAACTGGAGCACAGGGGCATGATTGCCATCAGATTCGGCAGATTTAATTTGCCAATCTGCGAAGACCTTGCATTGTTTATTCCATATTTTTATCCGCGTGGAGCCTAGGAGCAATCGATCGATTGCTCCTTTTTAGTGCCTGTTTTAAGGGTTGATGTAAAATGAGTCAATTTCATCTAAGACCGAAACAAAGAATCATATGCTCTGGCAGAAAAGACTCCAGCGCGGCCTGGACGATGCTACAGGGAATTTTTTCCACCTTGGCGATGTCGTAGTTCAGGCGTTTCCTGTTATGGAGGTCCACACTGCCGTCTAAAATGGAGAAGACCCGGTTGTCTGGGTTGGAGTCGTCAACATATGCGTCCCTGCGCAGACCAAACCCGACTCCATTACCAACAATGGCGGCCTGATCTCCCAAGGACACGTGCGGGCCAGACCACATTGTTGCTGCAGATCTGAGCCGCTTCGTACCGCATCGTCGATTTTCCCCCTCTCCAAAAAAGAAAACGGGCACAGGCTTAAAAACGAATTCTTCGCTTTTAAGTCCATGCCCGAATCGAGTCGGTAACATCACTTACAGTATTTTATTTTCCGGTGCAGCGGGGCCCTATAAACAGGCCCGGGCCTATCCCTTGGGGGCGGTCCGGGCCTGTCTTAACGTTAAAACTCCGCGGTTCCGACCGTCCGGGGGTGGGGCAGGACGTCACGGATGTTGCTAATTCCGGTGAGGTACATCACCATGCGCTCGAAGCCCAGGCCGAAACCCGCGTGCTTGCAACCGCCGTACCGCCGTAGGTCGAGATACCACCAGTAGTCGGCCGCCTCCATTCCCATTTCCCTGATGCGCTCCTCCAGCAGATCGATGCGCTCCTCGCGCTGCGACCCGCCGATGAGCTCCCCAATGCCGGGGACCAGGCAGTCGGCGGCGGCCACGGTTTTCCCGTCGTCGTTGAGGCGCATATAGAAGGCCTTGATGTCCTTGGGGTAGTCGGTGACGAAGACCGGCTTTTGAAAGACCTGCTCGGTCAGATAGCGCTCGTGCTCGGTCTGGAGATCCACGCCCCACTCTACCTTATAATCAAAGGCGTCGTTGTTCTTCTTCAGCAGCTCCACCGCTTCGGTATAGCTCACCCGGCCAAAGTCGGCGTTTGCCACATGGGTAAGCCGCTCTACCAGGCCCTGATCCACGAAGGAGTTGAAGAAGGCCATCTCGTCGGGGCACTTCTCCATCACGGTGGTGATGATGAACTTGATCATGGCCTCGGCCACGTCCATGTCTCCGCTCAGGTCGCAGAAGGCCATCTCAGGCTCGATCATCCAGAACTCGGCGGCGTGGCGGGTGGTATTGCTCTTCTCGGCCCGGAAGGTGGGCCCAAAGGTGTACACATCGCCGAAGGCCATGGCAAAGCTCTCGGCGTTGAGCTGGCCCGACACGGTCAGGTTGGCGTGCTTGCCAAAGAAATCCTGGCTGTAGTCGATGCTGCCGTCCTCGGTCCTGGGCAGGTTCTCCAGATCCAGCGTGGTGACCTTGAACATCTCGCCCGCGCCCTCCGCATCGCTGGCGGTGATGATGGGGCTGTGGACGTAGACGAAACCCCGGTCCTGGAAGAAGGTGTGGATGGCGTGGGCGGCCACGCTGCGAACCCGGAAGGCGGCCGAGAACAGGTTGGTGCGGGGCCGCAGATGGGCAATGGTGCGCAGATACTCCACGCTGTGCCGTTTCTTCTGCAGGGGGTACTCGGGGGAGGAGGGACCCTCCACCGTGACGGCGGCGGCCTTTAGCTCCAGGGGCTGCTTGGCGTCGGGGGTCAGCGCCACCGTGCCGGTGACCGACAGGGCCGCGCCCACGTTCTGAGATGCGATTTCCTTATAATTCTCCAGGACGCTGGCGTCCATGACCACCTGCAGGTTCTTGAAACAGGAGCCGTCGTTGAGCTCAATGAACCCAAAGGTCTTCATGTCCCGGATGGTGCGCGCCCAGCCGCTCACCTGGAGCGTCTGGCCGCCGAAGTGCTCCAGGTCGGCAAATATCCGTGCGATCTTGGTCGGTTTCAATGGAAATCCCTCTCTCTTCTGGCTTCTGCCCAAATTATATTATAAGGAATTTCGTGGAGATTTACAACCCTTTCCTTGAGGAGTTTTTGCCTCGCGCCGCTCTTTTCCGGGTCAGACCTAAAATAGGCACTTGACAACTGAAAAAAGTGCGGTAATATAAACATGTGCCTATTCGCTAAACAAATGATTAGGAGGAAATTGCTTGACTCAGCGGGAACGGGAGCTGCTAAAGCTCATCGAGGGCGATCCCATGCTCTCACAGCAGGAGCTGGCGGGCCGCCTGGGGATCACGCGCAGCTCGGTGGCCGTGCACATCTCCAATCTGATGAAAAAGGGCTATATCGCGGGGAAGGGCTACGTGCTCCGCTCGGCCTCCTACGTGGCCGTGATCGGCGGCGTGAACATGGACATCGGCGGCCGCGCCGCAGCGCCGCTGGTACAGGCCGACTCCAACCCCGGCAAGGTGAGCATGAGCCTGGGGGGCGTGGGGCGGAACATTGCCCACAATATGAGCCTGCTAGGCGTGGACGTGCGTCTGCTCACCGCATTTGGGGATGACCTGAACGCCCAGCGCATTGCGGCCTCCTGCGGAGAGCTGGGCATCGATATCAGCGCCGCCCTTCAGGTGCCCGGGGCGGCCACCTCTACCTATCTCTTCCTCGCCGGGCCGGACGGGGACATGGCTCTGGCAGTGTCCGATATGGACATTTACGACCATGTGACGCCCGCCTACCTCCAGGCCCGCCGGAACTTGCTGGACAATGCCCAGGCTATCGTCATCGACACCAATATCCCCGCCGAGTCCATCCTCTGGCTCTGTGAAAACGCCCGGGCGCCCATCTTTGCCGATCCGGTCTCCACGGCCAAGGCGGCAAAGCTCAAGGGCGTGCTGGGCAAGCTCCACACCCTCAAGCCAAACCGCATCGAGGCAGAGCTGCTCTCGGGTGTGGCCATCACCGATGAGGAGAGCCTTGGCAAAGCCGCGGCCGTCCTGCTGGACACGGGGCTGCGCCGGGTCTTCCTCTCTCTGGGCGGGGACGGGGTGTTTGCCGCGGACCACAGCGGTACGGTCCACCTGCCCTGTTTTCCGGCGAAAATCGTCAACACCACCGGTGCGGGGGACGCCTTTATGGCCGCCCTGGCCTGGGCCTACCTGGACGGGAACGATTTGAAACGCACCGCGCTGGCCGGCCTGGCCGCTTCTGCCATCGCCATGGAGGGGGCCGAGACTATCAACCCGGAGTTGAGCGAGGAGACCGTCCGCACGCGCGCAGGCCTGTAGGGGCAAGCCCCCGGGTCTGCGGGAGGCCCCGGCCGGGAGACCGTCCACGCATTCACCCCCCAATATGGGGCCAAAACCACAACGAACTTATGGAGGTAATCGTATGTCGCTCAACAAGTATCTCGACGTATCCCCTGAGGTGGCCGCCGCCGTCCGGGAGGGAAAGCCGGTGGTCGCGCTGGAATCCACCATCATTTCCCACGGTATGCCCTATCCCCAGAACGTGGAGACCGCCCTGGAGGTGGAACGCATCATCCGCGCCAGCGGTGCGGTGCCCGCCACCATCGCCATCATCGGCGGGCGGATGAAGGCCGGCCTGTCCAAGGAGGAGATCGAGCACCTGGGCAAAAAGGGCCACGACGTGGCTAAGGCCAGCCGCCGGGACCTGGCGGTCATCGCCGCCCGGGGAGAGGACGGGGCCACCACCGTTACCACCACTATGATCATCGCCCACATGGCGGGCATCAAAATCTTCGCCACCGGCGGCATCGGCGGCGTGCATCGGGGCGCTGAGACCACCATGGACATTTCGGCCGACCTGGAGGAGCTAAGCCAGACCCCCGTTATGGTGGTGTGCGCAGGAGCCAAGTCCATCCTCGACCTGGGACTGACCCTGGAGTACCTGGAGACCAAGGGCGTACCCGTCATCGGGTACGGCACGAACGAGCTGCCTGCCTTCTACACCCGCAAGAGCGGGTTCCGTGTGGACTATGAGATCGACACCCCGGAGGAGCTGGCCGGCGTGTTCCACGCGAGCCAGACCTTGGGCCTCAAATCCGGCATACTGGTGGCCAATCCCATCCCCGAGGAATACGCCATGGACCCGGAGACCATCAACAAGGCCATTGACCGGGCGATCGCCGAGGCAAAGGTGCAGGGCGTCCACGGGAAGGAGACCACCCCCTTCCTGCTGGCCCGGGTAAAGGAGCTCACCGGCGGGGACAGCCTGGACAGCAATATCCAGCTCGTCTTCAACAATGCGCGTCTCGCGGCGAAAACAGCCGTGGAGCTGTCAAAGCTCGGCTAAAACTATTTTCCCAGGGCCACCCATATGGGTGGCCCATAGCCTGTCGAAAAAGTCTTTTCGACAGGCTGCAGCACTTTTTGAAACACCGTAAGAAGTTTCAAAAAGTGGTTTTCCTGCACGTGAAAGGGAACCCTGACGGTTCCCTTTCACACTATCCCTCCCTCCGATTCCTTCAGGCTGGGGGTTTATCGACAATCTGAGGGCCGCCCATATGGGTGGCCCTTATTGTGTTAAGAAGAATGCTAATAATAAATGAGGATGGAAAAATAAAATTCAGTATCAATTTAAAATGGGAAAGTGCTGCTAAGTAAGAAATTGATACGGGAAAACTTCTCGATATTTACTCTTTTCAAATGTTGCGGTTTGTAGTATGATAAAATGGTCGAGAATTTGATGATCAATAAAAAGGACACGTAGTTTGTTGGAGGTAGATCAAAATTATGAGAAGAACAAAAATCATTTGTACTCTTGGCCCGGCTGTGGACAGTGAGGAGATGATCCGCAAGCTGGTCCTGGCCGGCATGAATGCCGCGCGTTTCAACTTTTCTCATGGCACCCATGAGAGCCATAAGACCCAGCTCCTGAAGCTGCGCCATGTCCGGGATGAGCTGGGCAGTCCCGTGGCCGCCATTTTAGATACCAAGGGCCCTGAGATCCGGATCAAGACCTTTAAATCCGGGAGCATTGAGCTGTGCAAGGGGGATAAATTTATCCTCACCACTGCCGAGTGCGAGGGGGACCGCAAGAAGGTCGCGGTCACGTATGACAATCTCCATAATGAGGTCGCCCCCGGAAACCATATTCTGGTGGACGACGGCCTGATCGACCTGCTGGTAGAGCGGATCGACGGGCAGGAGATCATCTGCGCCGTGGAGAACGGCGGGCCTCTCTCCAACAACAAGAGCATTAATATTCCAGACGTACACATTCTTCTCCCCTCCCTCACCGAAAAGGACCGGGAGGACCTGAAGTTTGCCTGTGAGAATGACTTCGATTTCATCGCGGCCTCTTTCGTACGCAAGGCCTCCGACGTAGAGGATATCCGGGCCTGTCTCCATGAGTTCGGCGGGGACAGTATCCGCATCATCTCCAAGATCGAGAACCGGGAGGGTGTGGATAATCTGGAGGAGATCGTGGCGGCCTCTGACGGCGTCATGGTGGCCCGTGGCGATCTGGGAGTGGAGATCCCCGCCCACGAGGTGCCCATCCTTCAGAAGCGGATGATCCGCATCACCACCATGAGCGGCATCCCGGTCATTACGGCGACTCAGATGCTTGATTCCATGATCCGCAACCCCCGGCCCACCCGCGCCGAGGTCTCCGACGTGGCCAACGCCGTGTTTGACGGCACCTCCTGCGTGATGCTCTCGGGCGAGACCGCGTCGGGCAAGTACCCCATTGAGGCGGTAAACGCCATGGTGGCCACCATCATGGCGGCCGAGGAGGCCATCGACTATTGGCATCGGTTCCGTGAAAAGATCTCCATGATCGACTGCTCCGCCATCTCCAACGCCATTACCCACACCAGCTGTATGACGGCCATGGACCTCAACGCCAAGGCGATTCTGGCCCCCACTGAGTCGGGCTACACGGCCAAGGTCATCTCCCGGTTCCGCCCTGCCTGCCCCATCGTGGCTCTGTGCCAGAGGGAGAAGGTGCGCCGCCAGCTCTCCATCTCCTGGGGCGTGGTGTCCTTCCTCTCCGGTTTCGTGGACTCCACCGACCGGCTCTTCTCTCTGGCGGTGGACGTAGCCACCAAAGAGGGGGCCATCAGCCCGGGCGATACCGTGGTTATCACCGCCGGCGTTCCCATCGGCGAGAGCGGCACGACCAACCTGATCAAAGCGCAGGTCGTGGGCGAGAAGCTCAAGGGC
>JBLJBF010000242.1:0-15119 GCA_047637855.1 Pseudoflavonifractor sp. | reverse complement strand
CAGGAAAACCACTTTTTGAAACTTCTTACGGTGTTTCAAAAAGTGTAACAGCCTGTCAAAGAAGTCCTAGGGACTTCTTTGACAGGCTGAAAAAACCGTGTGCGAGAAACACTCGCGCACGGTTTTTATATGGTCAGACGGGGTTGTCACACTCGGTCATCCGGTAGCCCACCCCCACCTCGGTGAGGATGTACTGGGGGTCGGCCGAGTTGCTCTCGATCTTGCGGCGCAGGTTTGCCATGTTGACCCGCAGCACCTGGTTGTCGGTGGCGTAGGGGCCCCACAGCTCCCGTCGCAGGACGGCGTAGGTCATTACCCGCCCGGGATTGCTGGCCAGCCGGGCCAGAATCTTATACTCGATAGGGGTCAGGTGTACCGGCTCGCCTCCCACCGTGACCAGCCGCCTGTCGTAATCGACGCAGAGGTGGCCCCCGCCGAAGGACTGGTGCATCAAGGTGTTCTGGGTCATCCGGGTGATATCCTTGCGCAGGGCGGTGCGGATGCGGGCCATCAGCAGCAGATTGTTGATGGGCTTGACGATATAGTCGTCGGCCCCGGCGTCCAGGGCCAGCACAATGTCGGTATCCTGCGCCCGCGCCGACACCACCACCACGGGGACGATGCTCCAGGCCCGGAGGGCGGCCAGCACCTCCATCCCATCCATGTCGGGCAGGCCCAAATCCAGCAGCACCAAAGCCGGGCAGTGGGAAAAGGCCATGGATATGGCCTGCGTGCCGTTGGCGGCCAGGTAAGTGCGGTATCCGCTGGCGTCCAGCTTGGCCACCAGGAACTCGGCGATCAGCGGGTCATCCTCCACAATTAATATAACGGGCTTGTTCTCCATCATCAGCATCCTTACTCTGTACTCTGTTTTATGTTGCTATGATACCATGAATAAAATTCATGGTATCATACGCCATCGGCGCGTCCCGCGCCGTGGCTAAAATCACAGCATATAGGCACGGAGTGCCTATATGTGCGTATAATAGCCGCTCTGCGGCTATTATACCATAGACATAGACAAAAGAAAACGGCCATCTGCCCACGCCGAAGAGATGCGGGGCTTTTGGACAATAGGGACCAATAAAACGCCGTGCCGGTTCCCGATTGATCAGGGGACCGGCACGGCGCCCCCTCGGGCGGGGGCCTATGGCCGATACAGGGTGTAGGGATACAGGCCCTCCTCGATCCAGATGCGCTCGACGCGCCAGAACGAGTCCTCCCGGGTCAGCCATAGCTTCGCGTCGTAGAACTCGGGCGGGCCATAGCTGGTCACGGTCTCGAAACGCAGGGCCATCTCGGCGTGAGTGTCGTCGGAGCAGCCCGCCTGGGTGACGGTATAGCCCGCCACCCAGGGGCTGGACATACCCGTCACCCAGTTGGAGCCCAGGGCGTCCAGCTGCGCGGCGTAGTCCTCCTTCAGCGCCCGGGTCATTCCGGTGTACTGCATGGCGGCGCTGCGCTGCATCAGCCCCGCGGCCCACACGTCGGCTGCCTGCTCCGGGGTACAGACGCCGGTGTAATGGGAGGCCGCCATTAAAAGCTCCGACCGGGTCCTGTATGGGTCTACCTGGCCGGGCTGCGCCGTGATCTCAACCGCCCCCGCCGAGGAAGCGGCGCACAGGAGCAGAAGCAAAAATGCGGTCAATCTGCGCAAAAAATCACCCCCGGGAATAATTTGCGGCTAAGTGCGGGGATTTATACTGCCAAACGATGCCTATGGACGGCCCTATTGGAGTTCCCGTGCGTTTCGTGTTGCATTTTTGTAGAAATTGTATTACAATAAGGCGTTGCTGTTTTGGAACATTGTAAATTTCACCCAATAAAACGATGAAGTGGAGCAGAGTTATGGAGAAACGAAAGTACGGGTTGTTCACGGCGATCACAATGATTACGGGTATCGTCATCGGCTCCGGCATCTTTTTTAAGAGCGACAATATTTTGATCTGGACGGGGGGCAGCGTCCGCGACGGCGTGCTGGTCTTCGTGGTGGCCGCAATTGCCATTATCTTCGGCTCCCTCGCCATCTCGCAGCTGGCCACCATGACGGACAGGCCGGGCGGCGTGATCACCTACGCGGAGGAGTTCTGCTCGCTCCCCGTCGCCTGTGCCTTCGGCTGGTTCCAGACCTTGGCGTATATGCCCAGCATCACCGCCGTGGTGGCCTGGGTGGGCGGCATCTATACCTGTATGCTCTTCAATCTCCCGAATACGCTGGAGAACCAGGTGCTGCTGGGCCTGGGCTATATCGCGCTCCTCTTTTTATGCAACGTTCTCTCGGCCAAGCTGGGCGGATACATTCAAAACGGGGCTACCATCATCAAGCTGATCCCTCTTTTTGTAATCGCCGTCGCCGGGCTGGCGGTGGGAGACCCGGTCCAGACCTTTACCCATGCCCCCGCCGGCGCGGGCATAGGCGGCCTTATGAGCGCCATCCCGGCCATCGCGTTCTCCTTCGACGGCTGGGCCATTTCCACCTCCATCTGCCATGAGATCAAGGACAGCAAGAAGAACCTGCCCCGTGCTCTGGTGATCTCCCCCCTCATCATTTTGCTGGCCTATGTCCTCTACTTCGTCGGCATCAGCGCGCTGGTCGGGCCCCAGAGGATCATGGAGATGGGGGACGACCATGTGAACTACGCGGCCACGCTGCTGTTTGGGCAGATGGGGGCCAAGCTCATGCTGGTCTTCGTGCTGATCTCTATTCTGGGTACGGTGAACGGCCTGATCCTGGGCTCTATCCGGCTGCCCTATGCACTGGGGCTGCGCAACATGATCCCCGGCTCGGCGGGGTTGAAGCGGGAGAACCAGGCGCTGGGCGGCATGCCGGTCTACTCGGCGGTCTTCGCCCTCTTGGTCACGCTGTTCTGGCTGGGCCTGCACTATGTCACGCAGAAATACCAGCTCCTCCCCAACTCCGACGTCTCTGAGATCAGCATCGTCACCAACTACCTGGGCTACATTATGCTCTACGCCGCCGTGATCCGCCTGGCCCGCCGGGGGGCGATCAAGGGGGTCTGGAAAGGGTACGTGGTGCCCGTCTGCGCCACGGTCGGGGCCCTCATCATTTTGCTGGGCGGGCTGCAAAACCCGCTGTTTGGGGCGTATCTGCTGTTCTGCGCCGCCATCATTGGCGCCGCGGTTCTCTACGCGGTGCTCAACAAGGCGCGTATCGGGTGAGCTGAAATCCGCACCGATAATCCGGCCCCATCCGGGGGATACTACCGCCTATGAAACCATAGGAGGGAGTAAATGATGCAGCCACAGCCCCACGATACCTTTCCGCCCCAGCACCAGCCCCGCCAGCCCGGCCGTGAGGCCGAGATGAACCCGCCGCCCCAATACGAAAATCCCGCCTACCGGGCGGCGGGCAAGCTGGCCGGGAAGAAGGCCGTCATCACGGGAGGGGACAGCGGCATCGGCCGTGCCGTCGCCGTGGCCTATGCCAAGGAGGGGGCCGACGTGGCCATCGTCCACCTCTGCGAGGGCGGCGACGCGCAGGACACCGTCGGGGCCGTGACGGGGCTGGGACGGATGTGCTTGGCCATCCAGGCCGACCTGCGGGTGGAAGACAACGCCGTAAACGCCGTGAATCAGGCGGTGAAGCAGCTCGGCGGGCTAGACATTCTGGTCAACAACGCCGCGGTGCAGTACCCGCAAAACAGCATTCTGGACATCGGCAGGGAGCAGCTTGTCAACACCTTCGAGAGCAATTTTTTCTCCTGCTTTTTCATGACCAAGGCGGCCCTGCCCCACCTGTCCAGGGGCTGCGCCATCGTCAACACGGCCTCTATCACGGCCTTTGAGGGCAAGCCGACGCTCATCGATTACTCGGCCACCAAGGGGGCCATCGTCTCCTTCACCCGGTCCATGGCCCTGTCCCTGATGGACCTGGGCATCCGCGTCAACGCCGTGGCCCCCGGCCCGGTCTGGACGCCCCTGATCGTGGCCAGCTTCTCCCCCCAGGAGGTGCAGACCTTCGGCTCTACCAGCCCCATGAGGCGCGCCGCCCAGCCCTACGAGCTGGCCCCCGCCTACGTGTTTTTGGCCTGTGAGGACGCCTCGAACATCTCGGGGCAGATCATCCACGTAAACGGCGGCACCGTCATCAACTAGGCCCGACAAAAAGGATTTCCTGCATGAGCGGGAAATCCTTTTATGTTTTCAGTTCTGAGCGCCGTCGTACATGGCGCGCACGGCGGCCCGGATCTCCCGGTAGCTGGTGCATCGGCAGAGATTGGACTGGAGCCACTCCTCAATCACGTACTCCTCGGGCATGACGGGGTGCCGCTTTTGCAGGGCGTGGCAGACCATGAGAAAGCCCGACGTACAGTACCCGCACTGGAAGGCGTTCTCCTGGACGAAGGCCCGCTGGACATCGGCCTGCCCGCCCAGCCCCTCCACCGTCAGGATCTCATGGCCCACAGTCTCCACGGCCAGCACCAGACAGGACTTGGCGGGCCAGCCGTCCAGCATCACGGTGCAGGCCCCGCAGTCGCCGTTTTTGCAGCCGGGCTTTGCTCCCGTCAGGCCCAGCTGCTCCCGCAGGACATCCAGCAGCAGGTCGGAGGGACGCACCGCCACCTCACGGACCTCCCCGTTGACCTCAAGGGGGATAACCGTTTTTCCCTCGTATCGTACCATCTTAAAATTCCTCCAAAAGAGTGCGCAGCATGTTTTCCAGCACAAATACGCGGTAGGGGCCGCTGCCCTCCACGTCGTCCAGGAGCGGCGCGGGCAGCAGGCGGGCCGCCTGCCCGGCCCGCTGGGCGGGGGAGAGGGCGCCGTCGTTTAAAACCGACTCCATCCGGGTGCTGCGGAAGGGGTAGGTGCACACACCCGACAGGGCAAGGCGCAGCCGGCCGCCCTGCCGCAGGGCGGCCATGCTCACCAGGGGGTAGTCGATCTTCTCCTGGGCGGTCCGCTTGACGTGGGCGTGGGGGGCCTGGAGCGCCCAGGCCGGGATGTGGACCGATACCAGCAGCTCGCCGGGGGTCAGGCCCATCCGCCCCTGAAAGACGCGCTGAAAGGGGACAGTACGCAGGCCATGTTCGCCCAGCAAAGTGACGGCGGCGTCCGACAGCAGCAGAGGAAGGCTGGTCTCCCGGTACAGGATGCTGCCGCAGAGATTGCCCCCCAAAGTGATGCGGCACTGGTTGGTGTGGTCGGCGATCCGCCCGCAGACCAGCGTGAGGAGGGGAAAGAGCTTGGATTCCTTGACCCGATTCAGGCTGCAGGCCGCGCCGATGCGCAGCCCCCCGCCGTCGGCCGCCAGGGATGTGCAGTCGGGGATGGCCTTGAGGTCGATCACCGCGCCCGGCGCGAGGTCGCCCGCCCGGCACATGGTGATGATTTCGCTGCCCCCCGCGTAATAGAAGGGATTTTTGCCCTCGCTCTGCAGTCCGGCGAAGGCGGAGCAGGCCTCCTCCAAACTGTCGGGGCGGCAGTAGACGAAAGAGAAGGGGATCATACGCCGGGCTCCTTTCCGCTGGCCCAGATATGCTCGGGGGTGAGGGACAGCGTGAACAGCTCCCGCCCAAAGGCCGCGGACAGCGCGTTGGCCAAAGCGGCGGGCATGGCAATGATGCCGTGCTCGGCGTAGCTGCGCATCCCGTAGGGGAAGCCCTCCTCGGGGGTCTCCACAAAGCCTACCCGGTAGTCGGGCTCCTGCCCGATGTGCATGAGCTTGTAGGTGCGCAGGTTGGGCGCGCGGGGGACCCCGGCGGCGTCGCAGGTGAAGGCCTCCCGGCTGGCCAGGCTCAGGCCCATAGACATACCGCCCGCCACCATGGCGCGCATGAGCGCGGGGTTTACGACCTTGCCCACGTCCATCACGGTGGACGCGGTGAGGATACGGTAGGAGCAGGTTTTCAAGTCGGCCTCCACCTCCACCACCTGCGCGCCCAAGGTCCAGCCCGGGCCGGTCTTTCCCTCGCCGGTCTGGGGGTCCAGCGGGGTCAGCCCCTTGAGCATAAAGCCGCCCCGGCCCAGGGCGGGCTCGCCCAGGGAGGCCCCCTCGGGGGACTTGTACCCCAGGGCGAGGTCCTGAAAGGGGATAAACCGGTTGGGGTTCTTTCGGGAGGAGACCCGCCCGTCGGCCATCACGACCTCCTCGGGGGCGCAGCCGAGGGCTTCCGCGCCGTTGCGGCGGAGCTGGAGCAGCAGATCGTCGGCCGCCCGCAGCACGGCGTGGCCCGCCATATACTCGGTCAAGCTGGCCACCGTTTTCCAATACTCGGGGGCGGTGCGGGTGTCCACCGGCATGACCACATGGACCTGGGCCGGGGCGATGCCCAGCCGGTCGGCCAGAAATTGGGCCAGATGGGTCTGCCCCCCCGAACCCATCTCCACCACGCCGGTGTTGAGGTTGACGCTTCCGTCCGGGTTGAAGGTGATGAGCGCGCCCGCCGCCGCGTCGGTTGGGGGGTTCTCGGTCTTCCAAAAGCAGGCCACCCCCTTGGCCCGCACGGTATGTTCCTTGATGGGCACGGCCTGTCCGCCGTCCCATTCGGCCAGCGTTTTGATTTCGTTCAGGCAGGCGGGCAGGTCGCCCACCATGCTCAGGCTGCACAGGACGCGGGTGGGGGTCAGGCAGCCGGGGCCGATGGCGTTTTTCAGCCGCAGCTCCATGGGGTCCACGCCGCATTTGCGGGCCAGCAGATCCATGGTCCGCTCCACGCAGAAGGTGGTGGACTCGTGGGAAAAGCCGCGAAAGGAGGTGGCGTAGGTGCGGTTTGTGTAGACGCACAAGCTGTCACACGAGAGATGCTCGATCCGGTAGGGGCCAGTGCAGTCTGCCGCGATGGCCTTGGCCATATAGGGGGAGATGTCGGCATAGGCCCCGCAGTCCAGCCAATAGGTCATCTCAGCGGCCTCGAGCAGGCCGTCCCTGTCGGCCCCGAGCCGCAGGTCGGCCTCCAGCGCCAGGCGGCAGGGAGCCGAGGCCATATCCTGCTCCCGGGGGATGGTCAGCCGGACCGCCCGGCCCCCCACGCTGCGGGAGGCCAGAAAGGCCAATATCTCCAGAAAGACGGGGGCCTTGCCGCCAAAAGCGCCCCCTACGAAGGGGACGTGGATCCTGATCTTGCCCGGGGGGATCAAAAAGGCCTCGGCCAGCTGCCTGATTACCATATAGGGGGCCTGGGACGCGGTGGTGATGACCACCTCCCCGTCGGCCTTGATCTCGGCCCGGGCCGTGCGCACCTCGGTGGCCAGATGGTCGGAGGGCGGCAGAAAAAACCGCTGGCGCACCACGACTTCGCACCCGTTCAAAGCGGCCCGGGCGTCGCCCTTGCGGATGGGGTAGGCGCTGGCTATATTGGTGCCGGGCCGGGGGTAGACGTCCGCCATGGTCTGTTTGTAGCCGCCCGGCCGGCCGTGGAGCAAAACGGCCCCGTCGGCCAGGGCCTGGGAGGGGGTCAGCACCAGGGGAAGGGGGTCGTACTCCACCTCGATCAGCCGGACGGCCAGCTCGGCCGTGGGCTCGTCCCGGGCGACAACCAGAGCCACCGGCTCCCCCGCGTAGCGCACCACGTCCCGGGCCAGGGCGGGCCGGTCCTGGGTCAGCGGGCCGAAGAGGACGGGGCACTGCGCCCCGGTGAGGACGGCCTGAACCCCCCATACGCCCAGGGCCCTGGAGACGTCCAGCCGCCGGATTGTTCCGTGGGCGCAGGTGCTGGTGAGCAGCCGGGCGCAGAGAAGCCCCGCCGTGGGGAAATCGTCGGTATACCGCGCGGCCCCCGTCACCTTGTCCCACGCCTCTTTGCGGGGAATGCTCGTGCCCACCGGCCCCATCTATGGCCACCGTCCTTTGCTCCTGTTGATTTTTTCAGCTTTTCCAGATCGGCCCATATTATGCGCAGCGTCGGACCGGGCGGGTGTCTGGGCCGACATTTCGGTGGCAATTTTCCCCGCGCTGTGGTATCCTTTTCACGGAGCCGCCGCCCGGCATGGCCGCGCCCGGCTCCCGGAACGAAAAAATCGCCTGATGGGGGCCGCTATGGACTTGCCAGAGAGACTGCTGAAACAGCATTTTGGATATTCGGACTTTCGCCCCGGACAGGGGGAGGTGGTGGAGCGGCTGCTGGGCCGGCGGGACGTGCTCTCGGTGATGCCCACCGGCGCGGGGAAGTCCATCTGCTACCAGATCCCGGCCCTGTGCATGGAGGGCATCACGCTGGTGATCTCCCCCCTCATCTCGCTGATGAAAGACCAGGTGGAGGGACTGATCCAGGCCGGGGTCCCGGCGGCGTACCTGAACAGCTCTCTCACCGAGCGGCAGTTCGCCTTGGCCCTGCGCAACGCCGCACTGGGCAAGTACAAGCTCATCTACGTGGCCCCCGAGCGGCTGGAGACCGCCTCCTTCCTCGCCTTTGCCCGGGAGGCCCCCATCTCCATGGTGGCGGTGGACGAGGCCCACTGCGTGTCCCGGTGGGGACAGGACTTCCGCCCCAGCTACCTGAATATTCCCCGCTTTACCGCCGCCCTCGCCGCCCGCCCGGTGGTGGCCGCCTTTACGGCCACCGCCACCCCCGAGGTGCGGGAGGATATCATCCGCCAGCTGGAGCTGCGGGAGCCCTTTCTGCTGGTGTCCGGGTTTGACCGGCCCAATCTCTACTGGGAGGTGCAGACCCCCCGCAGCAAGCGCGAGGCCCTGCTGGACTTTCTGCGCGGGCGCGAGGGGGAGAGCGGCCTGGTCTACTGCTCCACCCGCAAGAACGTG
This sequence comes from Pseudoflavonifractor sp., assembly GCA_047637855.1. Taxonomy (GTDB): domain Bacteria; phylum Bacillota; class Clostridia; order Oscillospirales; family Oscillospiraceae; genus Pseudoflavonifractor. The sequence goes on along the minus strand of JBLJBF010000242.1, from coordinate 6,397 downwards.
GAGGAGGTCTGCGCTTTTCTCCGGGAGCGGGGATTCGCGGCCACCCGCTACCACGCGGGGCTGGAGAGCGCCGAGCGCAGCCGGAACCAGGAGAACTTCGTCTACGGAGACGCCCAGATCATCGTGGCCACCAACGCCTTCGGCATGGGCATCGACAAGCCCGACGTGCGCTACGTGGTCCACTACAATATGCCCAAGGACCTGGAGAGCTACTATCAGGAGGCGGGCAGGGCCGGGCGGGACGGAGATCCCGCCCACTGCCTCCTCCTCTACAGCGCCGCCGACGTGCAGACCAACCGCTTTCTGATCGAGCAGCAGAGCGACAACTCCGAGCCGGACGGAGCGGCGCGCGCCGCCCGGGTGGAGCAGGACCTGGCCCGCCTCAGGCAGATGACCTACTACTGCCACACCACCGACTGCCTGCGCCACTATATCCTAAGGTACTTCGGGGAGGAGACCCGCGCGTGCTGCGGCACCTGCGGCAATTGCCGGGCCTACTTCGAGGAGCGGGACATCACCGGGGACGCGCAGAAAATACTGAGCTGCGTCAGGCAGGCGGGGGAGCGGTTCGGCGCCGCCGTCATCACCGATGTGCTGCGGGGCGCGCAAAACGAGCGGGTGGCCAAGTGGGGGCTTCACAAGCTGCCCGGCTACGGCGCGCTGGCCGCCCTCTCCCGGGACGAGGTGCTGCTGCGCATCCGCCTTTTGCTGGAGCGGGGCTATCTGGCCCAGGACGACGGGCCCTATCCCACCCTGGCCCTCACCCCCGGGGCGGGGGAGCTGCTCCGCGGGGGGGCAACGCTCACCGCGCGGGTCAAGGTGTCGGCCGAAAAGGCGGCCGCCCGGCGGGACGAGGCGCTGGGCGACGCATCCCCCGAGCTGTACGCGCGGCTTCAGGCCCTGCGCCAGCAGCAGGCGAAACGCCTGGGCGTGCCCGCCTACGTGGTCTTCTCCAACGCGACATTGCGGGAGCTGTGCCGTCGGCTGCCCCGCTCCGAGGGGGAGCTGCTGAAGGTGTCGGGCGTTGGGGAGCAGAAGCTCAAAAAATTCGGGCGGGCCTTTTTGGACGCCATTGACGCCTGGCGGCAGGAGCAGCCCGGCGCGTGAGAGAGGGGGAAACACCCGTGAAGTACACCCGGCTCAAGCTGCAAATGCTGCTGCTGGTGGTCATAGGGGCCGTCATCGCCGGCGCGGTGAGCATAGTTCTGATGGAGGTGGTGGTGGACGGCGTGCTGCAGGACCCCTTCGCCAAGCTCTTCCTCTGGGGGGCCGAGCGGGTTTTCGGCAAGACCGAGGGCCAGGCCCTGGCCCTCTACCAGACCTATATCCGCGCCAACAAGCAGGAGATCTTGACCTTGGGCATGATGGGCCTCATGCTGCTGGCCTTCTATCTCGCCATGGGCCGGTTCACCCGGTGGCTCGACCAGGTGGGAAAGGCCACCCGCCAGGTGGTGGGCAACAGCGGGGAGCAGATCAGCCTGCCCCGGGAGCTCGCCCCCGTGGAGGAGGACCTACGCGCCATCCAGCTCCAGCTTCAGGCGCGGGAGGCCGAGACGCGGGAGGCCGAGGGCCGCAAGCGGGATCTGGTGGCCTTTCTGGCCCACGACCTCAAGACCCCGCTCACCTCGGTGGTGGGCTATCTCACCCTTTTGCAGGACGAGCCCGACCTGGACACGGAGCAGCGGAGCAAGTACACCGGCATCGCCCTGGAGAAGGCCGTGCGGCTTCAGGAACTGCTGGGCGAGTTTTTCGACATCACCCGCATGGACCTGGGGGGCGGGCTGGAGGAGGGCAGACCCATCCAGCTCACCGTCCTCCTGGAGCAGCTGGCCGACGAGTTCTACCCCCTCTTTTCCGAAAAGGACCTGAGCTGCCGCACCGACATCGAGCGGCAGCTGGTGGTTCTGGGAGAGCCCGACAAGCTGGCCCGGGTGTTTGACAACGTGCTTAAAAACGCGGTGAGCTACTCCACCCCCGGCGGGGAGGTAACGGTTTCCGCCGCCCGTGCGGGGGAGCGGATCAGGGTCACGGTCACCAACCAGGGGATGGAGATCCCCGAGCGGGAGCTGAGCCGCATTTTTCAAAAGTTTTACCGCCTGGACGCGGCCCGCTCCAGCCGCACCGGCGGCGCGGGGCTGGGGCTGGCCATCGCCAAGGAGATCGTGGAGCGGCATGGCGGCGGAATCCGGGCCGAGAGTGACGGCAGCTCTGTGAGCTTTATCATCGAGCTGCCGCAGTACACGGAGGGGGAGTAAACTTGGACGAAAGGGAGCGTGCCGTAGCCTACCTGGAACGGGACAGGCCGCGCTATCTGAACTGTTTGGAGGTGCTGCGCCGGGGGAGCGCCGAGCTGCTGCTCTTCCGGGAGGACGGGCTGCTTCTGCACGACCGGGAGAGCGGCGCCTATCTGATCACGGCCGAGAGCCCCCCGGCGGCCGAGGCCATGCTGGCGCGCATCCCCCAGGGGAGCGAGCTGTGCATGGCCCATCAGGACTGGTATCTCCCCGCCCTGCGGGCCCGGATGGGGCGCGGCGGCGGCATGATCTGCCATCAGGCGGCCTGGATGGGGGAGAATCCCCCGGAGCCCGCCCCCTTTTCGGGGGAGCTGCGGCTTCTGGACATGACCTGGGCGGCCCGGGTGCAGGCCGTCTACGGCCAGAGCTACGCCGACGAGGCGTACATCGCCGGCGTGCTGGCCCGGGGGATGCTGGGGGCCTTTATCGACGGCGCGCTGGCCGGCTTTGTGGGCACCCATGACGAGGGGACCATCGGGCTGTTACAGGTCCTGCCCCAGTACCGCCGCCTGGGGGTGGGGGAGGCCCTGTACCGGGCCATGATCCGCCGCACCCTCGCCCGCGGGGGGTACGCCCTGGCCCACGTCACGGTGGGGAACGAGGCTTCCCTTGCCCTCCAGCGCAAGGTGGGCATGACCCTCAGCACGCACCTGATCTACTGGGTGTTCTGACAGGCAATCAAAAAGGAGCGGACGCCCCGGTTGGGGCGTCCGCTCCTCAGATTGCCGATACCCCCCAGCCCGAAGGAATCGGAGGGAAGGATATGGACGGCCGCTACTGATCCAGCCGTTCCAGCGCTACGCCGGTGTAGTACCACTTGATGATCTCCTCGCAGGTCTTTCCCTCACCGGCCAGGGCGTTGGCTCCGTACTGGCTCATACCCACGCCGTGGCCGTACCCGGTGACCCGGAAGGTGACGCTGCCGTCCGCGACCCCGACGGTGAAGTTGGTGGATCGCAGACCAAAGAGAGTCCGCAGCGCCCCGCCCGCCACCGTGACGCCGCCTACGTCCATCCGCTCCACACCGCCCGCCGAGTTGTGGACCGCGTTGGAGAACCACAGGGCGCTGTCGCCGTCCAGGATGGCGTCCGGATACTGGGAGAGGAAGATGGAGCGGAAACCGTCTACGCTCAGGCTCATGGTGCTGTGGTAGTTGGGCACCTCCTCCCCCTCGGGGCTCTCCACCCCGGCGAGATAGGGCACCGCGTTGCCCCAGACCTCCACCGCGTCCACCGTCCGCCCCGCGGCCGAGGAGAAGAAGACGGCCTCGATGGGCACGCCGCCGTAGGTGGCCACCAGGCCGTCGGTGTCCTTCACCGCCTGGGAGATCTTGTCGGTATAGCTCTGGGCGTCCCCGCCCCAGGCCAGGGCGGCCGCATCAGGCTCGATATAGGCCTGGCAGCAGGTGATGTCGGTACACATATCGGCGTCCGGGTGGTTCGCCACCGGGGCCGCCATTTTGGCCGTCGTATAGGTCCGGGCCGCCACGGCCTGGGCCTTTAGCGCCTCGAGATGGAAGGAGGCGGGCATCTCGGCGGCCACCACCCGCCAGAGGTAGTCGGCCATGGTCATCTCCCGCACCGAGCCGTCGGCCAGCTTGACGCGCACGGTGCGGGCCTTGTCCCCCTTTTCCCCGGCCGGGGGAGGCGTCACCACCGTATGCCCGATGGGCAGGGAGACCGAGGGAGAGGGGGAGGCGCCGGGCGCGGAAAGGGGCCTCTCCCCGTGGAAGAAGAGGAGGGGCATCAAAAAGATGAGAAGCAGCAGGGCCAGGGCCACCGCCACCACCTGGCGCATCCCCGGACCCTTGTCCGATTTCCGTGTATTTCGCAAGGAATTCCACCCGCTTTCCGTTGACGCTATCCCGGATTGGTAGTATGATAATCATATATGCCCAAATCCGACCGCTCCGGGAGAGGAGACTTACCATTGACCATCGAACATGACGATTCCATGGGCTTTCTCAAAAGTCTATGCGGCGAGTTTCAAAAGCATAACCAGATTGATCCCGCCTACTACGAGAGGTGGGACGTAAAGCGAGGCCTGCGCAATGCCGACGGCACCGGCGTCATGGCGGGGGTCACCCAGATCGGCAACGTGCTGGGCTACTACGTCCAGGACGGCGAGCGCTGTCCCCAGGAGGGCCAGCTCCTCTACCGGGGCATCGACGTGGCCGACCTCATCGGCGGATTTATGGGGGAGGGGCGGTTCGGCTTTGAGGAGACGGCCTACCTGCTCCTCTTCGGGGCGCTTCCCTCCCGGGAAAAGCTGGAGCAGTTCCAGGCGGCGCTGGCCGCCCACCGGGACCTGCCCCATATGTTCACCGAGGACATGATCCTCCGCGCCCCCAGCCCCGACGTGATGAACAAGCTCTCCCGCGCCATTCTGGCCCTCTACTCCTACGACGACGCGCCGGAGGACCGCTCCCTGGAGAGCGAGCTGGGCAAGGCCATCGCTCTGGTGGCCCGCGCGCCCCTCATCGTGGCCCACGCCTACTCGGCCAAGCGGCACTACTATGACAACGAGAGTCTCTATCTCCACCGGTTCCAGCCCGGCCTGTCCATGGCCGAGAACTTTCTGTGGTCGGTGAGGCAGGACAACCGCTTTACCGAGGAGGAGGCGCGGGTGCTGGACCTGTGTCTTGTGCTCCATGCCGAGCACGGCGGCGGCAACAACTCGGCCTTTGCCTGCCGGGTCCTCTCCTCCTCGGGTACCGATATCTACTCGGCCGTCTCGGCCGCCGTCGGCGCCCTCAAGGGCCCCCGCCACGGCGGGGCGAACAAGAAGGTCATGGAGATGTTCTCCCACATCGAGCACGGCGTGGGCGACTGGACTGACGACGAGGAGATTCGCGCCTTTCTGGCCAAGCTCATCCGCCGGGAGGAGGGGGACCGCTCGGGGCTCATCTACGGGATGGGCCACGCCATCTACACCCTCTCAGACCCCCGGGCCGTCCTTCTCAAAAAATTTGCCCGGGGTCTCGCCGACAAAAAGGGCATGCGGGAGGAGTTCGAACTCTTCGAGGCCGTGGAGCGGCTCACCCCCGAGGTCTTCCTTCAGGAGAAGGGGGACACCAAGATGGTCTGCGCCAATGTGGACATGTATTCGGGCCTGGTCTACAGAATGCTGGGTATCCCCCAGGAGCTGTACACGCCCCTCTTCGCCGTCGCGCGCATGGTGGGCTGGTGCGCCCACCGCATCGAGGAAGTCTATAACCCCGGAAACAAGATCATCCGTCCCGCCTATAAGGCGGTGGCGCCCCGCCAGCCCTTCATCCCCCTGGATCAGCGGGGCTGAGCCGGACCCAAATCGTAAGAAAAGTAGGAGAGTCATCCATGAACACAAGATACGACGTAGCGATCATCGGCTGCGGTACCGCGGGCATCTTCGCGGGGTACGAGCTGTCCCGCCGCAACCCGGAGCTGAAGGTGGTCACGCTGGAGCTGGGGGAGGACATCTACAGCCGCAGCTGTCCCATCGTGGCGGGCAAGGTGAAGGAGTGCATCCACTGCCCCGTGTGCGACACCATGTGCGGCTTTGGCGGCGCGGGGGCCTTTTCCGACGGGAAGTATAACTTCACCACCGAATTTGGCGGCTGGCTCACCGATTTCATGCCCAAGGAAGAGGTCATGGAGCTCATCAACTACGTAGACACCATCAACATGGCCCACGGCGCCACCGACGAGATCTACTCCACCTCCACCCCCGAGGCCCAGGCCCTGGAGAAAAAGGCACTGGAGTTCGACCTCCATCTCCTCCAGGCCCAGTGCAAGCACCTGGGCACCGAGAACAATTTGAAGATACTCCAGAGCATCTACGAGACCGTGCGGCAGCGGGTGGAGTACCGGTTCCGCACCGCCGTGAAGAGCATCGAGCAGCTGGGCGGGGATGAGGGCTACCGCCTCCACACCGAAAAGGGGGACCAGGTGGACTGCAAGTGGCTGGTCGCCGCCCCCGGCCGCTCGGGGGCAGAGTGGTTCTCCGACCGGTGCAAGGAGATGGGCCTTGAGCTGATCAACAACCAGGTGGATATCGGCGTGCGGGTGGAGCTGCCCGCCAAGGTCTTTCAGCACATTACCGACGTGGTGTACGAGTCAAAGCTG
>JBLJBF010000241.1:0-5242 GCA_047637855.1 Pseudoflavonifractor sp. | reverse complement strand
GTTTCAAATTTTGTACCTACTCAAGGAAGCGGGTGACCTATTTTGTTACAGAGTATCCTGCAAACCGTGATAACCGGCGTCGCAATGGGTTTTATCTACACTCTGGTCGCCACGGAGTATACCCTTATATTCAACGCCACCGGCCTTGTCAACTTTAGTCATGAGGCATTTATCGTCCTGGGCGCTTATTTCTTCGGCGGCACTTTCATGAAGCTGTTCGCCGGACTGCCCCTGATTGCTGTTGCCCTGACGCTGGCGGCCATGGCCGTGTTCGGCGTGCTGGTCTCGGCCGGAATATTCAATCCCCTGCGCAATATGGGCCTGGTCACCTACGCCATGTTCGGCACCATGATGCTCAGCCGTATTATTCAGGAAGGCATCCGCCTGATCTGGGGCCCGATTCCCTTCGCGGTTAAGGGGTTCTTGCGCGGCAGCTTTAAAATCGGCGGCGCGGTGCTGAGCGAGGCCTACGTATATATCATTGTCATCGCTATTCTCATCGTGGTGGGCCTCCAGCTCTTCTTCAAGTTTACCAAGCTGGGCAAGGCCATGAGCTGTGTGGCCCAGAATAAGGAGGCTGCCGCCCTCATGGGCATCAACGTCTCCCGCAACATTAATCTCACCGTGGCGCTCAGCGCCGTTATCTGCGGTATCATCGGCGTACTCATCGCGCCCCTCTTCAACGTGAGCACCACGATGGCGGGGGCCACCGCTCTCAAAGGTTTCTGCGCCGGCGTGGTGGGCGGCTTCGGCAGCTATCCGGGTGCCATCGTGGGTGGTATGTTGATCGGTCTGCTGGAACAGCTTGGTATTATGTTCTTCCCGGCAGTGTACAAGGACGTCGTCGCCTTTGTGGTGATGATCTTCTTTTTGCTGGTCCGCCCCAGTGGCATAGTAAAGGTCAAGCGGGCATGACGGCCATACTCCATTGAGAAACGATGTGATGAAATGTTAAAGAACAAAAAGACCTGGCTGTTTCTGCTGCTGGTCACCGCACTTGCCGCCGTGCCCCAACTGGGCTTTGCCTCCTCCTACGTGATGTCGGTATTCAATATGCTGCTGGTGAACGTCATCATCGTGCTGGGCCTCAACTTCATCACCGGCCTTACCGGCCAGATGAATCTGGGCACTGCCGGCATCTGGGCTTTGGGCGCGTATACCTACGGCATCCTGACCACTCCCGCCACCAACGATCTGATTATCAATCCCTGGCTCGTCATGATCATTCTGGTCGTGCTGGGCTGTCTGATAGGCCGCGGCCTGGGCTACCCCTCGCTCCGGCTCAAAGGGTTTTATCTCTCCCTCACCACCATTGGCTTTTCCGAAATCGTCCGCATGCTCATTATGAACAGCCCCGGCCTTACCAACGGCGTCAACGGCATTAAGGAGATCCCTAAGTTGAGCTTAGGCTTTTATACCTTCCACAACGACAAGGATTACTTCTATCTGCTCCTTGTCTTTGCGGTTCTCGCAACTTTGATCGCCCATAAGCTGGTCAGCTCCAAATGGGGCCGGGCCTTCAAGTCCATCCGGGACAACGCGGAGGCCAGCGAGGCCTGCGGCATTAAAATTTCCACTTTGAAAATTCAGGCCTTTACTCTGGCTGCGCTTTACGCCTGTCTAGCGGGCGGACTGTATGCCGGAATGCGGGCCTATATCTCGCCCACCACCTTCACCATTCCTGCCTCTCAAAACTATGTTGCCATGCTCATGCTGGGCGGGATTGGCTCGGTACCCGGCAATATTCTGGGCGCGGTGCTGGTCACCACCCTGCCCGAGCTGCTGCGTGGCCTGGGCGACTATTATTGGCTTGTCTTCTGCACCGTGTGCCTGGTCATGGCGGTGCTGGTGCCCGACGGACTCTACTCGGTTTTCCAGCGGCTCGTGAAACGCGCGGCCGCCAAGGCTAAGCAGGCGGGAGGTGCGGAATAATGGCGGCAATCCTGACGATAGAGCACCTGACCAAGCAGTTCGGCGGCCTCACCGCCGTCAACGACCTGTCCATGACGGTGGAGCAGGGCAGCATTCACGCCCTTATCGGGCCCAACGGCTCGGGCAAGACTACCACCACCAACATGATTGAGGGAGTCTTCCCGCCCACCAGTGGGCATATTTTTTTCAAGGACACCGAAATCACCAACCTCCAGACCTTCGAGATTGCCCGCTGCGGCATTGGCCGCACCTTCCAGAACATTAAGCTCTATCACTCCATGACCGCCATCGAAAATGTGATGGTGGGCGGCCACCAACTCACCAAACTGGGACTGATGGGTTCTTTAATTCAATTTAGGCAGGCGGCGGCCGAGGAGCGTATGCTCCGCGAGAAGGCGGAGGCTGCTCTGGAATATGTGGGGCTAATCGGTACCAGGAACGAGGTGGTGAGGAACCTGCCCTACGGGAAAAGAAAAGTTCTGGAGGTAGCCCGTATGCTGATGACCGACCCTGAGCTGGTTCTTCTGGACGAGCCGGCGGCCGGTCTTAACCCCTCTGAGCGCAGCGAGTTCATCCGCCTGTTGATCCGTATCCATGAGAGCGGCAAGACCCTCTTCTTTATTGAGCACAATATGGATGTGGTCATGAATATCAGCCAGAAGATTACCGTCATCAACTTTGGCGCGAAAATTGCCGAGGGTACCACGACGGAAATTCAGAACGACCCCGAGGTCATCAAGGCGTACCTCGGAGACAGGTATAGGGTGAAACGGATATGAGTGAGAGCAAAGTGATTCTGACTCTGGACAAGGTGGACGTATTTTATGGTGAGGTCCAGGCCCTGTTCGGTGTCTCGCTGGAGGTGGACGAGGGGGAAATTGTCTCCATCATTGGATCCAACGGCGCGGGGAAAACCACCACTATGCGCTCCATTATGGGGCTGCGTACCGCCCGCCGGGGCACAATCCGTTTCGAGGGAGAGGACATCACCCGCCTGAAGACCCATAGTACTGTGAGCAAGGGCGTGGTCTATGTGCCCGAGGGCCGCCTGGTATTCCCCGATGTGTCCATCCAGGACAACCTGGAGATGGGGGCTTACTCCAAAAGCTACAGCCGTAAACAGCTGGGCGAAAAGATTGACGAGCAGTACGACCTCTTTCCACGTCTGAAGGAGCGCCGCAGCCAGCTGGCCGGAAGTCTCTCGGGTGGCGAGCAGCAGATGCTTGCCATTGCCCGCGGCCTCATGAGCGAGCCAAAACTCATTATGTTTGACGAGCCCTCTCTGGGCCTTGCCCCTGTCATCGTCAACGATATGTTCGACATAATCGTGCGTATCAACCGGGAGAAGGGGGTTACCGTCCTACTGGTTGAGCAGAACGCCTATATGGCTCTGGCCATTTCTAACCGCACTTATGTACTGGAAAATGGCTTTATCAAGACCAGCGGTCCCAGCAGCGAGCTAATTGAATCGGACGAGATCCGCAAGGCATATCTGGGCGGCTGAGTAAAGGAGAGAATGATATGACGAAAAGAGAAAAATACCGGCATCTCACCGGTGTCATCGCGCCGGTTGTTACCCCATGGACGGCGGAGGGAACCCTGGATAAGGACGCCTTCCGTACCCAGGTTCGGTTTATTTTGGACGCGGGCGTCCACGGCATCAGTCCTGCCGGGTCTACCGGTGAGGGGGCCATGGTCAGGGACGACGAGCGGGTGCGTATGTTGGAGATTATCCGGGAGGAGAACCACAATCGCATTCCCGTGGTAGCCGGTGTCATCCGCCACTCCACCCGCGATGCCGTGAAGGCCGCTTTGGGGGCCAAGGACGCCGGGGCCGACGCCCTGATGATCACCCCCATCCAGTACCTGGGTGGCACCGACGACGACGGCAATTACCGCTACTACGACGAGATCTCCCGTCAGGTAGGGCTGCCCATCATCATCTACAACGTGGTTCCTCAGAACGAAATCAGCCCAGACCTGGCGGCCCGCATCCTGGACGGCGTGGAGAACGTCATCGGCATCAAGCAGGCCAGGGGCGGCATCTGCGGTTTCATGGCCATGAAAAACCGCTGCGGTGAAAAGGGTCTGATGTATGCCGCCACCGACGAGATGATGTACACCACCTATGAGCTGGGGGCCGACGGGGCCATTGCCGCTATTCTTGGGCTTTTCCCCGCCCTCTGTGTCAAGCTATGGGACCTCAATGCCGCGGGTGAGCGGGAGGAGGCCCTGCTCCTTCAGGAAATGATTTACCCCATCTGGATGAAAATTATCGGCTCCCAGTTTCCACGCCGGATGAAGGCGGCGCTGGAGCTTATCGGCCGGGGCTGCGGCGACGCCCTGGCGCCCCTGTGCGGCGCATCTCCCCAGGAGCGCATGGAGATCGAGGCTGCCGTACAGCCCTATCTCGCCTACGAGCGCTCCCTGAAAGGGTGAGCGGGACATGAAAAGGCCGAGTATCCTAGTGGTGGGCAGCTTTGTCATGGACCTGATCGTCACCACGGGCCGCGCGCCCGAGAGCGGGGAGACCGTCCTGGGAAAGGCCTTTACCACCGCTCCCGGCGGCAAGGGAGCCAACCAGGCGGTTCAGTGCGCTCGCATGGGCGCGGATGTGACCATGGTAGGCAAGGTAGGGCCTGACGGATTTGGGCGGGAGCTGATTGCCTCGGCCCAGGCCGCGGGGGTTTGCACAGCCCATGTGGGTGTGGCGGAAAAGACCTCTTCTGCCGTCGGCAACATTGTTCTTGAGGACTGTGGCGACGGGAAGAGCCGCAACCGTATCATTGTGATACCTGGCGCAAATTTTGAGCTGAACACCGCCGACGTGGCCTTTCTGGAGAAGGAGATTGCCCGGTACGACATGGTCATCCTCCAGCTTGAGATACCCATAGAGATCAACGAGCTAGTAGCCCGTTACGCCTTCGAGCGGGGGGTCCCCATCATGCTCAACTCAGCCCCCTCCGCGCCCCTGCCTGCGGAGCTACTCAAGTGTCTGACTTACATCTCACCCAACGAGCATGAGGCAACCGACTTGACCGGTGTGGCCATCCGCACGGGCGAATGCGCCCACCGCGAGGAGGACGCCCTTCGCGCGGCCACCGTCCTGCGGGATGCAGGGGTTAAAACCGTCATCATTACCCTGGGCGGCGCTGGTTCGGTGCTGCTGGACGGCGAAGCGTTTCTCTGCGTTCCCGCCGTAAACATGGCCGAGGTCAGGGACCCCACCGCCGCCGGGGACAGCTTTGTTGGTGCATTCTGTACCGGCGTGTGCGCCGGGCTTACCCACGCCCAGGCTCTGGTCCTGGCC
>JBLJBF010000240.1:0-3777 GCA_047637855.1 Pseudoflavonifractor sp. | reverse complement strand
ACCGGCTCACCGTGAAAATCAAGCTGGAAGGCGGTACGGCAATGGACTACAAGATTATCAAAAAGGAGCCCTTTTCCACGGCGGTCAAGAGAAGGCGGTTCAGCAAGGAGACCAGCGGCGCGGAGATCCCCCTGTTCTGGGACGCGTACATGAGCGACGGCTCCCACGAGAGGGTCTGCGGGATGTACGGCATCTGTGAGGAACTGGAGGACACGGGCGACACCTTCTGCTATGACATTGGGGCGGACTGGCCCGAGGGGGAGCCGGTGCCCGAGGGGTTCACCCTCCTCACCGTTCCCGCCGCCACATGGGCGGTGTTCCGCTGCGTGGGCGCCATGCCTCATGCCATCCAGGCGCTGTGGCAGGCCATCTACAGCGAGTGGGCGCCCCAGGCGGACTATGAGCTCATCCCCGGCTATGAGATCGAGTTCTATACCGCGGGGAACCCGCAGAGCGAGGATTATGTGAGCGAGATCTGGCTCCCGGTGCAGGTGAGGGAGACAAGGTAAGAGCAGGATAAGGGGAGGCCGGATGTGTCCGGCCTCCCCGCCTGTTTTCCGCTGCATTGAACTGCGCGCCCCTCCGGGGGGACGTGAGGACAGGGCGGTACTTCCGCTCTTGCGCTGAGGATATTTTTCGGTTATAATAACAAGGATTGAGAAACAAACGCGAGGAAGTGCCAGATATGCCAGACAGAAAGTACGATTTCGCCGGTATCGAGCCCAAGTGGCAAAAGAAATGGCTGGAGGAGAAGACCTGCCACTGTGAAAACCACAGTGAAAAGCCCAAATTTTACGGGCTGGTCGAGTTTCCCTACCCCTCGGGCCAGGGCCTCCACGTGGGCCATGCCCGGCCCTATACCGCCATGGACGTTGTGGCCCGGAAGAAACGGATGGACGGGTATAATGTCCTCTTTCCCATGGGGTACGACGCCTTCGGCCTGCCCACCGAGAACTACGCCATCAAAAACCACATCCATCCTGCCAAGGTGACCCACGACAACATCGAGAATTTTACGCGCCAGCTCCAGATGCTGGGCTACTCCTTCGACTGGGACCGGGTGGTCAACACCACCGACCCGGGCTACTACAAGTGGACCCAGTGGATCTTCCTCCAGCTTTTCAAAAAGGGGCTGGCCTATAAGACCACCATGCCCGTGAACTGGTGCACCTCGTGCAAGTGTGTCCTCGCCAACGAAGAGGTGGTGGACGGCGGATGTGAGCGCTGCGGCTCCCCCGTCATCCGCAAGGAGAAGAGCCAGTGGATGCTCAAGATCACCGAGTACGCCCAGAAGCTGATCGACGGGCTGGACGGGCTCGACTTTATCGACCGGGTCAAGACCCAGCAGGTGAACTGGATCGGCCGGAGCACGGGAGCCGAGGTGGACTTCACCACCACCGAGGGGGACAAGCTCACCGTCTTCACCACCCGGCCCGACACCCTGTTCGGGGCCACCTATATGGTCATCTCGCCCGAGCACCCCTATGTAAAGAAGTGGGCCGGCAAGATCTCCAACCTGGCCGAGGTGGAGGACTATGTGGCCGCCGCCGCCCGGAAGTCCGACTTCGAGCGCAGCGAGCTCACCGCCGACAAGGAGAAGACCGGCGTGGAGCTTCTGGGCGTGCGGGGCATCAACCCCGTCACCAGAGAAGAGATCCCCATCTTTATCTCCGACTATGTCCTTGTCACCTACGGCACCGGGGCCATCATGGCCGTGCCCGCCCACGACGGCAGGGACTGGGCCTTCGCCAAGAAGTTCGGCCTGCCCATCGTCGAGGTGGTCTCCGGCGGCAATGTACAGGAAGAGGCCTTTACACTTAAGGACGACACGGGCATCATGGTAAACTCCGGCTTCATGAACGGCATGACCGTGAAGGAGGCCATCCCCGCTATGATCAAATGGCTGGGCGTCCAGGGGCTGGGCTATGAGAAGGTCAATTACAAGCTGCGCGACTGGGTCTTTTCCCGCCAGCGCTACTGGGGCGAGCCCATCCCCATGATCTGGTGTGACAAGTGCGGCTGGGTGCCCATGGACGAGCACGACCTGCCCCTCCTCCTGCCCGAGGTGGAGAGCTACGAGCCCACCGATACCGGCGAGAGTCCCCTGTCCAAGATGACCGACTGGGTGAGCACCACCTGCCCCCGCTGCGGCGGCCCGGCCCGGCGGGAGACCGACACCATGCCCCAGTGGGCCGGCTCGTCCTGGTACTTCCTGCGCTATGCCGACCCCCACAACACCGAGGCTCTGGCCTCCAAGGAGGCCCTGGACTACTGGACCCCCGTGGATTGGTATAACGGCGGCATGGAGCACACCACGCTCCACCTGCTCTACTCCCGTTTCTGGAACCATTTTCTCTACGATATCGGCGTGGTCCCCACGGCCGAGCCCTATAAGAAACGCACCAGCCACGGCATGATCCTGGGCGAGGGCGGCGAGAAGATGAGCAAGAGCCGGGGCAACGTGGTAAACCCCAACGACGTGATCGCCGAGTTCGGGGCCGACACCATGCGCCTCTATATCATGTTCATCGGCGACTTTGAGAAGGCTGCCGCCTGGAGCTCCAACGCGGTCAAGGGCTGTAAGCGCTTTTTGGACCGGGTGTGGAACCTCGCCGACCTGGCGACCGACTCCCCGGAGTACAGCGCCGCCAACGAGAGCGCCATCCACAAGACCATCAAGAAGGTGGCCGACGACATCGAGGCCATGAAATTCAACACCGCCATCGCCGCCCTCATGGCGCTGGTGAACGATTTTTATGTGAATGGTCTCACCAAGGGCGACCTGAGCGCCCTCCTGCTCATGCTCTCCCCCTTCGCGCCCCATCTGACGGAGGAAATGTGGGAGAGTCTAGGCTTTGCCGCCGGAAGCGGCATGGCCTGCGCCCAGCCCTGGCCCGCCTACGACGCGGCCAAGACGGTGGATGCTGTGGTGAACATGGCCGTTCAGGTGGGCGGCAAGCTGCGGGGCACCGTCGCCGTGCCGGTGGACAGTACCCAGGAAGCAGTGGTGGCCGCCGCCCTGGCCGACCCCAAGGTGGCGAAATTCACCGACGGCATGGAGATCGTCAAGGTCATCCATGTGGCGAACAAGCTGGTTAACCTGATCGTCAAGCCGAAAAACTAAGCGAAAAAAGGGCGGGTATCGGCGTAAAAAGTCCATACCGCCCGAGAAGTCGCACTTGACAAGCGGTTAAAATTCACATATAATACTACTGTTAAAGCCATATCTAGGCGTATACGCCTATGCCTGTGGCCCTTTCGCGGTGAAGGTATTTGCTGCGTCGGAGGGAGGGGAAATCAATGTCGGAAGTCCGTTTGAAGGATGGCGAATCTCTCGAAAATGCCCTGAAGCGCTTTAAGCGTACCTGCGCGAAGTCGGGCGTCCTGGCCGAAGTGCGTAAGCGCGAGAGCTACGAGAGCCCGAGCGTTAAGCGCCGCAAGAAGTCTGAGGCTGCGCGCAAGAACAAGAAGAAGTTCTATTGAGATGTAAAAATTCCCGCAGCCTTAGGGCTGCGGGAATTTTTGTGCAGACCGTCCGACGGGGATGACAGTTCCGGCGTCTCCTAGCCGGTGTTATTTCAAAATCTCCGGCAGGAGATCGACCACCTGGGGGTAGGGGATGAGCGCGTCGGTGATGTCCAGGCTCTGGGCAACCTGCATCTTTTTGCGGATGCTGGCGGCGTTGTCAAAGAGGATGAAGTGGGCCCCGTTCTGCGGGGACAGATAGGTAAAGTAATAGGCGCACAGCTCGTTGGAGAAGAAGATGGAGGGGGACAG
>JBLJBF010000239.1:0-22254 GCA_047637855.1 Pseudoflavonifractor sp. | reverse complement strand
TGAAGACGCCGGTCGTGTAGTTGGAGTATGCGGCCTTCACAGTGCCCGCGTCCACGCCGCCGGCCGGGGTGCCGTCGTCCGCGAAGGGCATCTCATAAACCCAGTTTTCCCTGTGCCCGTGACGGATGTCCAGGCTGGGCAGCAGCTTTTCCATCATGGCCCCGGTGGTCACCACGCTGTGGACGGTGCCGTTATTCTGCTTGCGGGTCGGGTCCCGCCAC
The DNA here is from genome assembly GCA_047637855.1 of Pseudoflavonifractor sp. Taxonomy (GTDB): domain Bacteria; phylum Bacillota; class Clostridia; order Oscillospirales; family Oscillospiraceae; genus Pseudoflavonifractor. Next base: position 22,033 of record JBLJBF010000239.1, on the reverse strand, counting down.
ATGAGGCCGCCCTCCACCTTGGTGCTCATATAGGGGCCCCGCACCCCGTCCAGAGAGGTGACGCCCCACTCCTTGATCTTCCCGTAGGCGTCCTCCACCCCCGCCTCGTCACTGCCTCCGGCGTGGATAAAAATGGCGTCATGCCCCAGAGCCAGCTCTAAATAGTAGCTCCTGGCCGAGCGGATAGAGCCGACCATGCCGACGCCTTTGACCGACTGGTACACCCCCATCATGCGGGTGATGCCGCCCTCTTCCAGGCACTCGTAGAGGATGTCGGCCTGGCTCTGGCCCTGCTGGGGCAAAGCCTGCTTCAGGTTGTTGAGCATGATGGCCACAGGGCGGGCGTTGATGGCCTCCTCGCTCTCTATGGGCAGACCGGTCAGAGGATTCTGCGGTCCGGAGATCGACTGGCTTGGCTCGACGCTGGGGGTGGGCTCGGCGCTCATACTGGGCGCGGCTGTCGGGGTCGGCGTGGCCGGCGGGGGGGACGGCTCCGCCTGTTTTCCGCAGGAGATAAGGAGCAGGAGCAGCGCCAGACACAGGGGAAACAGCCGCAATTTCTTCATAAGCCGAGCCTCCGATTTGAAAGGATTATCTCTATCATACCCACAGGGGGAACCGTCTGTCAAGAAGCGCCGCATGGGCCGCCCCGGTCAGATCCACTCGCTCCAGCGGCGGATATAGGCCCGCTTGACGAGCTGGCTCGCCACGCAATAGCCCAGGCACAGGAGCAGAAGCCAGGGGAGGAAGACGAGGGGCATCCGGGCCAGGTCTACGTAGCGGGAGATGCCAGTAAAGCCGATGGCCAGCACCACCACGCCGACAAGACCGGTGGACAGGGCCAGAGCGGGGGCAGAGTGGCTCTGGAAAAAGGGCAGCTTCTCGGTGCGGATCATGTGCACCACCAGGATTTGGGACAGGGTGCCGAAGATAAAGCAGCCGCAGTGGAAGAGGGCGGCGTTGACCCCCGTGGTTGCCCCCATCACCCACCAGAGGATGGCATAGAGGGCGATATCAAACAGGGAGCTGAGCGGCCCCATGACCATCATGAACCGCCGGATACTCCCCGCGTCCCACTTGTGGGCCGACTTGATATAGGAGGAGTCCATCCGGTCGAAAGGGATGCCGATCTGGGCGAAGTCGCACAGCAGGTTCTGAAGCAGAATGTGCAGCGGCAGGAGGGGGAGGATGGGCAGAAAAATGCTGGCCACCATAAGGGAGATCATATTGCCGAAGTTGCCGCTGGCCGCCATTTTTATATATTTGATGATGTTGCCAAAGGTCCGGCGGCCTTCTACCACGCCCTGCTCCAGCACCATCAGGTCCTTTTTCAGCAGGATGATGTCAGCGGTCTCCTTTGCGATGTCCACGGCCGAATCCACGCTGATGCCCACGTCGGCCTGGCGCATGGCGGGCGCGTCGTTGATGCCGTCGCCCATGTAGCCCACGGTGTGGCCGTTTTTTTGGAAGGCCGCCACCACCCGCGACTTCTGGGCGGGGGAGAGCTTTGAAAAGAGGCGGCAGGTCTCCACGGCGTCGCGGAGGGCGCCGTCGTCCATCTCCTCCACGTCCCGCCCGGTGAGCCGGTGGGACAGGTCGATCCCCACACGCTGACACACCTTGAGGGCCACGCCCTCGCTGTCCCCGGTGAGGACAGCCACCTGTACGCCGTGCTCGGCCAGCGCGGTGATGGCCGCAGCCGCGCTCTCCTTGGGCGGGTCCAAAAAGCCGATGAACCCAAGCAGAACCAATTCCCGCTCGTCCTCCGCGCTGAAGTGGTCCCGGCCGGGCAGCGCGTTGCGCTGGGCTACGGCGATCATCCGCAGGCCGCTTCGGTTATACTCGTCGTAGACCGCCATGGCCTCTCTTTTCAGCTCGTCGGTGAGGGGCTCTATTTTGCCGTTAAACTCGGCCCAGGCGCAAACCGATACGATCTCCTCCACCGCGCCCTTGGTAATGAGCTGGCGCTTGCCCGAGGGGTCCTCCAAAATAACGCTCATGCGCCGCCGGGCAAAGTCAAAGGGGATCTCGTCCACCCGGGTATAGGTCTCGCGCATCCCCTCCAGGCCGCTCTCATTGGCCCGGTTGATAATGGCCAGGTCGATCAGATTCTTCAGCCCGGTCTGAAAATAGCTGTTCAGGTAAGCATGGCGCAGGATACGGGAGTTGTCGTTCCCGTGGAGGTCCATATACCGCTCCAGAACCACCCGGTCCTCGGTGAGCGTACCCGTCTTGTCGGTACACAAAATGTCCATCTCCCCAAAGGTCTGGATGGACGAGGGGGTCTTGACGATGGTCTGGTGCTTGGCCATAGATACCGCGCCCTTTGCCAGCGTGGACGACATGATCATAGGCAGCATTTCGGGGGTGAGGCCCACCGCCACTGAGATGGCGAAGAGGAAGGCACCCATCCAGTCCCCCTTGGTAATGCCGTTGACCAAAAAAATGATGGGAACCATCACCAGCATAAAACGGATGAGCAGATGGCTCACCGAATCCACACCCCGCTCAAAGCTGTTTTTGGCCCGGTCACCCGTGAGGCTCTGGGCCATGGAGCCGAAATAGGTGTCGTTCCCCGTGGCGAGAAGCAGAGCGCGGGCGCTGCCGCTGACCATGTTGGAGCCCATAAACCCGATGTTGGCCAGGTCTGTGACGGCATCTGCCCCGGTCGAAGGGAGCTGGACAAACTTTTCCACGGGGTTACTCTCCCCCGTGAGGGCGGCCTGGGCCAAAAAGGCGTCCTTGGCGGAAAGAAACCGCACGTCGCCTGGGATAATGTCTCCCGCCGAGAGGAGCACCACGTCGCCGGGAACCAGTACGTCAATGCTCACCGAGATGATTTTACCGTCCCGGAGCACGTCGGCCCGGTTGGAGATCATTCCCGACAGCCGCGCAGCCGCGCTGTTGGAGCGCTCCCCCTGGAAGAAGGAGATGCCCGTGGAGAGCACCACCAGCCCCAGCACGATACCGGCCGTGACGAAGTCCTTTCGCGCGGAGAAGACCACGTCGGTGAAAAAGGTGATGACTGCGATCAGCAGCAGCACCAGATTAAAGGGGTTTGCCACCGCCTCCATCAGGCGGTAGAGAGGGCCGTGGGTCCGGCCTACGGTGATGGTGTTGGGGCCGAATTCCTCCAGCCGCTCCTCCGCCTCCTGGGAAGTCAATCCCCCGGGGGCGCACGCCAGCCGGGCAAAGAGATCCGCCTCCCGGAGCATGGCAAATTCCCGCAGGGAGGACTCGCAATCCCTCCTGCGGGTCTGGGCCTTTACGTTGTCTTTCTTCATCTGTATTCCTTCCTTTCGCTGTGATTGCAGCGGAAAGGACGGACCTCTTGCGTCAGGCGCGGGAAATGGCGCAGCGCAATAGCGACCCAGGGTCGCCGTCATCCTGCTCGTATCCGGCCCAACTTCGGCCGTCCCCGCTACTTCGGTCTGCCATTGCGTGTCACCTCCCTTTTTTTATAGTGTAGCACAGTTTGCCCGTCTAGCCAAGTCCTACGCGTCTCTCCAAGAAAAAAAGAAAAAGTAAGTTGACAAACAGCCCCTGTACCGCTATAATAATCAAGCGGCCTTTCCCCTGGCGAGGCCGCATCTATGCGGATGTGCTGGAACTGGTAGACTGGCTAGCTTGAGGTGCTAGTGTCCCATGGACGTGCGGGTTCGAGTCCCGCCATCCGCACCATAGGCATACTCTCCCACCAAGAGGAGAGTATGCCTATTTTCTATCCATTGCCAAGAGCGTAAGCGTTTATGTGCCAATGATTTCAAGAATTTCACGTTTCATAAAGCGGACTGAGGAAGAAATGTTCTCAACTATGAATTGTCCTTGTGAAAGTATCAGAATGATGACTATGTGCCCTCCAAATACCTGCCACATATCCTCGGCGGGGAGCCGCTGCCGGAGAACAGCTTGGTGAAGATCAGGCAGGGCTGTGTGCTGCGGGATGAGGCCGGCTTTAAGGGCATGGGAAGCGCCTTCGGCGGAAGATGGAGACCGGAGAAGCCGGACGATGAGAGGTTCTTGGGAGAGCTGGGGGAGATAAAGTATACCCGGTCGTCCGGGAAAAGGGGCGGCTACGACAGAGAAACCAAGATCGGCGACGATGGAAGAGCGGTAAGAGAACGACATCATTCTGACCATGATAGCAATAAAAAACATACAGACCCGCATGATCACATGATTGACTGGGCTGATGGTTTTCCCAGCCCCGGAGACCAAATCAATTATCCAGACGGAGCACCTGAATTCAAAAATTACGGAGGAGTGAGGAAAATGCCAGAGAGACCATGGGAAGAGACCTTGGAGGAAAATCGGTTCAAAACCATCAGCGACTTCAAGTGGTGCGTAAAGCGCGGGGGAGAATTTGAAATTGAGTGGAAAGGGAAAACCTTTGCGATTTTTTCTAAAATGAAGAAGTCCCCATCTTCTCCTATGTAAATTATGATTTCACAGGTTCTCATAGATAACCCGGAGGAGACTGAGCGGTGGTATGACACGGCGGACGAGTTGCTGGAATTCCAAATCGACGGTGAGCGCCTGCGGGACATCATTACCAAGGTGGATGTCAATGACAGGACGATTTAGCCCTATTTAGGGAAAGCAGGCAGGCATCTATACCGTTGCAAGGGCTCAAAAAGAAGAGGCAAAAAGATTTTATCTTTTTGCCTCTTCTTTTTGGGTTTCGCGCCCTTCGGGCGCTTCACCCGTTTCCTTTAAAATGCTCGGCGAAAGTGAATTCCGCCTCCGCCAAGGGTTTGCCTTCGGCAAAACACTTGTGCGCCGCGCTTGCGGCGGCTCGCTTACGCTCGCATGTGACTACAGTGCAGCAGTATAAGGCGACGAAGGGAAACATTCCAGCCTTGTCCGGCCGTCCGCCTGCCGTCTGATCGCAGGAATACGCCGAGGCGCGGGGCGGCTAACCATAAAAGAGGCTCGGTCGTATTGCTTAAATATACCTGTTGATAAAGTCGGAAATGAGTTCTATTGTCTTGGGCTGAAAAAATTCGGGAGCCGCGTGGCCTGCCCCTTCTAACAGATAATAGTCTACAGGCACACCCAACTGCGAGAGCCTTTGATACATGATCTCACTTTGCTTGTAGGAGACGATTACATCCGCATCTCCATGCAGCAGCAGAAACGGCGGCGCCTTTTCTGTCACATAATTCAGCGGACTGGCCTTTTGCGCCAATGTGCGCATTGAGGCGACCGGCCCTCCCAACAGCATGTCCTCCGCCGCCGGCCAGGCGGGGTAGACCTTCTCCTGCCGAGCTATTTCTTCAAGATCCACGGGCGTATACAGACAGACCACCGCCTGCGCGGCATCACTTTGTTCGGGATAATCCGGTGATGCAAACTCCTCACATCCCACGCTGGTGCCGACTAAAGCAGCTAAATGACCGCCAGCCGATTCCCCCATGACGGCAACACGCCTGACATCAATCCCGAACAGATTGGCGTTGGCTCTCAAAAAGCGAATTGCGGCTTTTACATCCTGTATTTGTGCCGGAAAAGGGGCTGCCCCACTGGGGCGATACCCCACAGAGGCAACCGCAAAGCCTTTGTATACGAACGGCAGCAAATTAGGGAGATAGCGCCCGGGACTGGAATCCTTCCACCCGCCTCCGCCGACAAACACCAGCAGAGGGCGCTTTTCAAACGGTTTCATAGCGGACTCGTTCGGGCGCATCAGGTGCAGAGAGAGGGGAATAAACCCGGTGTTGAACCGCTTTACGCGATGCCCATATACGATATTGTCATACAACGCCACATCGGGCAGCGTCCGTTCTATTTTGATTTTTTCTTTCATGGCTGCCTCCCTATGTAGTTTCGAGCTTTAACAGCTTTTCCGCATTTTTACCCAATATCTTATTCCGCAGCGCAGGCTCCAATCCTCCGCCCCGTATGGCCGTGAGCGCGTGCGCCATTCCGAATCCATCGGGGGTGATGGGATAATCTGACCCGTAAAGGACTTTGTCCTCACCCAGTATCTCGGCCGCGCACCGTATGCTGCTCAGCTCCATTGAGTGGGTATCCACATAGATGCCGTCCGTATAGTTCTTCAGATTGCGCAGCATATGCTGGGCATCGGACGGGTCGTCCACGCTCAGTCCGGCTTTTTCCGCCCCCCTGTGATACATGCCATACAGCATCCCAAACCGTTCCTGCATAAAGGGATATAGTCCGCCGAGCTGCCCCATTACAACCTTGAGCCTTGGATGCCGGTCGAACAGGCCGGATAGTACCAGCCGCGCCACACACAGACTGTTTTCCATCAACTGCCCCATTCCGGCATAGAGCAGATTGTCCGCCATATATCCGGCAAGCGGATTTTCTTTGTCCTCAATCCGGTACAGATTACTGAAATGAATAAACACCGGCAGGCCAACTTCCTCCGCCTTTGCCCAGAAGCCCGAAAAACAGGGATGGTCTAAAAATACCAGCTTACCATTCACCCGATAGGCCGCCAACACCGAAAATCCGGAAAAATCGCGCCCGCACCGCTCCATTTCCAGCAGCGCATCCGGGCCTTGCCGCAGGTCGATCAGCGCGGTAGCCCGCAGCTTCCCTGTATACTGCCTTGCAACACCCAGCATGGCATCGTTGATATCGCATACCGCCTCCCGCGAGGTGGTGCCATTTTCCTCCAGTGCGTCAACCAGTTGTACAATGTTCGCGCTATAGGTCACAACGGACAAGTCGATTTGATTCTTATTCATCTTGCGCAGCTGGATATTGAAATCTTCAAAGGCCGGATCATCCCACAAATAGGTAGGCCCGTAGTCTTTCCTCCCATGCCTTCGCACCCACTCCAGATAGCGGGTATTGAATGGCATCGGTATATGGTGAACATGGGCGTCTACAACCATGCTTCTCTCATCTCCTACTAAGGTTTTCCAAGTGACAGCGTTTCATTTCCGCTGCTTACAAGTGCGTATCCCATTTCCCGCAAAATACATCCACCGGGCTTTTCCCGTAAAATTCACTGCGTCCCAGCAGCTTATCCAGCACCGCCCTCACGGTAGTCGGCTTCAGCTTGTATGCATTTATAAAGGTCTTCATGCGAGGCGCGTCCAGAAGGTGATACGGATTTGCAAAGGAAACGAATACCGTCGGAATTGTACTTCCATACACCGGGCAGTTGGCCCCGCGGGGCTCCGCCCAATCAATGCGAACCGTAGTCTGATCGCTGCCGGTCTCCATATTGGCGGCATACAGCAGCAGATCATAGCGGTCGATCATACTCTGGTAGGTCCCCATCTTCCCCTCCATGCCGCTCCCCGGCGCAAACACATCGACCTGGAACCCTTCCCCGCGCAGTTCGGGCAAGAACAGGGCCTCGATCTTTCCCTCTCTGCCCTTGCGTTCAAGGGGATAGAGCAAAATGCGCCTGTGCTCGTTGGGGCAAAGGGGGAGAATGTCCTCCAGGTTTTTGACCAGGGTGACGGCACGATCTGCACAGAGCGCCTCCGTCTGCCTGTGCTCCTGGCAGCCGATGACAGCCTCCGCTTCATCATAGGGGAGAACGAGCCTTTCCCGTTTCTGTTTCTCCGGCAAGTGCAGAGCCGCTTTGAGCGCCAGAATCCGGGCAAGCGCCTCGTTCAGGCGCTGCTCAGAGAGAAGTCCGCTCATAACCCCATCCATCATGAAGTGATAGTCCTCGTCCAGATTTTTGGTGAACAGGAACATATCGCATCCGGCAGTAATGGCATAGGGCACCGCCTTACGCCGATCCATCATCACTCCAAAGCCCGCCATCGTCGTGGCATCCGTCACGATCAGGCCATTGAACCCCAGTTTCTGCCGCAAAAGCCCATTCAGCAGTTCTTCAGACAGAGAGGCCGGCATGATGTCCTCCTCGCGGATGCCGGCGCATAGCTTACGCGACCAGGCAGGCTGCATGATTTGTCCCGCCATTATCGTGAGCACACCCGCATCGATACAGGCCTGATAAATCCGCCCGTAGGTGTCCATCCACCCGTCGCAGGATAAATCGTTGACGCTGGCGAGCAGATGCTGGTCACGCTCATCGCATCCGTCCCCGGGAAAATGCTTGGCGCAGGCCGCAAATCCCCCCTCCTGCATCGCCTTGATGTAAGCCTGGGCGCAGGTTAGAACAAAGTCCGGATCTGAGCCGTAAACGCGTGTGCCCGTGATCGGATTGCGAAAATTCAGGTCGATGTCCACAATTGGGGCAAAGGACCAGTTGGCTCCCAGCGCACCGGTTTCCCGTACCGCTACCTCTGCCTGCTTTCCCGCAAATGAGGCGTCCCCGGTTGCGGCCACCTGCAGGTTGTTCCCCACATTGGTCCCCTCTGCCAACAATCCGTCGCTTCCTGCCTCCAGATTAGCGGACAGCAGGAGGGGGATATCCGAATTGCTCTGTAAATAGGAAAAGACCTGATGGACCTCCCTCGCGGGCATCGTACGTCCCATCACTCCGCCCACATGATATTTTTGAACGAGCGCATCGAGATATCCTTTGTCGCTGGTATAGGCAATCTGGCAGAACAACTGCCCCACCTTCTCCTCCAGCGTCATCCGCTCCAGCGTCTCTGCCACCCAGCGAAGCTGGGCCTCGTCCAGGTGAAAGGGCGCCTTTTTCAAGTTGTCAAGTGACCACATGCGTCTGCCCTATCCTTCTCATAAGTTTATCGATCACGTCGTCCACGGATACGCCCGAAAATCCCGGCAGCACCAGCTCTGCCTGACAGAGCAAGACAGGATCGCCGATCCCCACCGCAGGCATACCGGCATTGTGGGCAGCTTCGATCCCTGCGGCCGCATCCTCAAACACAAGGCAGCGGCCGCAGGGAAGACCCAGGAGCCCCGCCGCTGTTACAAAAACCTCCGGGTCCGGTTTGGCTCTTGTTACAAGAGTTCCGTCCACAATGTCGTCAAAGTAATGGGTGAGCCCAAGCTGCCGCAAAATGAGGGGGGCGTTTTTGCTGGCGGAGCCCAGTGCGATTTTGTAGCCCAGGCTTTTTGCATGCTCCAAAAAATCCCCTGCGCCCGGCAGAATGTCCGCGGTGGTCAGGGTCTGGATGCGGGATAGATAGTCAGCGTTTTTTTCCTCGGCCAGCTTGCCCCTCTCCTCCCGGGGCACCTCCCACCCGGCAGACTCCAGAACGATCTCCAGTGACCGGGCGCGGCTGACTCCCCTGACCCGGTCGCACACATCCTCACCCAACAGATACCCGCGGCGTCGGGCAAGTGCTTTCCAGGCCTGAAAGTGATGGATTGCCGTATCTACGATCACCCCGTCAAGGTCAAAAATAAACCCCTTGATCATTGCATCCCCGTTGATATCATCACGCTCTTTCCGATTTGCAGCCGTTTTTCCTTTGCCTGTGCGATGCGTGCTTTTTCAAGCCCGCGCAGTTCAAACCGATAGCGGTTCATATCAAATACCGTAAAAATCAGCAGCAGCGATACCGTGATGCAGGTTTGAATCGGCTGCGAGATAGGCAGCTTCGATAAGCCGATGGTTACCATGCGCAGCGCCACCGACGCCACAAAGGTCCCCACAATCGGGTTGCTCCACTGGCCGATGAACATCCCCAGGAACACCGGGAAGAGATTGGTGAACACGCTTCCAATGCTGGCCATATTCAGCGCCGGGGCCAGATGCCCCTTATAGGCGGTGTCGAATACTCCGGCCGCGGTAACCAGCGCTCCGGCTATCATGTAGCACACAACCGCATTATGATAAATATTGATGCCGGCATTGTGAGCAATGCGCTGAGAGCCCTGAACGGCCCGACGATTATAGCCGAATGTGGAGTATTGGAAAAAATAGGTGGCCGCAACAATTAAAACAGTCATTACGGCCAGAATGAACCCCAGGTTGGACAGTATGGCAATGCCCTCTACGCCAAAGTAGTTGACGCCATTCCCTTTGAACACAAGAAAGGAGAGGCTCTCATAGATCAGCGCCATACCAATGCCCGTCACCATGGGGAGTATTTTCGTTTTAATAAAGACGAATCCCACCACAAGGCCGGCGAACAGGCCCATGACCATGCTGAGCAGCAAGGCCCCCAGACCGCCCAGCCCCATGCGGATGGCGAGGTTGCTGCCAATAATCGTGCCCATGATCATCTGCGCTCCAATGGAAAAATCCATACGCCCGACCATCAGGTTGGTGGAGAGCGCCAGGGCGATACAAAAGGTCGTCGCCACAGATCGGAGCAGGTTTTTTACATCAGCCACGCTGCCCAGGACATGTCTGCCAACCACAAGCTGACAGACAGCCTCCATAATCAGGTATGCGACCACAGGCAAAATCAGGGTGTACAGCAGCTTCTGAACGCGCTTGTTTGAGTTTGTTTTTTTCATAAAAGTCATCCTTTATGTTTGCCTTTGCGGATAGCCGGCGGGCACGGAGGGTCTTCTGTGGCCAGTGTTTCCTCCGCGCCCGCCGGGGCTGATTAAATCAAGCGGTACGGAAAATCTCAGGGATTATAGTCGCGGAACCCCTCGAAGGTCAATCCGGGATTGGACACCGCCAGCATTTCCTTGATGTTCTCAATCGTGCAGACATAGCTGTCGGCCCCTTTGTCGATCCCCTTCACCTTATCGAACTCTTCCCGGTTGTTGGCGACAACATAGGGCACAAGGAAGGTCACCGCGCGGTTGTCCTTGTGCACCACGTCGCTGTGTCCGGAAAGGCAGTTATAGATTGCGGCAAACATCTTGCCGGTCCGAACCGTCTCCGAATTGAAAACGATGGAGTTTATGGACGGGTTCTTAAAGACATCGTCGGTGGCGAACGCCTTGACGAGGGCATCGGTGATTTGCCCGGTGCCGCCGGTTTTGATGTCCATGTTAAAGGAGCGCTCCGCCTCGTCGATGATGACCGCGAAATTGGAGAAACTGAGCACCGTCAGGAAGATATCATACTTGCCGCTCTGGAACGCCGATGACACACCGGCCATCAAAGAGTCATTGGGATAGCCGGGATAGACCAGGATCTCCAGCCCCGCGCTGTTTTTCACCTGGGTGGGTTCACTGACCACGGCAAGCTTTTCCAGACTGTCCTCGTAGGTCAGACCGTATGCATCCTGAATGGCCTGCAGGCAGGCAACGGCAATATCCCTCTGCTCGGCGTTTCCGCGGGAGGCGCCGCCCGAAGTGATCAGGAAACCGTGCTTCTTCCCATCGGCGGTAAATTGTTTCACAAAGCCCTTGAAGCTCTCAGTGATCTCGGTGGGGTTCCCCAAAAAGCCGCCGGCCACATAGGGCAGCACTTCGGTCTCCTTGTCTACCGAGTAAGTACAGTAGTACACCTTTTTGTCATTGCAGTAATTCGCCATGCGGATATAGTCACTGGAACGATACGAGATGATGGCCGTCGCCCCCGCGGTCACCGCGTTGTCGATAAAGGCGAGCTCGGCATCGGCATTCTCAATGGCTTCGGAGAAGATGAATTGCACATTGAAGGCAGGCCCCACATATTCCTCCAGGTAGGCCTTCCTCTCCAGCGCAAGCGCATTGAGCGACTGGTTGACAATGCCGATTTTATAAGGAGTCTCGAACGCATTTTTGGTTTCCTCACCGGTCGGTTTGACGCTTTGGGACGGTGAGCCGCTGGGGGTGACAGGGCTGCCGGAGACGCCGGGTGTGACGGGTTTGCAGCCTGCCAGGGACGTCAGGGACAATACCAGCGCCAGGAACAGGGTGAGCATTCGTGTGCCGTTGAGCTTTTTCATGGTAACCTCCTCAAATTTGTACTACATATACTAAAACCGCAAGGTGCTGCCCCAGCTCCTCATGGCAATAGATCCGACCGCTCCAAATTCCAATACACCAGCAGCAGGAAAATCACTCCGCGGATGCCTTGGACCACATTGACGGTGACCCCCAGCATCAGCAACCCCTTATTCAAAATGCAGACCGACAATGCGCCTATCAGCCCCGCGTAGCTTTTGCTGGTATGTCCGCCGGTGATGGACATGCCCCCCAGAACCGTTGCCAGCATCGTATCCATACCCAGAGACGTCGCCGTGGTCGCGCCGACACTGCCCGAGCGCACGATAATAAACATCGCCGAAAGCCCCAGCCCGATCCCCGCAATCAAAAAGCCGACCATCACATATTTGCTGCGCATAATTCCGGTCTGCCTGGCACACTCCGGGTTGCCGCCGACGAAACGGATGGAGCGGCCGATCCGCGTATAGTGAAACAACACAAAGCAGAGCACAAAGTAGGCAAGGAACGCGATCAGCCGGAAATTGGCCGATTCCAGCGCCGAAGTTACCTTATATGGGATCTGGATGTCGTTCGCCCCTAATAGTTCCAGCTGCAGGGCCGAAAAAATCTGCATCATGACCACAGACATCACGATGATCGGGATGTTCAGCCGCGTGCCCAGCAGCGAGTTGCAGGCCATAAAGGCAAGGCCGGAGAGCAGACACACTGCCAGCATGAGGGGCAGAGAACCGGTTATCTGATAGACCTTCCCGCCCAAAGTGGCCGCCAACGCCGCCGCCGCCCCCAGCGAGACGTCGAGATTGCCCGTGCCATAGACAAAGGCCGCCCCGGTTGACGCCGTGGCTACGATAAGGGCCTGGTCGATAATCCCCTTGATGCTGTCCGCGGATAAAAACGCCCCCCCGGTCAACACACCGAAAAGCAGAACCATTCCCAGCAAGATGATGCTGGGGAAAAGCAGCTTGGGCCAGCGGCTGAGCTTCATTCTCTGGATTGCAAGATTCATAATGCCTCCCGCGTCTCTCTACAAATTGACTAAATCATACATTCAATAAGCGTGTTTTCGTTAAAGCCATCGGCGCGCATGAACTCTCCGCTGACCTGACCGTCCTTCATGATCAGCAGGCGGTCGCACATTCCCATCAGCTCCTGCAGCTCCTCGCTGATGATCACGATGGATTTCCCCTGCCGCTTCATGTCGTAGATCAGCTGATACATGGCGGCCTTCACCCCCACATCCACGCCGCGGGTGGGGCAGTCCATGATGAGAATGCTTGCGCCGCAGGCGATCCATTTGCCGAACACTACCTTCTGCTTGTTGCCGCCCGAGAGATAGCGCACGGGCTGGTGTTGACCGGTGCTCTTGATTCTGAGCCCATCTATCTGATTTTGCACATAGGCGTTTTCCCTTTTGAAGGAGATGAGCGGCCCCAGGATTTGATTGAGTGTATAGCCGCTGCTCGAGATGTTGTCGCGGATAGAGGCGTTGGCCTCAAGGGATTCCCTGTCCCGGTTTTTAGCGATATATCCAAGTCCGGCACGGAAGGCCGTCTTTGGGCTGCTCACCCTCTGCCCATCCTTCGCCACCCGCACCTCGCCGTCCAGCACCTTCTCCAGCCCGTAGAGGGACCGCCCCAGCGTGTGCATCCCGCAATGGGAAAGGCCTCCTATGCCCAAGATCTCCCCCTTGTGCAATTCAAGGGAAAAGCAGAGCAGCTCCTTTAGCGTGGTGATGCAATCCGCCTTCAGCACGACCTCGTCATCATAGGGGTCGCTGTCGGTACGGTAGTAGGCCCCCTTCAACTCTCGGCCCACCATCATCTGCTTGATTTTTTCTTCGCTGTATGCTTCCTTCCGCAGTTCGCCCGCAAAAACCCCGTCGCGCAGCACAATCAGCCTGTCGCAGTGCTCCATCATTTCAGGCAGATCGTGAGAGATGAACACCACAGCATTGCCCGATTCAGCCTGGCTGCGCATCAGCCTGTACAGCAATTCGCGTCCGCTGTGTGCCAGCACTGTGGTGGTCTCATCAATAATGAGCACTCGGGGCTTGTAGTACATGACGCGGGCGATCTCCAGCAGCTTGCGGTCCTGCATATCCAGCCGGTTGGTCGGCGTGTCGGGGGAAATGGTGTCACAGCCAATGGCGTCGAGCGCCTGCTGCGCAGCCGCATACATTGCTTTCCGGTCAATAAAAAGGCCCTTTTTGAACCGTTTGTAATCCCCCAGAAAAATGTTTTCCGCCGCCGTGACCCCACGGACGGTGCCGGACTCCTGTACGACCATCCCCACGCCGCTTCTGAGGGCGTTCACCATTGTCCCGGGTGCCCAGGGCTGTCCGTCAAACAGCATTTTACCGCTGTCCGCGCTCAGCATCCCGGAAATAATGGAGGACATCGTGGATTTTCCGCTGCCATTCTCACCGATCAGGCCAAGAATTTCACCTTTGCCAAGACGAAAGGAGACCTTATCCAATGCCACGGTAATCCCAAAGCGTTTGGAAATGTCCTCCACCTGTAATAAGGTCGTTTCGTAATCCATAACATACCCCTTGTTCCCATCTGATTGTTCAGGCTGTCTCTTTGCACGGTGCGGGCATCCCCGCTGTTATCTGAAAATCCGCACTTTTTGCGTGTAGGTCTTGTGGGCGGGCACCTGGTACTTTTTCTTTAGAATAGCCTGTCCGGGGATATCCCCGCCGACGCCGCACTGGACGGCGTCCACCTGCAGGGTATGGGCATCTCGTGTGGGCAGCTCATGGATGTGCTCCGCATCGTCCAGGTCGTCCTGCGTATACGGATGTACCGAAAAGCCCATGCCGTCGCCGGTCAGATCCCGGACGGTGAATCCCTGCCCCCCGCGGTCATAAAGAGAGAGCCACCGCACATCCCCGCGATTTCCGTTTTCCTGCGGGCGCATATAGTCATGTCCCAGGGCCTCCACCGGCATTCGGTATCTTCCAATATCGGCGCCCTGGCAACGGTCGCAGTAGTTTTCATGCGGTCCCCGTCCATACCACTCCACGGTTCCCAGCGCCTTAGATATGTCGGTGATCAGGCCAACGCGGAAAAGCTGCTGGGCCGGCGTTGCCGTATGGGTCATTTCTATCGCGCCGCTTGCCTCAATTCGGTATTGCAGGATTATGGGTTCCTCAAACAGCTCGTGCAGATATTCGCTTGTGACCAGGACCGCCTCCGGATGCGTCTCGACGTGGCAGGACACCAGCTTCAACTGCTCACTGACCCGCTTGAGCGGATGCCCTTCGACAATCACCCGCGCGGTTTTGGGGTTGAAGTTAGCCATACCCCGGTCATTGTCCGTCATCGCTCGGTAATAGTTCGGACGCACCGGCGCGGTGAAGATCTGGGTCTCTTTGATTGCGAGTGAATGGAGAAGGCCGCTCTCCCTGTTGATGAGGACTTTGATATTCGCATTGTCGATCATAATATCCCCACTCAGCTCCAGCACGCGAAGCGGGTCGGCACAGACGCTTGAGCTCTGTGGCCGCACCGCTGCCCCCTGCACCCGCAGCTGCTGCGCCGCAATGCAGTACCCGGCTTTGGCCCAGGGCGTGTGTGCCTTGGTTAAGAACGCCACATTGAGAAAAACCTCGCTCTCCCGCGGGATCGGGTGACCGCTCAGCGGCAGGTCCAGCTCTCGCTCTGTCTGGGGGGGGATATCGGGGACCTCTACTATCCCCTGCGCCCGGATGTCCCCGTCCACCAGCAGCGCCCAAGTAAGGGTGTACTCGTTCAGGTTTGTAAAATAGGCCAGGTTTCGCACCTTTAGAAGATCGGCCCCCTCGGAGAGGGAAAAAGCCGCGTCCTGATGAATCCGTTTCACCTCGTACAGGCTGGGGTGGGGGGACCGATCTCCGGCAACGACACCGTTGGCGCAGAAATAGTAATCGGATTCATCCTCCCCAAAATCGCCCCCGTACAGCCATCTGTCGCCGTCCGGCCCCCGCACATGGATGGACTGGTCCACAAAGTCCCATATGAATGCGCCGGCGATATTCTCGTGGGCACGAATAACGTCCCAATACTCCTTGAAGTTTCCTAGGCTGTTTTGCATTGCGTGGGCGTATTCGCCCAGAATAATGGGGCGGCCCTCCACAACCGACGCCTTGATGCTAAACATGGATGAGGTGCTTGCCAGCGGCGAGTCAGGCACCTGTGAAAGGTCGATATCTCCGGGCTTTACATCCACTCCCCCGGCCAGCAAATCCAGGCCCTCGGCAGGCAGGTAATAGCGGACATAGAAGTCACTGCAGCCGACGCGCTGATCCCCCGCGTAGTGGATAGGCCGCGTAGGGTCCAGCATACGGACGTATTCGTGCATCCGAAGAAAGTCGTCCCCCGCGCCGGCTTCGTTGCCCAGAGACCAGATGCAAATGCAGGCGTGGCTGCGGTATTGTTGAATCATGCGGTGGAGGCGGTCAAACAGCGCCGGCAGAAGATCCTCACGGTCGCCCGGGAAAGACGGCCGGGGCTTTTGCGGTGCCCCCGGCGTACCCCGGAAAATGTACATCCCGGAGACGCCGTGGGTTTCAATATCCGCTTCGCTCATCACATAAAGGCCGTACTCGTCACACAGCTCATAAAACCTCGGGTCGTTCGGATAGTGGCTGGTACGCACCGCGTTGATGTTGCTGCGCTTCATCAGGCGGACGTCTTCCACAAGCGTGTCATATGGGACAGCCCATCCGCTCTCAGAGCAAAAATCATGCCGGTTGGTGCCCTTGAGCTTAACCGGTTGGCCGTTGATCTTGAAGATGCCATTCACAATTTCGACTCGGCGGAATCCGTGGCGGACCGTTTTATACTCGACGCTGCCGTCACTGTCAACCTCCAGCACCAGATGATAGAGGTTGGGCTTTTCCGCGCTCCAGAGGACGACGTCCTCTATGTGCACCGGGAGTTCCACATTCTGAACGCGATTGGGAGAAAGTCGCCGCTCCACCTCTCCCAGCTCTATTTTCTTCTCTTTGTACAGCAGATAGGCCCGCACACGGACCAAGGCCTCCCGCTCCGCGCGATTTTTCAGGGTGAGCTTCAGTACGCCGGAGGCGTCTCGAAACCGGTCGTCCAGCTTTGTGTCCAGGTAGAAATCCTCCAGGCCGCTCCTGGGCTCGGCGACTAAGTAGATTTCACGGAAGATGCCGGACAGGAACCACATATCCTGGTCTTCAAAATAGGTGCCGTCAGAGTACCGGTATACCACCGCCGTAAGCTGGTTTTCGCCCTCGCGGAGGTAGGGCGACAGGCAGAACTCTACCCCAGTCATCGAGCCCTGTGAGTAGCCCACCTTCTGCCCGTTGCAGTAGAGGAGCAGGGCGGATTTTACTCCGCCGCACCGCAGGAAAACCGTGCGATTCAGCCAGCCTCTCTCAAGCCGGAAGGTGCGCCGGTAAACGCCCGCCTCATTTTTCGTGTCGTCAATCTCGGGCAGCGTTTCATATTCTGTGCCGACAGCGCTTGGAAAGCCTGCCGATAAATAGACCGGCTTGGAGTATCCCTTCAACTGCCAAAGGGAGGGGACCGTCATGTCGTCCCAGCCGCTGTCGTCATAATTTACCGCCTCAATGCCCGCCGGGAGCGTCTTGGGGCTGTACTGGTGGTGAAATTTCCATGTGCCGTTCAAGCTCCGCTTATAAGGGCTCTCCTCCCGGCCAAGCGCACAGTCAATGTCGGCGTAGGGCAGTGCCAAATTGCGCATAGACTCGGTGTTCACGGCAAAGACGTTGAAGTCCTCCCAGCATACCTTTGACATCGTAACCCTCCGTTGTCACTACGACTTATAAAGCCGTAAATTTTGTACATATGGTGTAAAAGGGTATAGAAACCCAGAGCTGCCACATAGACCAGCTCTTTTTCGTATCGATTTCAGTTATGTCTGCCAGATATGCGGTATCTAGCTTATTGTCTCCGAGCCTACCTCGGGCGCTTGAAGCGCCACGATCGTTTGTGCCATGATGCGCAGCTGTTCGGCGAGCAGGATTTGCTCCTCGGGCTTCAGCTTGGCCAGGCCCGTCTCCCACCAGCTCTCGTAGTTCTCCACCAGCTTGGGAACCAGATCCTTCGCCTTGTCGGTCAGGTAGAGTAAGTAGGAGCGGGAATCCGTGTCGCTTCTTTTGCGGATAATATAGCCCTGCCGTTCCAGGTCCTTCATGGTGCGGCTGGCCAGTGCGTCGTCAACCACCAGAATAGAGCAGAGCTCCCGCTGGGAGATCCCTTCGTTATCCGCCAGGTAGCTCAAAAAGCTGTAGCTGGGCGACGCCAGGCCATATTCCTTCATACAGGTGGAGACGTATTTTTGCTCCTGCCGGTGAAGGATTGAAATGTACTTGCCAATTTTAGTCGAACCGTGCTTATTCAATGGAGTTCTCCTTTGCTGTTTGGTCGCCGATTATATAAAATATACTTGACTGGTCAACCTTATCCTAGCACTACGATACTAACAAGTCAACAATTTTGTATATTTTCAGCAATATTAATATATGACTAGTCAATTATTTGGTGCTTTACACATATGCCTGCTGTCTGCGGAGCGCTCCATGTTATATCGCGGGAGCGCCTGCCCTTGTCAATAACAAGGCAGCGGCTCGGGTGGAAGGGCTTGTATCTGCAAGGAAAGGACCATTGCTGTCAATCGGCTATTTACGAATGGACGTGGATTGATTACAATAGTAGAGAAGCTGAGATTCCAACTGACCGTATGAGTTTTGCAGCCGATCACACAATGGCTGCGCCGAGAAATTCTACAGGCACATTTACCATTGTAAACGGAGCGAAAGAGAGCCAAAGGGCGCAGCAAGCCCAAATGAAGATAGGTTCCTATAGGAATCCGCGCGGAACAAGGAGTGATTTATAAAATGAAGCGCTGGAAGACACGCTCCCTATTCCTTATCATGCTCTGCGGTATCCTGAGCACAAGTATGGGCTGTACCGCCGGATTCGGCGTGAAGCCCACCCCTGATGCCACACCGTCCTCCCGGTCTTCCGCCGCTCCTTCTTCTGCGGCAGGGGAGCTTCGCACAGTCATGGATGCAGCGAGAGGACCGTACCAACTCATCTCCGAAGACTCCAATCCGGACATTCAAGAAGTTGCAGGCATCCTGCTGACCCAACTCATGGACGAGATGAAGGTGCCCGATGAAAACCGCACCTTCACAGTGGTTGATTACATCATGGGACCACCGAAGGTGGAATGGGACGAAGACGGTAAGTTTTGGACCGTAGAAGTGTCTGTCGACGTGCTGTATGATGGAATTATGTCACCCATCGGCCCACAGGACGCAAAAGCCGGGAACTACAACAGCATTGATATTGGTCAGCGGCGGATACTGCAAGACGGAAATACTTACAAAATGGAGCTGTGGGTGGTATGAGATGGCGCGCTGCGCTGCGACCCCTTTTCTGGACGCAATCGCCGCTGACCGGGCAGGAGGAAACAGTCCACGGGCAGCTAGGAAAGGATGAAAGGGGGGATGGCGATTTCCTCCAATCCACCTCATGGGTATAAGCTGGCAGAAAAAATCCGGCCGCTGTAGGGGAAGGCCGGTGTTATCTCCGGGGATAACGGCTCTTTAACCCCGCAGCCACCGCCACCCGGGCGCAGATGGAGCAGGTCTTTATCCCCTGTTGGGTGAATAAAAATGTGAAAACCAGGACCCGTGGAAGATATTCTCCCACGGGTCCTGGTCCTATTGGCGATAAACCCTCAATCTGAAGGAATCGGAGGGGGGATCGTGTGAAAGGGGACCGTCAGGGTCCCCTTTCGCGTGTAGGAAAATCACATTTCATCACTTTAAAAAAGTGATGAAATGTGCCACAGCCACGTTCTCATATTCTCCACCCCGATTGCGGCGCAGGCAGATGCCGTCCACATCACAGACGAACCTCTTTGTCATATAATAAGAAAGGGGAATATAGTTAAATTTTTGGGGCGCTCCTGCGATGCGGCGTATTGCAAAAGCCTGGGATCGCATCAGCGCCTTTTATAAAAGGAGATCGAATATGAAAACCCAAATACAGGAGGGCGTCGTGAAAGCCCCGGCTTTCTTTGTCCCAAACCTCGGGCAATATGCGCAAGAGGCGCTCTTTGCGTCCTCCGCGGCGCATACCCGGTTTTATTTTATGAAGTCGCGCGTCGTCCATGCGATGGAGCTTGCCACGGATGAAGCGGACAGGCCGCAGGGCGTAGCGTTTTCGATGGAGTTTGCGGACGCAAACCCTGACCTGTCGGTACAGGGTACCGAACCGCACGGGGGAAAGCTGCATTATTTTATAGGAAACGATCCGGATCATTGGAAAACCAACCTCCCCGCCTATGGGGGACTGCGCTACAACGACATTTGGGAAGGCGTCAGCCTTTCCATGCGGCACACGGAAACGGGAGTCAAGCTTGACTGGCACCTCGCGCCCGGAGTGAATCCCGATGTCATACGGCTCACCTGTGAGGGTGCGGAAAGCTTGTCCGTCGGCGACGACGGCAGCCTTGTGCTTTCCCACCCATACGGCGAGGTGCGCGAGGAAGCCCCGGTCGCTTATCAGATGATCGACGGTCGGCGCGTGGAAATTCCTTGCAGTTACCGCCTGGACGGCGCGTTTTCCTACGGTTTTTCACTCGGCGAAGGCTACGACCCCGTGTGGGAGCTGATTATCGACCCACTGCTGCCCTACTCGACGCTTTTGGGAGGAAACAGCATTGACGAAGGCTTCGCCATAGCGGCGGATGCCGCGGGCTGCGCCTATGTTGTCGGCCATACGGAGTCGGCGGATTTTCCCATCACGCCGGGAGCCTTTCAAACCACGCTCTCCGGCAGCAGCGCCGCGTTTGTTACAAAATTCAGCGCGGACGGCAGCCAGCTTGTCTATTCCACCTATCTTGGGGGGACTACGGACGATACGGACGGCTATTCTGTCGCGGTAGACGACGCCGGACACGCCTACGTTACCGGGAGAACCCGTTGTTCGGATTTCCCCGTTACGCCGGGCGCGTTTCAAACGAGTTTGGGGGGCTTGCACGACGTCTATATCACCAAGCTTGCGCCCGACGGCGCGAGCCTTGTGTATTCCACCTACCTTGGCGGCAGCGGGGAGGACACCGGTTATTCCATTCGGGTGGACGCGGCCGGCTCCGCTTATGTGGGCGGCGACACGAAATCGATGAACTTTCCCATCACAGTGGGGGCGTTTCAAACGTCTACCGTCGGGTCCGACGGCTTTATCACAAAGCTCTCGGCGGACGGCGCGTCGCTTCACTACTCCACCTATCTTGGCGGCAGCAGCCAATCCATTATTTTCGCCATAGCGATTGACGCGGCCGGCTTCGCATACGCCACGGGACAAACCAACTCCGCCGACTTCCCCGTGACGCCCGGCGCGTTCCAGACAACCCTACAGGGAAATTTTGATGTGTTTATCACCAAGCTTTCGACGAACGGTTCAAGCCTCGTTTATTCCACCTTTGTGGGAGGCAGCGGCCCCGAAAGAGGCTTAGGTATCTGCGTGGACGGGCTTGGAAATGCTTACGCGACAGGCTGGACATGGTCAACCAACTTTCCCGTCAGCGCCGGCGCGGCGCAAAGCACCTTTGGCGGCCTTCAGGACGCTTTTGTGTTCATGCTGTCGGCCGACGGCTCCGCAATGTTCTACAGCACCTTTTTAGGCGGGGCTAACCAGGATGTGGGGAACGCAATCGCGCTCAACTCCGGCGGCTACGCGTGCGTAACCGGCCAAACGTATTCACCCGATTTCCCGACAACTCCCTTGGTAAAGCCCTCCGCCATGCCGGGATCTTCCACCTCGGCCGCTTTCCTAACGGTCGTAGCGGATGACGGAACCTCTTTTCTTGCTTCAAGCTTTATAGGCGGCGATAATGCAAGCTCCGGCAACGGCGTTGCCACCGGCGCGGAAGGCAGCGTTTATGTCGGCGGCTTTACCAGCTCAAGCAATTTTCCGGTTACGCCGGGCGCGTTTCAAACCACCAATCATGGAGCTTCCGACGCGTTTGTATACCGCACGGGGTTTGTGAGGTATGCGAAAGCCTCCTTGGTCATCATAAAGCCCTGATCTTTTCCGAAAGGCGCGGATGCAGTCCTCAAGATCGGATTGCCAAGCCGTGCTTTGTATGGAAATGGTCAAAAGGGATGATGCCCCGAGGGCTTTACCGGGCGCATATAAAGAGCGAAGCATGCTTCGCTCTTTATATTTTGCTCCGACATGGGGATGCGCAGCGGTCACCCCTTCAGCCCCGATCTTACCGTTACGGCATTTTCGCACTTCAAAATACATAGGTTAATGTGGGAGATATCACAAGG
>JBLJBF010000238.1:0-2183 GCA_047637855.1 Pseudoflavonifractor sp. | reverse complement strand
TCGGGGAGGACGGAGACCTCTGGGCTTACGGCAAAAATCCCTTCACCGGCGAGGAGGTCATCACCCAGGACCTGGACGCCACCACCATTCTGGACAAATTCGTCCGGCAGCACCCCGACTTTTCCCTTAACGGGGCCAAGGGTATCTTTTCTCTGACGGGCTTTCAGGGCATTTTGGGTTACCGCACCCAGAACAACATTGACATCAAGGCCGACGATCCCGCCCGCCCCGCCTTTGACGCCAAGCGTCAGAGCGAGATCGACGCGGTCAAGCCCATCATCGCCCGCCTGAAGGAGACCGGCTGGACCTTTGGCTCCCACACCTGGGGCCACATCCGCCTGGCCGCCACCGGCGAGAAGGCCGACGCCCGCATGAAACGCGACACCCTGCGCTGGGCTGAGGAGGTGGGCACACTGGTCGGCCCCACCCAGATCCTCTTCTACCCCCACGGCGGCCGGCCCGACGGCGACAACGACGTGACCCAGACCGGCCCCCAGTTCCGCTGGCTTCAGGCCCAGGGATTCCGCATCTTCGCGTCGGTGGGCGTGGAGTCCTACTCCAAGATCAAGACCGACATCTCGGCCGTCATCTGCGACCGGCTCCACCCCGACGGCACCACCCTGCGCAGCGGCAAGGAGCGGGAGCGCTACCTCAAGTTCTACGACGCGAAGGATATCATCGACCTGAAAAACCGCCCCAATCTGGGCGTCACCTGGTAACAGTACTCTTTTCTGCATGAAAAATCTCCAAACCTTTCAGGTTTGGAGATTTTTCATGCGATTATCCTTGACCTCGGCTGCGGCTCGTGCTATGATACCTTTCCCGATGGGCGAAAAAACCTCTCGTCCCGCACCTGCTGGCCCTCATCCTACACAGTACATAGGAGGAATATTTTGATAGAACATTGGAAGCGTAAATTTCTTACCCTCTGGGTGGGGCAGGCACTGTCCATTCTCTCCAGCTTTATCTCGCAGTACGCCCTCATCTGGTATCTGACTGAGAAGACAGGCTCCACAGCGGTGCTCTCCCTGTCCATGATCGCCGCCATGCTGCCCCAGGGTCTGCTCTCCCCCTTCACCGGCGCCTTTGCCGACCGCTTTGACCGGCGGATCATTATGGCGGTATCCGACCTGTCCATCGGTGTGGTCTCCCTGGCGCTGGTGGCCCTCGCCGCCCAGGGAACGCTGACGGTGGTTCCTATTCTGGCGGTTTTGCTGCTGCGCAGCGTGGGCGCGGCGTTCCACTCCCCCTGCATTCAGGCTGTGACCCCCCTGCTGGCTCCCCCCGAGGCCCTGGCCAAATGCGCGGGCTGGAGCCAGGGCATCCAGACCGTGTCCATGCTCCTCTCCCCCGCCCTGGCCGCCACACTGTACGCGACAGTCCCCCTGCACTGGATCCTGCTGCTGGACACTCTGGGGGCGGTCTTTGCCGTGCTGGGCCTTCTGGCCGCCAAGCTGCCCGTGCTGCGGGTGGGCGAGGAAAAGCAGAAGCTGCGGGTCTGGCAGGACACGAAGGAGGGCTTTCGTATTCTGCGCTCCCACCGCTGGCTGTGGGAGCTGTGCCTTATCTGCGCCCTCTTCTCGTTGGCCTTCATGCCCGTTGCCGCCCTCTTCCCGCTGATGAGCATGGGCTACTTTGGGGGCGACCCCTCTTCGGCCGCCATAGTGGAGACCCTGTTTTCCGCCGGGATGCTGTCCGGGTCGGTGATCTTAGGCATCTGGGGCGGCACCAAGGACAAGATGGTCGCCATGACCGCCTCCATCATGCTGCTGGGGGCGCTGCTGCTGATCTCGGGCCTGCTGCCTCCCAGCGGCTTCTGGGTCTTTGCCGGTCTCTCGGCGCTGATGGGCCTCTCTGCCCCCTTCTTCAACTCACTTTTCATGGCCCTCATCCAGCAGAAAGTGCAGCCCGAATATCTGGGCCGGGTGCTGGGTCTCTCGGGGGCAATCATGAGCCTGGCCTCCCCCGTGGGGCTGACAGCCACCGCTCTGCTGGGCGATTACACCGGCCCTTCCTTCTGGTTCCTCGTGGCCGGGGCCGTCACCATCGGCTGCGGTTTCCTGGCCCTTGCCATGCCTGCCGTGCGGAATTGCGACCGCCCCCAGGGCTGACCCCCCGGGCGGGATATCCCCGGAATCATCTGTTAAAAACCGCCCAGCCGAAAGCCTCGGAGGGAAGGATAG
>JBLJBF010000237.1:0-5075 GCA_047637855.1 Pseudoflavonifractor sp. | reverse complement strand
CGCTACTTCATCCAGGGCCTCACGGCCGGCGCGGTGAAGGGATAAGAACGAGAGGTGCCCCGCCCGCGAAAAGCTGAAAACAGGATATAGTTGCATATTCGATATTTGTGAAGGGCTGCGCACATTTCTGTCCGACAAGGAAAGGAGATCAACATGAGAACTGCATCAAAACGGCTATTAAGCGCATTTCTGGCATTTTGTCTGTCATTCTCCTATCTAGTGGCTGAAGGACCACCTGCGGCGGCAGAGAAATCTATCAGTCCTCTCTCTGCAGGGGATGTAATTTATGAAAACGACTTTGAGGGCGGGACTCTGCTGAGCGGCTGGACCACAAACACAAACTACTCGGTCCAGCCGTCCGGGGAAGGACACCGTCTGGTGGGCGTCAGTCCGAACCACGACGGTCAGCTGATCGCCGCAGGCGGTTTGAGCAAAAATGACTATGTGGTGAGTGCGGTGATGAACACCAGCACGGTGGGCTTCAACGCGAAGGCGCAAGGTGCCAGTGCCGGCATCGTCTTCCGCTATGTGAACTTCACGCAGTTCTATCATCTTCGGCTGGACTCCACTACGGGGAGCGTGGAGCTACGCAGGTGGAGCAATGGCAGCACACTGCTGATAAAGGCCCCTTTTCTCTGGGAGAAGGACCGGGACTATGTGATGACGGTAGTCGCGGAGGGGAACTACTTCCGCTGCTATATCGACGGCAGGCTGATCCTCAGCTATGAGGACACCACGGCCCCTATCCTGACTGGCACCGTGGGTTTCCGCACCTATGACTGCACCACCGCCTTCGACGATTTGACCGTCTGCGAGCTCCCGTCACCCCAGGCCACTCTGAGCGCGCCCACGGCGGACCAGGCGGTGACCGGGATGCCCCTGACCGTGACGGGCACGGCGAACAAGGTTACAAGCCGAGTGGAGCTGAAGGTAAACGGCAAAGACCCCGTCACGCTCACGCCGGATCCCGACGGGACCTTTTCCCATGCGCTTTTCCTGACCAACGGAGCCTACACCGTCACCGCCACGCCCTACAGCTATAAGGGGCTGGAGGGCACTCCGGCAAGCGTCTCCTTTACGGTGGATGTGCCCGCCCGGCCGCTGACCGGGCGGTTACAGAAGACCGTAAACGTGGGGACCGACGAGCCTATCGCACTCCTCTTTGACGCGCCCCTGCGGCCGGATACCGTGAGCGATGAGACGATCAGGCTTCTGTGCGGCGGCGACCCGGTAGAGGCCACGGCGGCCCTCTCGGCCGCGGACGCCTCAGGCCGCACCGTTATCCTCACGCCGAAGGAGGCGTTGTCTGCCAACACTACCTACCATGTGGCGGTCAGCAATGTGCACGACGTGCTGGGCAACGCCCCGGCGGAGGAGCCGCTGACCCTGGCGTTCCAGACGGTAAAGGACCTCAACACACTCCCCCTTCTGGCGGAGGCGGGGGGCGAGGCGGTCCTCTCCCTCAACGGCCCCTGGCAATTCAAGACCGACAGCGCACGCAGCGGCGAGCGGGCCGAGTGGTACAAGCTGACCGATACAGCCGGCTGGGACACCCTCGCGGTCCCCGGCAGCTGGGACCTTGAGAACGCATACGCCAACTATACGGGCCAGGCCTGGTATCACCGCACCTTCCAGGTGCCGGAAGAATATGCCGGGTACCCCGTCTATCTGGACCTGACGGCGGTCTACCACGACTGCAAGGTCTGGGTCAACGGCCAGCCCGCCGGGACCCACAGCGGCGGGTACACCACCTTTCAGCTGCGTGTGGACCAGTTTCTCAACTTTGGCGGCCAGGAGAACACCATCACCATTTTGGTGGACAACTCCTACAGCGTGGGCGCCTGGTGGAAGTGGGGCGGCATCTCGGGCGGCGCGCTGCTGCGGGTGAACAACCCCTCCAGGCTGGAGTGGCAGCACATCATCTCCACGCCCGACCTGGAAGACGGCACGGCCCGTCTCTCCATCGAGTACAGGATCGACAACCGGGCCTCTGTAAATAAGACGTACACCGTGGTCAGCCGGGTCTACGACAGGGCAACCGGGAATCCCGCGGGCGAGGTGCGCACTCCCGTCACCGTCCTTCCCTCCTCTGGAAACCCCGACCAGCGGTTTACCGCCACGGTGGATCTGGCGGATGTAAAGCTCTGGCACTTCGACGACCCCAACCTATACACCGTGGAGACCTGGCTGTACGACGGGGACGACCCCGTCCACCACGTTCAGGACAACGTCGGCATCCGCAAGATTGAAATCAGGGACGCCAAATTTTATATAAACGGTGAGCAGGTCCGTCTGACGGGCGCGGACCGGGTCTGGGACGACCGGGTCAACGGGCAGACCGAGCCGGACTACGTCATCATGCGTGACGTCGATTACATGAAATCCATGGGCATGAACTGCGCCCGCCTCAGCCATATCCCCATGTCGAAGAATCTGCTAAATTACTGCGACGAGGTGGGTTTCCTCCTTATCTGCGAGAGCAATGTCTGGGGCGGCCCTCCGGGCAAGAACAGCGACGGCGCCTACAAGTCCGAGGGCTGGTACCGGGAGATGATCGAGCGGGACTTCAACCACCCCGCCATCTTCGCCTGGTCCATCGGCAACGAGATGAGCGGCGGAAACCAGGCCACCAAGGACTACGCGCGGTATATGGTCCCATTCCTCAAGGACCTCGACCCCTCCCGTCTGGTGACCGAGGTGAGCCTCTCGGCCCAGAACCCCAACAACCCGGATAACCCCCAGGGCGATTCGGTCTACTACTCTGATTTTATCTGCTGCAATTTCTACGGCGGGTTCCGGGACAATGTCCTGCGGGTCCACAACACTTATCCCGACAAGGCCATCTTCATCTCCGAGTACGGCAACGGCCAGACCTCCGAGGTGCCGGACACGGCGGTCATCCGTCCCCAGGCCATCCTGGACGCATGGGGGGACCTGCCCTATGTCTTCGGGGCGGCCATCTGGACCCTCAACGACTATCGCTCCAACTACGGCGGCACCCCCCTGGGTCAGAACCGGGTATGGGGCGTCACCACCGTCTGGGGCGACAAAAAGATCGGCTTTGAGGCGCTGCGCAAGGCCTCCTCGCCGGTGAAACGTCTCACCGTCAACGTCTCGGGCGACACCGGGACTGCGGGTGCCACGGCTCTGGCCCTGATCGAGACCCAGATCAAGGATCTGGCAGTGGACCTGCCCGCCTATCCTCTCCGGGGCGCTCTGGTTAAATGGGAGGCTCTTGACCGGGCGGGGGTGATCTTTACCTCAGGGCTGGAGGAACTGCCCAATCTGCAGCCAGACGGCAGCGTGCGTATTGTCTGCGCCGTGCTGACGGACATCCCGTCCGGCGGGGTCGGCGCGATCCGCGCCACAGTGGTGGATTCTCTTGGCTATGAGGTGGCTGAGACCTTTCAATATCTCCTTGCCCCCTCCTCAGCACCCGTCGTCACGAATGTCATCACCGCCGGGACCAACGCCCGGGTGCTCTTCGAAACGGCGCCCAGTGCCGAGCGCTACATTGTCACCGCCACCTCCGAAGACGGGACGACCACCACCGTCACTGCGCAGATGAACCGCTACGCGGACTTCACGGGGCTGACCGCGGGCGGCACCTACTCCTTTACAATAGCCGCCGGCAACGCTATAGGCATGGGGCCGGCCTCCGCTCCTGTCCGGGTCGAGCTGGACGGCGCTTACAACGCCCTTCCCCCCATCATCTGGCATACCGAGCCGGTGGAGGGCGCCTTCTTCGTGGGCTACTCCGTCAAGGCCCAGAACGACACCTACGAGCTGGAATGCGGCACCTCCAGCGGCAGCTATTCACATATTGTCCCATTCGGCACCCAGGGCGGGGTAAAAATTTCCGGCCTCACCGGCAGGCAGACCTATTACTACCGGCTGCGCAGCCTCGCCGGCGGCGTGCCCAGTGCCTGGAGCCAAGAGGTTGCTGTCACTGTGGAGGGGGCCGATGAGGCCCGTGCCGTGCCCATAGTAAGGGGCGCAGCGGCGGGCGAGCACACCGTCAGCCTCACCATCGACCCGGTCTGGAAGGCCACGGGCTATACCGTTCGGTACGGCCCCTCCCCCGACAGTCTGGAGCAAAGCCTGTTCTTTCACCGCGCCGAGGCGGCGCAGCTTACCGTCCCAGGCCTGAACCCGGAGTGCGACTGCTACTTTGCCGTCGCCTCCCATAACGGAGATACCCAGTCAGCCTTCTCCGCGCCGGTAATGGCCCACACCTCGTCGGGTGGCGGTGCCCAGGAGATGGTCGTGGCCTCGGTGGACACCGCCAGCCTGACACTCAACCGTTTCGACAACCGGGGCCAGGTGGAGATTTCGGCCTCCAGCACCTATTCCGCCGCGAAGACACTGACCGTGAAGGTGGAAGACCTGCCCGCCGGGCTCTCTGTTCCGGATGGGCTGTCCTTCCAGGTGGAGCCGGGGCAGAGCGCCGCTTACCGTTTCCCGGTCACGGTGAACGAAGCTACACCCGCTCAGATCTATACCTTCCGGGTGTCCGTGCTGGACGGAGAACATAAGCTGGTTGAGCGGCAGGTCGCCCTCTCCTTCTTCCAGGCGGAGGTCCTGCTCAGCGACAATTTCTCCGAGGAGGTCGAGGGCCGTTATGCCCTGAGTGGCAAGAGCGGCAGCATGGCCGTAACGGGCGGCGCGCTGGTCATGGACGTCTCCAAGGCGGACGAGGCCCCCATTGTTACCGCAGGGCAGACCAGCTGGAGCGGCTACACTGTGGAGAGCCAGATCCGGATCACCGACAATACGCGAATGGGGTCCGGTATCAGCGCGGGTCTTATCTTCCGGTATCAAAACGACGACAACTTCTGCCATGCCCGGATCGACATGGGCAAGACCTCCTCCAACCCATCGTTCCAAGTATATCGGTGGCAAGGCGGAAAGGCCGCCTCCCTGTACAGCACGACTCTCTCCGGAGAGTGGAACGATTCCTATCACATTCGGGTATCGGACGACGGAGACACCGTCCGTTTCTATCTGGACGGCGTGCTCATGACCTCCCTGACCTCGTCGGAGCTGGGTATGGGCGGAGGCAAGGTGGGATACCG
>JBLJBF010000236.1:0-2660 GCA_047637855.1 Pseudoflavonifractor sp. | reverse complement strand
GTCCGGCCATCACCATGTCTGCCCCTGCGGCGATTCCTGCCTGGAAGGGCAGAAAGTCGGTGCGTTCCACCTCTTCCAGTGTTTTTGCCGTATAGACATAGCCGCTATGGGAGTCCCCGGCCGTATCTCCGTGACCGGGGAAGTGTTTCAGCACGCAGGGCATCCCGCTCTCATGGAACCCGCGGACAGCCTGGTCCACCAGCTCGGCCGCCCGGACAGGGTCACTGCTGAAGGCCCGGCTGCCAATCACGGGATTGACGGGATTGGTGTTCACATCGGCCACAGGGGCAAAGTTCAGGTTGAATCCCAGCGCGCGCAGCTCTGCGCCGATGGTTCTGCCCACCGTCGAAGCGGCGTCCGGCTCCACCGCCGCGCCCACCGTTCCCATAGGCGGAAAGGCGGTGGTGCCCATCGCCTTATTCCGCCCCACACGGGCCACCGCGCCGCCCTCCTCGTCCACGGACAAAAAGAGCCCCAGCTTGGAAAAGCTCTGGACCCGCGTCAGCATCTCCTCACACTGCGCCTGATCAACTAAATTGCCCGCAAAGTAGATCATGCCGCCCACCGGGCGCTGCTCCAGGGCTTTCCGGGTGATCTCACCGGCCGAGACCACCGGGCTGGAAATGCCCGTAAGCTGCTCGGGCGTGATGAGGAAAAGCTGGTAGACCTTCTCCTCCAAGGTCATCCCCCCGAGAACCTCCTTAGCCCGCATCATCCGCTGCTCCTCCTCCGTCGGAGCGGGTGAAGGGACTGGCGGTAAGATGGGCAGCTCGTCCCCTGCAGAGGGCATGGCGGCAGGAAGCCAGACTTCCGGAGGCGCGCACGTGCCGCCCTCCTCCGCCATTCTCCCCGGGGGGGAAAGGGCAGCCAGAACGGCCCCGCCCGCAAGGAGCAGCAGGGCGAGAACAAGCCACAGCACTTTCCCCCTCCTCCACGGAGAACCCCTTCCGTTCCTCATCGTGTTCCCTCCTCAAAATACGAGCGGATACTCCAATTTAACAAAATAAGACGGGCGATACGCAAAGGTCGGGAAGAACCTGGCCAGCTCATCCTATTTTGCAGCAATCCGCCCGAAATATTTTGGATTTCAAAAAGCACTCAACCAAGCGCCTCACCTTTTCCCTGCGATAATTCTAACACGAGCACGCTATTTGGTCACCTTTTACTTTTAAGAAACGCGCTGGTAGCCGTCAAAACGAAAGCGGTACCCGGCAGAATTAGTCCCGCCATTAAAGGGAAGCGACCGGCTTTCCCCGATTCGCCGTTAAGCGGTTCAAAGGCAGAGCGAATATTTGGGCCTGTCCAACGGGGCGGCCGGGAACATTGACTTCCGCCTGACAAAGGATTAGAATATGCAGCAAGAGAATTACGCGATGTCGGGTCTGTGCGGGGGCTGGGCCCCTGACCCAGCACATTGCAGGCAGCACGGATAGCGCAAGCCTAATTTACATGACATGGGGGTGACCGCCATGCCGTTTCGGCCAATTGTCCTCACCCGCCCCATCCGGGTGGACCGTGTGGTGACGGTGCACTATTTCGAGCACTCCAGCAGCTACTACTTCGAGGGAGAGCGGCACGATTTCTGGGAGCTGCTCTACGTGGACCGGGGGGAGGTGGACGTGCTGACCGAGTCGGCCGTCCGCCGGTTGGGCGCGGGGAGATCGTGTTCCACTGCCCCGGCGAGTTCCACGCCCTGCGGGCCACGGGGGCATCGGCCCCCAACCTGGTGGTGGTGAGCTTTTTCTGCCGGGACCCCGCTATGGACTTCTTTACCCGGCGCTTCGCCGCCACGGGAGATGCCGAGCGGGCGCTGCTGGGGCGCATCGTGACCGAGGGGGAGCACGCCTTCTCCACCCCCCTGGACGACCCCGCGACCACTGCCCTGGACCGGCGGGAGGATGCCCCCTTCGGCTGCGAGCAGCTGCTGGGGGCGGCGCTGGAGGAGCTGCTCATCCGCCTCATCCGCCGGGGAGAGGGTAGGCCCTCGGCCCCCGCCGCCACCGTGGGGGACGCGGGAAAGGCCGCCCTTTTCCGCTCTATAGAGGACTATCTGGCCCGGCATCTGGATCGGCCGCTCACCCTGCGCGAGATCTGCGCCGACAACTTTGTGGGCCGCAGCAGGCTTCAGCAGCTCTTCCGCACCTACACGGGCGGCGGTGTGATGGAGCATGTGGGCCGCCTGCGCGTCCTCCGGGCCAGGGACATGATCCGCGAGGGGGCAGGCAATTTTACCGAAATTTCAGCTGCTTTGGGCTATCAGTCCCTCCACTACTTCTCCCGGCACTTTAAAAAGGTGACCGGCATGAGCCCCAGCGAGTACGCAGCCAGCGTAAGAGTCCTGTCGGGCAAGACCCGGCCGGGCTGATTCAACCCTTTTGTGCAAATAATGCGGGGGTCCGTCTATTCCATTTCCGCCCGGCTCCTCTTACAATAGGGATAACGACATTGTGAGGGGAGCTGTTCTTATGTCTATTTTGGTCAGCGGCGGGGCCGGATACATCGGAAGCCACACCTGTATTGAGCTTGTACGGGCCGGGTACGACATTGTCATAGCGGACAATCTGGTAAATTCCAGCGAGGAAGCCGTGCGGCGGGTAGAGACGATTTTGGGCAAGCCCGTTCCTTTCGTAAAGGCCGAGCTCTGCCATGAGGACGAGGTG
>JBLJBF010000235.1:0-6040 GCA_047637855.1 Pseudoflavonifractor sp. | reverse complement strand
TCGGGCGGCTCCTCTGTGGCGTCTATGCCCCGGGCCGCGCCGGTAGAAATTACACCGGCGGGACACCGGGGCCTGCGACAAAATTTATCTGTTCTTCCGGTTGGGATTACTGGGAAACCAGCCTTTTTCCACCCGATCTCTCTGCTCCTTCAATTCATGGATTGCCCACAGAAGCGTGCAACCAAGAATCCCCAGGGCGGCCGAGAGCGTGGTGCTGCCAATAAAAAGGGAGCCGGCAAGCGACAAAAGCCCTAAGACGAGAAAAACAGGCCAGACCCGGTCGGAAAAATAGTACTCGCATTTTATAACGATGGGATGGAAGACCCCGATGATCACAAACGCGATGATCCCAATGATTATGCCGGTATGATTCATGTTGCGCACCCCTTTTCCTGTTATCCTTAAATCCTGCTTCCGCCTCAGTGCTCCAGACCGTTCAGATTTTCCCGCAGCCGCTCCAGGCCCTTCAGCAAGGTCTCCATCTCGGGCTGGGTAAACCCCTGCCACAGCCCCTCGTCCATGTGGCGAAAGCCCGCGGCCACCTCCTGGGCCAAGTGTTCTCCCGTGTCGGTGAGGGCAATGAGGTTGGCCCTGCGGTTGGAGCCGTCGGTGCTGCGGGAGACCAGCCCCCGCTCCACCAGCCGGTCCAGCGTGCGGGAGAGGGTAGTCGCGTCCATATAGCAGGAATCCGCCAGCTCCCGCTGGGTGACGCCCCCGCCGTGCTCCAGCAGGCGGCTCAGGACCCGGGGCTGGCCGGGGGTGAGCCCCAGATGGGCAAACAGCGGCTGGAGCCTGCGGCGGCGGTCGATCTCCAGCCGGTAGAGCTGCTCGCGCACCACACTTTTTTCCATGGCAACTCCCTCCTACTCCAGCTCGAACTGGCCGGTGTACAGCTGGTAATACCGGCCCCTTTGGGCCAGCAGCTCCTCGTGGCTGCCCCGCTCGATGACCTCGCCCTGCTCCAGCACCAGAATGGTCTCGGCATTGCGGACGGTGGACAGCCGGTGGGCGATGACAAAGACGGTGCGCCCCTCCATCATGGCGTCCATCCCCCGCTCGATGAGGTGCTCGGTGCGGGTGTCGATGCTGCTGGTGGCCTCGTCCAGCACCAGCACCGGCGGGTAGGATACGGCGGCCCGGGCGATGGCCAGCAGCTGCCGCTGGCCCTGGGAGAGGTTGGCCCCGTCGGAGTAGAGCATGGTATCGTACCCGTCGGGCAGGCGGCGGATAAAGGAGTCGGCGTTGGCCAGCTTTGCCGCGGCGCGGAGATCCTCGTCGGTGGCGCTCAGGCGGCCGTAGCGGATGTTGTCGGCAATGGTGCCGGTGAAGAGATGGGTGTCCTGGATGACCATGGACATACTGCGGCGCAGGTCGGCCTTGCGGATGTCACGCAGGTCCAGCCCGTCGTAGGTGATGGAGCCGCCGGTCAGCTCGTAGAACCGGGTGATGAGGTTGATAATGGTGGTCTTCCCCGCGCCGGTGGAGCCCACAAAGGCCACCTTCTGCCCCGGCCTGGCCATGAGGTCGATGCCGCGGAGCACGGGCTTGCGGGGGGTGTAGCCGAACACCACGTCGTGGAACCGCACATCTCCCCGGAGGGGGACCCAGCGGTGGCCCGCCGCTTTATCCGGCACCTTCCAGGCGAACTGCCCGGTGTAGGTCTCGCTCTCGGCCCAGCCGCCCGCCCCGTCGGGGCGGACCCGGCAGAGGGTGACGCGGCCCTCGTCGGCCTCGGGCACCTCATCCATCATGTCAAAAATGCGCTCGGCCCCGGCCAGAGCGGCCAGGAGCATACTCAGCTGCTGGGTGAACTGGTTCATGGGCATGGCGCTCTGCCGGACGAAGAGGAGATAGGCCGACAGTGTGCCCAGCCCCATGCCCCCGGCCAGGACAAGCAGCCCCCCCACGCAGGTGGAGACGGCGTAGTTCACATAGGACAGGGCCACCACGGTGGGCACGCTGGTGCCCGAGTAGGCCAAAGCCTTGGTGGAAGCCACGCGCAGGGCTTCGTTCCGGGCGCAGAATTCGGCGTAGTCGGCGTCCTCGTGGTTGAAGACCTTCTCCACCTTCTGCCCGTCCACCAGCTCCTCGATAAAGCCGTTGATGTTCCCCAGGCGGGCCTGCTGCTCATTGTAATACCTGCGGCTGCGCCTGCCGTTCCAGCGGATATAGAGGAACATCAGGCCCAAAAAAGCGAAGACGATGAGGGAGAGCCCGGGGCTGAGCACCAGCAACATGACCACGGTGCTCAGGCAGACCACCGCGCTCTGGACCAGGGCGGCGAAGGAGTTGTTCATGGCGTCGGCCAGGGTGTCCATGTCGCCGGTGAATCGGCTCATCAGCTCGCCGTGGGTATGGGCGTCGAAGAACTCCAGGGGCAGGGTCTGGGTGTGGGCGAAGAGGTCGGCCCTGACGTCGGCCACCACCTGCTGGGCGGTGCCGGCCATAAGCTGGTTATACCCCAGCGTGGCCAGTACCCCCGCCAGATACATGGCCCCCATGGCGCTCAGGATAAACGCCAGGCCCTTCAGGTCGCCGGGGAGGATATAGTTGTCCACCACCGGCTTGAGGAGATAGGTGCCCGCCACCCCGGCCAGACCCCCGATCAGCACCAGCACCGCCACTGCCGCCAGCTTCAGCCAATGGCGGCCCAGGTAGCCGCCCAGCCGCCGCAGGGCGCGTTTCATATCTCTGGGACGCTTTACATTGATTCCGCCCGCCATTACTCCTGCGCCCCCTTCTGCTGCGACTCGCACAGGTCCCGATAAAAGGCGTTGTTTGCCATCAGGCTTTCGTGGTCTCCCACGGCGGCGAGCCGCCCGTCCTCCAGAATCAGGATCTGGTCGGCGCTGCGCACCGAGCTGACCCGCTGGGCGATGATGAGCTTGGTGGTGCCCGGCAGCCGCTGGGCCAGCCCCTGGCGCAGCCGCGCCTCGGTGGCGGTGTCCACCGCGCTGGTGGAGTCGTCGAGAATGAGTATCTTGGGGTTTTTCAAAATGGCCCGGGCAATGCACAGGCGCTGCTTCTGCCCGCCCGAGAGGTTCACGCCCCCCTGGCCCAGCTCGGTGTCGTACCCCTTCTCCAGCCGGGGGAAAAACTCGTCCACACAGGCGATGGCGCAGGCCGCGTCCAGCTCGGCGTCGTCGGCGTCGGCCTTGCCCCAGCGCAGGTTCTCCCGGACCGTGCCTGAGAAGAGGGTGTTCTTCTGCAGCACCATGGCCACGGCATCCCGCAGGTGATGCAAGGGGTATTCCTTCACGTTTCTGCCGTCCACCAGGACGGCCCCCTCGCTCACGTCGTATAGCCGGGGGATGAGCTGCACCAGCGTGGATTTGGCCGAGCCGGTACCCCCTAAAATGCCCACCGTCTGCCCGGCGGCAACGCGGAAGGAGATGTCGGTGAGTACCTTTTCCTTCGCCCCGGCCCGATACTTGAAGGACACCCGGTCGAAGACGATCTCTCCCAGCTCCACCCGGGCCGTCTCATCCACCACACCCGGTTCCTCCCTGATCTCGGGCACCTCGTCCATCACCTCCTGGATGCGCTTGACCGAGGCCAGGCTACGGGTCACCATGAGGAAGACCGCAGAAATCATCATCAGGGAGTTGAGCACCAGGAGTACATAGCTTAAAAAGCCGGTGAGGGTGCCCACCTGCATCCCCCCCGCGATAGTGAGCTTGCCGCCAAACCAGAGGAGGGACAAAATGGTTGCGTACATGACCAGCTGCATGGCGGGCATATTGAGGGAGGCCCGGCGGAAAGCCTGCTCGGTGACCGATTGCAGGTTCTCGTTCACCTCGTTGAACTTCTCCACCTCGTAGCCCTCGCGGACGTAGGCCTTCACCACACGGATGGCGGACAGGTTCTCCTGGACAATGCGGTTGACCAGGTCTACCGCACCCTGCATCTTGCCGTACATGGGCCGCACCTGGCTTACGATGACGGCCAGCAAAATCGCCAGGGCCGGGGCCGCCACCAGAAAGGTGACGGTGAGCGGCGCGCTCATGCGGAAGGACATGAGCAGCGACAGCCCCATCATGATGGGGGAGCGGATAGCGGGACGCAGGCCGGTGCTCACCGCGTTCTGCACGGCGTTCACGTCGCCGGTGAGGCGGGTGATGAGGCCGGAGGTCTGGAAGTGGTCGGTATTGCCAAAGGAAAAGGACTGGATCTTCCGGTATTCGGCGGCGCGCAGCTCGGCCCCCAGCCCTTGGCCGCAGACGGCGGCGAACCGGGCGCTGCCGATGCCCAGCACCAGCGCGGCCAGGGCGCTCAGGCACATGAGGACACCCTTGGTGAAGATATAGGCCCTGTCGCCCCCCGCCACGCCTACGTTCACGATGTCGGCCATGAGGATGGGGATCACCAGTTCAAAGGCGGTCTCCACCGCCACGCAGAGGACGGCCAAAACGGCGTATCTGCGGTATGGCCTGATATAGGTGAGGATCAGTTGGAGCATGCGCATTCCCCCGTGTTGTCTGTTGTTGTTACATCAATTGCATATGCAATTATTTTAGTAAGGCAGAACGGGAAAGTCAAGCAAAAAAGACGCTGAATTTTCCACCCGGCTGTGTTAGAATCACTGTGTAATGTGAAAGGGGCGGTGCGGATTGGCCTGTGTTTTCGACTATCTGAACTGGCGGGGGGACCTGACCTTGAGCCAGGCGCCCTTCAATGACGTGGATAACCTCATTCTCTCCGCCCTGTCTTACGTGAAGCTCTGCGGCATCGTCCCGGGGCAGGGCAGCGGCCGGGCCATCACCGTCGCCCAGGCGGCAAAGCGGTATTTTGCCGCCGAGGGGGCGGCGGCAAAAGCGGGGAGCAGGGGCTTTCGGGGCAGCGGCATCCTCCTGCTGGACGCGCTGGCCAAGAGCCCGCGGTTCTCCGCGCTTCTGCTGTCCGACTGCGTGGATAGCTTAGACCCGGAGGGCGAGAAGCAGTTCTCGGCCGTCACGGTCTCCTTGGGGGGAAAGAGCGCCTTTGTGGCCTTCCGCGGCACCGACAGCACCTTGGTGGGCTGGAAGGAGGACTTCAACATGAGCTTTCTGCCCCAGGTCCCCTCCCAGCGCTCGGCAGCCGAGTATCTGGCTGCGGCGGGGGAGCGGTTCACCGCCCTGCGGGTGGGCGGCCACTCCAAGGGCGGGAATCTGGCGGTTTACGCCGCCGCCCACTGCGGGGAGGAGGTACAGAAAAAGCTGCGTGCGGTCTATAACAACGACGGACCTGGCTTCAGTGACGGCCTGCTCTCCTCGCCCGGGTACCTGGCCGTCCGGGACAGGGTGCATACTTTTGTGCCCCAGAGCTCGGTGGTGGGGATGCTGATGGACCACGAGGAGTCCTATGAGGTGGTGCGCAGCAAGGGCCTGGGCATTTTGCAGCACGACCTCTACTCCTGGGAGGTGATGGGGCCCGACTTCTGCCTGGCCGAAACCGTGACCGACGGCAGCCGCTATATCAGCGCCAAGACCAAGCATTGGCTGGCCGCCATGGACAACAAGCAGCGGGAGCAGACGGTGGACGCCCTCTTTGACGTGCTCAGCGCGACCAACGCCAAGACGATTGACGAGCTCTCTGCCGACTGGCTGGGCAGCGCGGGGGCCGCCCTCTCCCAGCTCAAGAGTATGGAGCCGGGCAGCCGAAGGATGCTCTTTGAGCTGCTGGGGCTGCTGGTGGGGGTCGTGCGGGGGTAGCGCGCCGCTCTCCTTGTATCTTCCCCCATATTTGTGGTAAACTGAGGGAAACGCTGGAAACGAGGTGCCCTATGCTGGAAATGCTGAAAAAAAGCCCCCTCTTCGCCTCCATGTCGGCGGAGGAGGTAAAGGCCTGCCTGGGCTGCAGCCGCGCTGAGATCGTCACTTGCGAGAAGGACGCCTTTCTCTTCCGCCAGGGCGATATCCCCCGGAAGCTGATGGTGCTCGTCGAGGGGGTGGTGGCGGTGGGCAACGACTCCAGCGCCGGGAAGCGCAGCATTATCGCCACCTTTGACCAGCCCGGCGAGCTCTTCGGAGAGGTCTTCCTCTTTCTCAACAAGGGCGAGTAC
>JBLJBF010000234.1:0-18125 GCA_047637855.1 Pseudoflavonifractor sp. | reverse complement strand
CCCACCTGAAAGAGGTCGTCCACATTCTCGCCGCGGTTGGTGAATTTCTGGATGACCGAGAGTACCAGCCGAAGGTTCCCCGCGATCAGCTGCTCCCGGGCGTCCATATCTCCCCCCTTGGCCCGCTTCAGGAGAGCCATGGTCTCATCGTTTCTAAGGACTTTCAGCTTGGAGGTATTCACTCCGCAGATTTCAACTTTACCCTGCAACAGAAATCCTCCTCCATTTTTATACTGTGATTACAGTATTTCCGTGGCGGGGGACTTCATACGGAACCGGCATGGGTTAAATTTTTTATCGTGGGACCAATTTCGATGGACTTCGTGTGAGCGGGCTGTGCGGGTTCGGCTGCGGGTATTGACGCTGCTGTCGAAATCGCGTATTATGGACATACTGCCAAGCTCCATCCCTCGCGGGTGCGCAAAGATAGGAGACGGGCTTTATAGCCGGGCGGCACGACGACGGGAGCATAGAATCAATATGGAGAGATCAATGCCTGTTCAACTTGAAGAGAACCTATACCAGCTGAAGATCGAGCTGCCCAGGAACCCCCTCAAGATTCTCAACAGCTACGTGATGACCTCGGAGGACCGGAACCTGGTGGTGGATACCGGCTTTAATCTGCCCGAATGTCTCGCCTCTTTGCGGCAGGGCCTTGAGGCATTAAACCTGGACCTGGGCCGGACGGATTTTCTGGCCACCCACCTCCACGCCGATCATACGGGGCTGATCTCCACGGTGATGAGCCCCACTTCCCGGGTCTACATGGGGCGGGTGGACAGGGTTATCTTTGAAAATACGACCAACGGGCAGGACGGTTTTTGGCAGGCGGCCGAGAAGGGCTTTGCCCGGGAGGGCTATCCCCAGGAGAAGCTGGACGAGACCCGGAGGATGAACCCCGCGCGCAATTTTGCCTCCAGCTATGTGTCCGGCATTCTGCCCCTGGACGAGGGGGACACCGTAACGGTGGGGGACATGAGGTGGACGGTGGTGGACACGCCGGGCCATACGCCGGGGCATATCTGTCTCTACGAGCCCGCTAAAAAGCTCCTGATTACGGGGGACCATCTGCTCTTCGACATCACCCCGAACATCACCAGCTGGGAGGGTGTGGCCGATTCCCTGGGCGACTATATGGAGAGCCTGGGCAAGATCCGCGGCTATGCGGCCGATCGGGTCCTGCCCGCCCACCGCGGGATCGAGGGCTCCCTGCAAAAGCGGGTGGACGAGCTGCTGGAGCATCATGCGAACCGGCTTCAGGACGTGCTGAACATCGTCCGTTCCCATCCGCACAGCACAGGCTATGAGATAGCCGCACGTATGCCATGGTCCATCCGGGTGGCGAGCTGGGCCGACTTCCCGTCGGGCCAGCGCTGGTTCGCGGTGGGGGAGGCAGTCGCCCATATCAAGCATCTGATCCTAGGCGGAAAGCTCCTCTGCGAGGAGCGAAACGGCGTGAACACCTATCCCCTGGCGGAATAAAAAAGTGCCCCGGCAGCCGAGCTGCCGGGGCACTTTTCAGATTGTCAACAAACCCCCAGCCTGGCGAAAAGACTTTTTCGACAGGCTATCAAACTTTTACGCGTCCCCTGTGGGGACGAACTGGCTGTTGTAGAGGTCCGCGTAGAACCCGCCCTGGGCGAGGAGAGCCTCGTGCCGGCCCTGCTCGACGATCTTCCCGTCGCGCATGACCAAAATGCAGTCGGCCTCCCGGATGGTAGACAGACGGTGGGCCACAACAAAGCTGGTGCGCCCCTTCATCATGGCGTCGAAGGCGGCCTGGACCTTCAGCTCGGTGCGGGTGTCGATGCTGCTGGTGGCCTCATCCAGAATGAGCATGGGCGGGCGGGTGAGCATGGCGCGGGCGATGCTCAAAAGCTGGCGCTGGCCCTGGGACAGGCCGCCGCCCGTGCCCACGTGGGTGTCGTACCCCAGGGGCAGGCGGGAGATAAAATCGTGGGCGCGGGCCGCCTTGGCGGCCTCTGTGATCTCCTCCCGCGATGCGTCCGGCTTTCCGTAGGCGATGTTCTCGGCCACGGTGCCGGAGAAGAGCCAGGTGTCCTGCAGTACCATACCGTAGAGGGAGCGCAGGCTGCTCCGGGTGACCGTCCGGGTCTCCACGCCGTCCACTGTAATGCGCCCTGCCTTTACATCGTAAAAGCGCATGAGCAGATTGATGAGGGTGGTCTTCCCGCAGCCGGTGGGGCCTACGATGGCGATGCGCTGCCCCGGCTCGGCCATGAGGGTCAGCCCCTCGATCAGGGGGCGGTCGGGGGTATAGGAGAAGGCTACGTTCTCCAGCGCCACCTCGCCCCGGCAGGCGGTGAGCTTCAGGGCGTCGGGCGCATCCGGGACCTCGTCGGGCTCGTCCAGCACGGCAAAGACACGGCGGGCGCTGGCAATGGCCGACTGCAGCTCGGTGGCCACGCCGGAGATCTCGTTGAATGGCTTGGTGTACTGGTTAGCGTAGCTGAGAAAGCTGGAGAGCTGCCCCACGCTCATATGCCCCTTCAGCACAGCCAGCGCCCCGGTGAGGCCCACGGCGGCATAGACCAGATTGTTGATGAAACGGGTGCCGGGATTGGTAATGGACGAGGAGAACTGGGCGGCAAAGCCCGCGTCGTAGAGCCGGGCGTTGATCTCGTCGAAGGTCTCCTGGGCGCGGCTTTCGTAGCCGAAGGCCTTGGCCGTCTTCATGCCCGAAATCAGTTCCTCGCTGAAGCCCCCTAGCTCGCCCCGGATGCTGCCCTGCCGCCGGAAGGAGGTCGAGGCGTACCGCGCGATGAGGGCGGCCACCACCAGTGACAGCGGGGTGAGGAGCACCACCACCAGCGCAATGGGCGCGTTAATGGAGAGCATGAAGCCCAAGGTGCCCAGAATGGTGATCACGCCGGTGAAGAGCTGGGAAAAACCCTGGATCAGGCCGTCCGAGATCAGGTCCACATCGCTCACCATGCGGCTGATGAGGTCGCCATGGGCGCTTTGGTCGAGGTAGCGCAGGGGTACGGTCTCCAGCTTGGCGAATAGGCGCACCCGCAGGTCCTTGACGGCCGAGTAGGTGATGTGGTTGGTGCACAGGCTCATGAGCCACTGGAGGGCGGCGCTGGCGGCCACCACGGCGGCCAGCAAAGCCAGGAGGGAGGCCACGCCCGCCAGGTCCACATCCCCGGGGCCGACGATCAGGTCCACCGCCCGCCCGATGAGGACGGGGGCGTACAGCGTGAGGGAGACGCTGCCCACCGCGCAGACCAGCGCCAGGAGGAGCATATGGAGGTGGGGCCGCACGAATTGGAGCAAGCGGCTGATGGCGGAATCTCTCATGCCCGTTTCGCCTCCTCTTCGCTGAGCTGGGAGAGGCAGATCTCCCGATAGACCGGGCAGGCTTCAAAGAGCACGGCATGGGTGCCGATGCCCGCCACGGTGCCGCCGTCCAGCACCACGATGCGGTCGGCCCCCTTCACCGTGTTGGCCCGCTGGGAGACCATCAGCACAGTCATACCCCCTGTGTCCCGCTTCAAAGCCCTGCGGAGGGCGGCGTCGGTGGCGAAGTCCAGGGCGCTGGCGCTGTCGTCCAGAATGAGGATGGCGGGCGAGCCTACCAGCGCCCGGGCGATGGTGAGCCGCTGGCGCTGTCCGCCCGAGAAGTTCTTGCCCCCCTGGGCCACCGGACTGTCCAGCCCCTGGGGCAGCGCGCGGACGAAGTCGGCGGCCTGGGCCAGCTCCAGCGCGGCCCAGAGGGCGTCGTCATCCGCGTCCGCCCAGCGCCAGCGGAGATTAGAACGTATTGTCCCCGAAAAGAGGACGGCGGACTGGGGCACGATGCCGATCTGCCCCCGCAGCTCTGGGAAGGGATATTCCTTTACATCTACCCCGTCTACAAGAACGCGCCCCTCGGTGGCGTCGTAGAAGCGGGGGACGAGATTGACCATGGTGCTCTTGCCCGCGCCGGTGCCGCCGATGATGCCGACGGTCTCGCCCGGTGCCACATCGAGGGTGAGACCGGCCAGGCTGTCGCCGCCGCCGGGATAGCGGAAGGTGACCGCCTCAAAGCGCAGCTTGGGCGCGCCGGGGAGGGGGGAGACAGGGGCGTTTCCCGCGTCGGTAATGCTGGGCCGGGTATCGAAAATCTCGTTGACCCGCTGGGCCGAGGCCGCCGCCTTGGTGAAGATGACCACCACGTTGGCCACCACGATGAGGGCCAGCAAAATCTGGGTCATATAGTTCCACAGGGCGATGACCTGTCCCTGGGTCAAAGTCCCGGCGTAGACCCGCCGCCCGCCGAACCAGAGGATGGCGAGGATGGCGGCGTTGGCGAGGATAGAGGTGGCCGGGTTGAGGAGGGCCGAGAGGCGGTTCACCCGCAGCGCGCTGCGGCGCAGCTCCTCGCCCGCGTCGTCAAAGCGCGCTTGCTCGCTCTCCTGCTTGGAGAAGGCCCGGATGACCCGCGCACCCTCCAGATTTTCCTGGGTGATGAGGGAGAGCTTGTCCAGCAGCCGCTGGATGCGCTTGAAGTAGGGGACCGAGCGGCTCATCACCAGCCAGAGGATGAGGGCGATGAGGAGCCCGGAGACCAGAAAGATCAGGGAGAGCCGCAGGTCCAGCAGCATGGCCATCACCATGGCCCCCACTGCCAGAAAGGGGGCGCGGAAGACCAGCCGGATGAACATGGCCACGGCCACCTGCAGCTGGTTCACGTCGCTGCTCAGCCGGGTGATGAGGGACGCCGTGCCCAGGCTGTCAAGCTCGGCGTGGGAGAGGGAGGCGATGTGGCGGAACAGGTCGCTCCGCACCAGCGTGCCAAAGCCCTGCGAGGTGCGGGACGCGACATACTGGGCCACCATGGCGCTGGAGCAGCCCAGCACCGCCAGCAAAACCAAAATTCCCCCCATCCGCCAGATATAGCCCTCGTCGGCGCCGCGGATGCCCACGTCCACGATGCTGGCCATCACCAGAGGGACCAGCAGCTCTAAAACAGC
The DNA here is from genome assembly GCA_047637855.1 of Pseudoflavonifractor sp. Classification (GTDB taxonomy): domain Bacteria; phylum Bacillota; class Clostridia; order Oscillospirales; family Oscillospiraceae; genus Pseudoflavonifractor. Next base: position 13,149 of record JBLJBF010000234.1, on the reverse strand, counting down.
CTCCGCCAGCTTAAGTGCGGGACCTAAAATGACCTGAACCTTGAATTGCTTTAAATACCTTGTCAGATTTCCCATGCTCTGCCTCCCGGGTGACCTTGATGACTAAGAACTCTTAGACATTTTACCACATTTCGTGTATACTAGAAACACTGATTTTGAAATGGAGCGAGTGACCCTATGCTGCTGTCTGCGGAACAGATCGAAAAGACCTATGGGACCCGGGCCATTATGGACGGCGTGTCCTTTTACCTGGAGCGGGGGGATAAGGTGGGCGTCATCGGCGTCAACGGCGCGGGGAAGACTACGTTCCTGCGCATCCTGGCGGGGGTGGAGGAGCCCGACCGCGGCACTGTGGCCCGGGACCCCAATGTAAGGCTGGAATACTTGTCACAGGCTCCCGACTTCGAGGGGGAGAATACAGTGCTGGAGCAGGTCTTCGCCGGGCTGTCCCCCGAGGCCCGCGAGCTCCAGACATACGAGGCCCGCACGATTTTGACCCGCCTGGGCATGACCGACTTCGACCAGCGGGTAAGCACCCTCTCGGGCGGGCAGCGCAAGCGCCTGGCCATGGCCTCGGCGCTGGTGCACGAGACCGATGTGCTCATTCTGGACGAGCCCACCAACCACCTGGACAGCGAGATGGTGTGCTGGCTTGAGGACTACCTGCGCCGGTACAGGGGCGCGCTGGTAATGGTGACCCACGACCGCTACTTCCTGGAGCGGGTAGTGACGCGCATGGTAGAGGTGGAAAACGGCGGACTCTACGCCTACGAGGGGGGCTACCGGGCCTACTTAAAGCTGAAGGCAGAGCGGGAGGAGATGGCGGCCGCTTCCGAGCGCAAGCGCCAGGCCATCCTGCGCCGGGAGTACCAATGGGTCATGCAGGGCCCCACCGCCCGGGGCACCAAGAGCCGGGAGCGGCTGGAGCGCTATGAGACCCTGAAAAACCAGACCGGCCCGGAGCAGAGGGCCGAGCTGGAGCTTTCGGCGCTCTCCAGCCGGCTGGGGAAGAAGACCATCGAGCTGGCCGGGGTCACGAAGTGTTTCGGCGGGCGGACCGTCCTGCGGGAATTCAGCTGTATGCTCCTCAGGGACGACCGCATCGGCGTGGTTGGGGTCAACGGCAGCGGAAAGTCTACGCTTTTAAACCTCATCGCCGGACGGCTGGACCCCGACGGCGGGACCGTGACGGCGGGGGAGACGGTGCGCGTGGGCTATTTCTGTCAGGAGAACCCGCCCATGGACAGCGAGGTGCGGGTCATCGACTATGTGAAAGAGATCGGCAACCGCATCGAGACCCGGGAAGGCATGCTGACAGCCAAAGAGCTTCTGGACAAATTCCTCTTCCCCGGCGAGCAGCAGTGGAGTCCCATCGGCAAGCTCTCGGGCGGGGAGAAGCGGCGGCTCTTCCTCATGGCGGTGCTGGCCGCCGCGCCCAATGTCCTTTTGCTGGACGAGCCAACCAACGACCTGGACATCCAGACCCTCTCCACGCTGGAGGACTATCTCGACACGTTCCCCGGCGCGGTGGTGGCGGTCTCCCATGACCGGTACTTTCTGGACCGGGTGGTGCGCCGGGTCTTCGCCGTGGAGGAGGACGGGCGGGTGACGGCTTACCCCGGCGGCTATACCGAGTATCTGGAGGCCCGGACCGCCGTGGAGCGGCCAGCGGCGAAGGAGAGCATGCCCGCCGCCCAGCCGAAGCCCGCCGGGACAAAAAAGCTGAAGTTCAGCTACATGGAGCAGCGGGAGTACGAGTCCATAGACGGGGAGCTGGCCGCGCTGGAGGAGAAGATCGCCGCCGGGAAGACCGAGCAGGAGCGCTCTGCCAGCGACTATGTCGCTCTCCAGCGTCTCCAGGAGGAGCAGGCCGCCCTGGAGGCCGCCCTGGAGGAGAAGATGGAGCGCTGGGTCTACCTCAGCGACCTGGCCGAGCAGATCGAGCGGCAGGGATAGCCGTAGAATTTTTGTAAGTTTCATGATTTTTCCTTGACCTTTCCCGGGCGGGAGTGTATGTTAGTAATAACAAATAGTAAGTACACCTGAAAAATTAATAGATTCTCCGAGCCCCGCCGCCTAAGGGCAACTAGGGCGGCCGGGCCGGGATCCGCAGAATACGCGGGTCGTCAGGGTATCGCCGGAAACAGCGGTGCCTTCCGTGCTTGAGAAGGAGAGGGATGCCGGGCGTGACGCGGTTACGTCTCTATTTTCCTCTACCTTTTTCAGGTGGAGGATTTTTTATGCCCATTCAGGGGGAAAGCGAAGGAGGAGAACGTTAGATGAAGCTGATTCGCACCGAGGACGCGGTGGGGCAGGTGCTCTGTCACGACATGACCCGTATTGTTGTGGGAGAGACCAAGGGCCCCGCCTTCCGCAAGGGCCATATCGTGACGGCCCGGGATATCCCTCTGCTCCTGTCCATGGGCAAGGAGAACCTGTATGTCTGGGAGGTGGAGCCGGGCATGCTGCACGAGAACGAGGCCGCCGAGCGGCTCTATGCCCTGTGCGCCGGCCCCAACATGGGCCGCAGCGAGGTGAAGGAGGGCAAGATCGAGGTGCTCGCCGGCTGCGACGGTCTCCTTTTGGTGGACATTGAGCGGCTGAAACAGGTCAATTCCCTGGGAGAGCTGATGATCGCCACCCGGCACAGCCGCTTCCCCGTGAAGAAGGGGGACAAGCTGGCGGGTACGCGCATCATCCCCCTCCTGATCCATGAGGACAAGCTGGCCGCGGCAAAGGCCGCGGCGGGGGAGGGCCCGCTGCTGGAGCTGAGACCCTTCCGGCCCAAGAAGGTGGGCATCGTCACCACCGGGAGCGAGATACAAAAGGGTCTAATCCAGGATACCTTCACACCCGTTCTGGCAGAGAAGGTAGGGGAGTACGGCTGCGAGGTGATGGGGCAGATCTGCCCGGGGGACGACCATGCCGCCATCACGGCGGCCATTTTGGAGCTGCGGCGGCAGGGGGCCGAGCTGGTGCTCTGCTCGGGCGGCATGAGCGTGGACCCCGACGACAAGACCCCTCTGGGCATCAAAAACACCGGGGCCAAGGTGGTGAGCTACGGTGCGCCCGTGCTGCCCGGGGCCATGCTGATGCTGGCCTATCTGGACGGCGGCATCCCCGTGGTGGGTCTGCCCGGCTGCGTCATGTACGCAAAGCGCACCGTGTTTGACCTGGTGCTCCCCTCCCTCATCGCCGACGCGCCCATCACGGCGGAGGACCTGGCCGCCATGGGGCACGGCGGGCTGTGTCTCGACTGCGCCGTCTGCACCTATCCCAACTGCGGCTTTGGAAAGGGCTGGTGAGAACATGGGCCTGACCCACTTCGATGCCGACGGCAAAGCAATCATGGTGGACGTCTCGGAAAAAGGGGAGACCCTGCGGGAGGCGACCGCCGTCGGACACATTACTGTAAATGAAGAATGCTTTACAGCAATTCGGACCGGCACCGCCCAAAAGGGGGACGTGCTGGGCGTGGCGCGGGTGGCGGGCATCATGGCCGCCAAGCGCACCCCCGACCTCATCCCCCTGTGTCATCCCCTGCCCATCACCAAGGCGGCGGTGGAGTTTGAGCTGGCGGAGGAGAGCTGTCAGGTGAAAGCGCTTTGCACTGTCTCCTGTACTGGGAAAACCGGGGTGGAGATGGAGGCCCTGACGGGGGCCACGGTGGCTCTCCTCACCGTCTACGATATGTGCAAGGCCATCGACAAGGGCATGACCATCGGGGGCGTCTACCTTCGCCGGAAGACGGGGGGCAAGAGCGGGCTCATCGAAAATCCCGGCCCCAGGGGGGCGTGACCATGCAGGACCAATTTGGCCGTCAGATCGACTACCTGCGCCTCTCCATCACCGACCGGTGTAATCTGCGCTGTCGGTACTGTATGCCCCAGGACCTGCCCTTCACCCCCCACGAGGAGATTTTGCGCTATGAGGAGATCGTCCGTCTCTGCGCCGCCGCGGCGCAGCTGGGCATCCGCACCCTAAAGGTCACGGGCGGGGAGCCGCTGGTGCGCAAGGGCTGCACCGACCTGATGCGGGAACTGAAGGCGCTGCCCGGCATTGAGCGCGTCACCCTCACCACCAACGGCGTCCTGCTGGAAGAGCACCTGAGCAGCTTGGCGGCGCTGGGGGTGGACGGAATCAACATCAGCCTGGACACCCTGGACCGGGAGATATACCGCCGCATCACCGGCCGGGACGAGCTGCCCAAAGTGCTGGCCGGGCTCTACGGGGCCATCCGGCTGGGGCTGAAGGTTAAGCTCAACTGCGTGCCGCTGGCCGAGAGCGGCCTTCCCGGCCTGCTGACCCTGGCCGAGCTGGCGTGCCGCTGCCCGGTGGACGTGCGGTTTATCGAGCTAATGCCTATCGGCCACGGGCGGGATCTGGCTCCTCTGGAGGGCGGGCTGGTGGAGCGGGCCGTGCTGGAGCGCTGGCCCGACCTCGCCCCCACGGGGGAGCGGCGGGGCAGCGGCCCGGCCCGGTACTACCTGTCGCCCGGATTCCGGGGTGCGGTGGGCTTTATCGACGCGTTGAGCCACAGCTTTTGCGCGGACTGCAACCGGGTGCGGCTCACCAGCGAGGGGTACTTGAAATTATGCCTGTGCCACGGGGATGGGCTCGATCTGCGCGCCCTCCTGCGGGGCGGGGCCGACGACGCCGACCTCAAAGCGGCCATGGCGGCCGCCATTATGGGAAAGCCCGCCCGGCACAGCTTTGGCGAAGGGCGGACGGAAGAGACGCGCAATATGTCGCAGATTGGAGGATAGCATGGGGAGCATTAAGGCCATCTGTATTAGTGAGAAAAAAGGCACTCAAAAGCACCCGGTCCCCTCTGCCCGGCTGGCGGAGAACTGGGGCATCGAGGGGGACGCCCATGGGGGAAATTGGCACCGGCAGGTGAGCCTGCTGGCGCTGGAGAAGATCGACGCCTTCCGCGCCAGAGGGGCCGAGGTGGGCTTCGGCGCCTTTGGGGAGAACCTGGTGGTGGAGGGGTTCGACTTCCGCGCCCTCCCGGTGGGTACCCGGTTCTCCTGCGGCGAGGTGCTGCTGGAGATGACTCAGATCGGCAAGGAGTGCCACAGCCATTGCAGCATCTACCACGCGGTGGGGGATTGCATCATGCCCCGGGAGGGGGTGTTCGCCCGGGTGCTCCGGGGCGGGGCGCTGGCGGTGGGGGACGAGCTGACTATGATCCCCCCCGCGGCGGACGCGCCCTTCCGGGCCGCCGTGGTCACCCTCAGCGACAAGGGCTTTCGCGGGGAGCGTGTAGACGAGAGCGGCCCCGTCCTGCGGGAGCTGCTGGTGCGCGCGGGCTGCCAGGTGGCGGAGGAGGTGCTGCTGCCCGACGAGCGCAGCCGCATCGAGACCGAGCTGATCCGCCTGGCCGACGGCAGGCAGTGCGACCTGGTGCTCACCACCGGCGGCACCGGCTTTTCTCCCAGGGACTGCACGCCCGAGGCCACCATGGCGGTTGCCACGCGAAACGCCCCCGGCATTGCCGAGGCGATCCGGGCCTGCTCCATGAAGATCACCGACCGGGCCATGCTGAGCCGGGGAGCCTCGGTCATCCGGGGCTCCACCCTCATTGTCAACCTGCCCGGCAGCCCCAAGGCGGCGCGGGAGGGGCTGGAGTGCGTTCTCCCGTCTCTCAGGCACGGCCTTGAGATATTAAGGGGTACTACGGGCGAGTGCGCCCGATAATACCGTAGTCCGAGCCTGTCCGTCCTAAGGCGGTGAGCACGCTAAGGCGGCGGGCCAATGGGTGCCGGGGGAAACGCCGACGCCTTCCATTTTGAAAAGGAGAAGATGTACATGAAAAAGCTCATCGCGCTCACCCTGTCCCTTGCGCTGGCGCTGACCCTGGCCGCCTGTGCCGGCGGCCCCTCGGCCGGCGCGTCCCCCAGCCCCGGCGCCGCACCCAGCGCCACACCCAGCCCGGAGCCCTCGGCCCAGCCTGTGGAGCTCATCGTCTTCGCGGCGGCCTCCATGAAGGAGACCATGACCGCGATTGCGGAGAAGTACAAGGCCGTGGCCCCCAATGTGACCGTTACCTACACCTTCGACTCCTCCGGCACGCTCAAGACCCAGATCGAGGAGGGCGCGGACTGCGACCTCTTTATCTCGGCCGCCCAAAAGCAGATGAACCAGCTCGACAGCAAGGCCGACCCCGCCGTCAACGACAAGGGGCTGGACTTCGTACTCCAGGGCACCCGCATCAACCTGGTGGAGAACAAGGTGGTCATGGTCGTGCCCAAGGGCAACCCCGCCGGGGTCAGCTCCTTTGAGGACGTGAACACCGGCAAGGTGAAGCTGATCGCCCTGGGCAACGCCGACGTACCCGTGGGCCAGTACGCTCAGGAGCTGTTCACCAACATGGGCGTCTGGGACGCAATCCAGAGCAAGATCACCTTCGGCTCCAACGTGAAGGAGGTCACCACCTGGGTCGGCGAGGGGACTGTGGACTGCGGCGTCGTGTACGCAACCGACGCCTACTCCGCCGGGCTTCAGGCGGTGGCCGAGGCCCCCGCGGGTATGCTCAAGAGCAAGGTTATCTATCCCGCCGCCGTGCTCAAGGTCACCAAGCACGAGGCTGAGGCCAAGGCCTTCCTCGATTACCTCCGGACCGCTGACAGCTCCGCCGTCTTCAAGGGCGTCGGGTTCACCATTCCCGGTTAAAACACGATAAAGAGAAGGGAGGCGGTGGGCCGTGGACTGGTTCCCCCTATTAAATTCCCTGCGTATCGCGCTCATCGCCACCGTCTGCACCTTTTTCCTGGGTATTCTGGCGGCCTACTACGTGGCCCGGCTGCCCAGGGGGGTAAAGGGGGTGCTGGACGTGATCCTCACCTTGCCCTTGGTGCTGCCCCCCACGGTGGTGGGATTCTTCCTCCTCAAGCTGATGGGCCCCAAGGGGCCTGTAGGCGGGTGGTTTTTCGCCCGGTTTGAGACCAAGATCACCATGACCTGGTATGCCGCAATTTTCGCCGTCATCATCGTCACCTTTCCCCTGATGTATCGTACGGTGCGGGGGGCCTTTGAGGCCTTCGACCCCAGCCTGCTGGCCGCGGGGCGGACCTTGGGCCGCTCCAACGGCTGGGTCTTCTGGCGGGTGCTGATGCCGGGGTGCAGGCAGGGACTGATGGCGGGCACTGTTCTGGCCTTCGCGCGAGGGCTGGGGGAGTACGGGGCCACCAGCATGGTCTCGGGCTATACTCCGGGCAGAACGGCCACCATCTCCACCACGGTCTATCAGCTCTGGCGGGAGGGGGACGACCTGCTGGCCTTCCGGTGGGTGGCCGTGAATCTGGCCATCTCCTTCGCCGTGCTCCTGGCCATCAACCTGCTGGAGCGGCGGCAGGCCGAGAGCCGGTCGCCGGGACGCGGGGGGGTGCGCCCATGAGCCTGGAGGTGCAGATCAAAAAGCAGCTCGGGAAGTTCCGGCTGGACGTCGCCTTCGAGACGGCGGAGGGGATCACCGGGCTGCTGGGGGCCTCCGGCTGCGGCAAGAGCATGACGCTCAAGTGCATTGCCGGGCTGGTCACCCCCGACGAGGGGCGTATCGTCCTGGACGGGCGCTTGCTCTACGACTCTGTAAAGGAGATCGACCTGCCACCACAAAAACGGCGGGTGGGCTACCTCTTTCAAAGCTACGCCCTATTTCCCAACATGACGGTGGAGCAGAACATTGCCGCCGGAGTGCGGGAGAAAAGCCGGAGGGGGGAGACTGTGGCTGCGCTGACCCAGGCCTTCTATCTGGAGGAGCTGGGGAAGAAGTACCCCCGCCAGCTCTCCGGCGGCCAGCAGCAGAGGGTGGCGTTGGCCCGCATTTTGGCCAGCGAGCCCCAGGTCCTCCTGCTGGATGAGCCTCTCACCGCCCTGGACAGCTACTTAAAATGGCAGGTGGAGCTGGAGCTGCGGGACCGGCTGGCCCAGTTTCCCGGCCCTGTGGTTTTCGTCACCCATGCGCGGGAGGAGATCTACCGTCTGTGCAGCCGGGTCTGTGTGCTCAGCCACGGCCAGTCCGATCCCATGCAGAGGGTTAAGGAGCTCTTTGAGGCGCCCGCCACCCTCTCCGCCTGCCTGCTCTCCGGGTGTAAAAACTTTTCCCGGGTGCGGGAGGTGGGGGAAGGCAGGGTGGAGGCGTTAGATTGGGGCGTCATCCTGAAGTCGGGGCGCCCCGGGCCCGAGGGCCTCTCCCATGTGGGCGTGCGCGCCCACTTCATCAGGCCCCGCCCCGCCGCCGGTGACAACGCCATCCCCTGCAGAGTGGAGCGGGTGGTGGAGGACGTGTTCTCCACCATCGTCATGCTCTCTACGCCTAACGGGGCCGAGGGGGCCTCGCTGCTTCGCATGGAGCTGAGCAAGGAGGACTGGGCCGCCCTGGGCGACCCGGCTGCTTTGACCGTGGGAATTGCCCCCCGCGACCTCATGCTCCTCCGATGAGAGGAGGGACAAAACGGCAGGCTGCGGGCCTGCCGTTTTGCCCGGCGGGAATTGTTGGCGCGGGAAAGTCGGAATTTGCTTGACAAGGGGCGGCAGAATCCCTATAATGAATAAGTCTTTCGGGGTGTGGCGAAGTTTGGTATCGCGCTTGGTTCGGGACCAAGAGGCCTCGGGTTCGAATCCCGACACTCCGACCACCGAAAAAGTCTTGAAATCACTGTGATTTCAAGACTTTTTCTTTTTTCGTCGGACTTAAAAAGCACCCGAAAATGCAAAAAGCGCACAAAAAAGCGCACAACTTTATTTTTGGCGCGAATCGTTGCTATGCCGCGAGAGGGTGTATAGTAATGTCAGCAATCAAAGAAAACAAGAAAAATGGAAAAATTATTTCCTACAAATTTACCGCCTGCCTCGAACGAGACGCAAGCGGCAAGCAAATGAGGCGGTATCTGACTTGGACACCGCCCGATGGTCTGACACCTGCAAGAGCGAAGAAAGCCGCCGAGCGGGCTGCTGATGAATGGGAGCGGGAGCTAAAAGCAGACTACCGAGAGAAAAAGGAATCTGCGGTGGTCGGACAGCCCTATCAGCTCCCACCTGAAAAGCGGAACGATGATTTTCTTTCCTTTGTAAATGATATTTGGATGCCGTTTCATGTCCGCGGCGGCAACTGCAAGCCGACCACAATCGCCTTTTATAAGAACATAGCGAAGATTATTTCTGAATACTTTGACGGCTGCATTTTGCAGGAAATCAGCCCGATACAGATACAAAAATACCTTGTGTTTTTACGCAACGACTATAAAACCAAGCTAGGCAAGCCGCTTGCGCCGAAGTCTATTCGTCATCATTATTGCACACTGACGAACATTTTCAGCTATGCGGACGAGCAGGAAATGATAGCTAAAAACCCGATGAACCGCGTCAAAGCACCAAAAAAAGAAAAGAAGCCGATTGACGCTCTCACGCCAGAGCAAGCCGCTAGCTTCTTCAAATTATTGCCAGATTGTGACCTTGATTTTCACTGTATGCTCCATCTCATTCTGACTACTGGAATTAGGCGCGGTGAATGTATGGGGATCAAGTGGAATGATATAGACGAAAAAGAAAGCACAGTCTTGATTGCGCGTTGTGTCACCTACACGCCGGAAAGCGGGGTTGTTGTCAGCACTCCAAAAACCGCAAATAGCGTCCGCACAATCCCGCTCATGCCGAGCACCTTGAAATTACTCCAAGAGTACAGAAAGCAGACGCAAGTCGCACACCCGAATGTGATTTTGAAAGACGCTTTTCTGTTTCCAAAAGCTGATGAAGTATTCACACCACGCGACCCGAATTCGATCACACGGCATGTTAAACGCTTCATGAAAAGCAATGGCTTTCCTGATCTCTCCCCGCATGATTTGCGCCATTCCTGCGCAACGCTGCTGCTTGCGGGCGGCGCGGATATAAAGAGCGTCCAAGAGATATTAGGACACGCAGACGCAAGCACAACACTCAATTTCTATGTAAAGACAGATTTACAGCAAATGCGGAGCGCAACGGAGAAGTACGCCAAGGCTTTTGGGCTGTGATTGTATAAGATATTATATGATCTAAACTAATTAAATCTGATAAAACAAGGTAGTAGAAGACCATAAATCTTCTACTACCCTGTTGCTTATTCTTCAACACGAAAGTCTGTAACTTCACTAAAAAACCAGTGCTTACTGCTCTTATCTATCGTACCCGTCACAGTAACCTCTTTGTCATCACGATATGCATCGCAAGCCTTAGCATGATTTGCAGGTGAAAGTATAAGATCAACAGCTCGGATTTGATTATCAAATTTTGTCAATAGACGAATTTTGTTTTCTGCTTCTTCACTTGATATTGCATTTTTTGATAGCATTTTAATTGTTCCTGACAAACGAACATCTTCCACAAGAGTGCAGTCTTTATAACGCTTTGATATTTCTTCAACAAATGCAAAATGCACATTATCAAGCGTACATTTTTTGGGTGGAGCAACTTCTCGAGTAATCGCTTCCGCATAGTATACAGATGTTTCAAGGGTAATATCTTCGCCTTCTGAAGGCTTTATTTTTGACAGGGCATCACACATGTTTGCGGTAATTCCATCTACAAAGGCATTTTCCACAAGAGCGGCAATTGAAATTTCTCTATTAACTACCCTGTTAACCTGCTGTATAGCAGTTTCTATGCGCTTAACTATTTTATGAGCAGGCGGCTCATCTGGTGGTGGAGCAATTTCTTCCAAATACAGTTGTTCATTCTCTGCACTTGCAACAAGTACACCCACATTGAAAATAAAACTGCCCACCTCCGTTTGTTCAAATTCAAATTTTTCAAGTTGGTTTTTCGCCATATTACAAGTTCTTGCACATATTGGACGTGCATTTTCTTCTGCGCATGCGGCATACAAGACTAAATCTTTGAGTCCATCTAAACAACGTGCTGCGTAATCAAGTGGAATTTTCCCATTTTTACTGGTCTCGGTAATAATTCTAAACTGTAATCGATCTGTAAAGGCACTTTTTAGTGAATCAATAATTTTTCCCTCTGAACTGTCAGAGTACACACTAAGCATGCGAACCAAATCGTAAACTCTTTCGTAATAGTCCTTTGCATCTTCTTTCGTAGGTACTGCAATCTTAAAAGCTCGATCGTCCTTATTCGTAAATATCCGCAAATGTGTATTTTTTAAATCCCTTTCATATTCCCAACCGGTTAATAAAAGAAATTTTTCAATAGAATCCGCTGAAATTCCATGTAAATTTTTTCTTAACAAATAACTCATAGCGGCTGATCTCCTTTCACCTTATCCATGAGGCTACTCAAATTATCAGGCGTAAGAATTTGTCCTAGTGGAATTCGTATGCGCTTTCTTGCATCATTATCAGTCTGCGGCAATCCTTTCAATGAGTGCCACAAAGCAAACTGCTTTATTTGTAATCTTTCCCGTTCAACGGATACCCATTCATTTTCATCTGGCGGCATTACGAATAGGATTAGGATGTTGGGGAATACAGTGTCCTCATAAACCAAATCGTTGTAAGCCTTACTTTCAAGATCATATACAAGGAAGTCATCTTCAAAAGTAATGTTTGACGAACTCTTAAGTTGAAAATTTATACCAATGCCAGTTTCGAAATACCTCCCAGCTCGAATCTCCTTTACATCTTTGATTGAACCATCTATTCCATAATCATGCTCAGATACAGCAATATTAAAACCCGCTTTCGCTACAATGGTTCTTACATATGCCTGTCCGAGTGATTCTTTTTTATGTTGAACGGTTATTGCCATGTTTGCACCTCACATTCAACAGATTTTGTTCTATTTTACATTATACTGTCAATTGATGCAATAATTATTTAGTATATTTCAGCAATACCATTTAGATATTCCCCCATTTCCTCCACGACTGCGGCGGGGGTGGTAATGCGGACACCTTTGCCAAGGCCGCATACCCAGCCGTAGAATTGCGGACTGACTTCTACATCAACGGTCAGCGAAAAATGATCATCGCCGTCTGGAATGAGCATAATATCCTTGCCGAAGCGGTCAAGGGCAACGCCCACAAGATGATTGCTAAAGCGCATTGAAACGCGGTATTCTTTGCCGCCATACATGGAAAAGACTTTCAGGGAGCGGTCAGAGAGGTTCATTTTTTTGAATTCCTCTTTGCCCTCCCTCTTTTCATAGCTGATTTGGATGCTGTCCATTCGATCAACACGAAAATGCTTCATCTTCTTGCCCTCAAATGCCAGAAGATAATAGTTGCCGTCATTCCAAAGCAGCGCGTAAGGGCTTGCCGTGTAGAATTCGCCCTTTTTCAAATACTTCTTTTCCTTTTGGAGCGTGTATGCAAAATAGCGGAACTTGATTCGCCAATCGTTTGAAATGGCGGCATGAAGATCGTCCACATGATAGAAGATGCTGTTGTTCATGCTGCGGACGCGGTTTGCAACATAGCTGTGGCGGTCAAGGATTGCTCGGTCAAAGCGGCTTGCTTGTTGTTTGAGCTTGTCTGTCAGTTCCTTGGCTACCTTCTGGGTGATGAACTTTGAGGACTGAACGCTGTCAATAAGTAATTGAAGTTCTTGCAGCTCAAATTCCCGCTCCACAATACGATAGCCTTGCGTTTTTCCGTCGTATTCAATCTCGAATCCGTATTCTTCCAATAGGTGAATATCGGTCACAACAGTTTTGCGCTCAATAGGGACACCAATGTTATTTAGATGCTCCACAATCTGCGGCGTTTTTACTGTATGTTCCTCGTCTGTGTTTTCTTTGAGATAATCCAGAAGATAGAACAGTTTCAGCCGTTGATTCTGTGATCGTCCCTGTCCTTCTGCCATACCTGCAGCCTCCGCTTCTGTGTTTTCTCTATTCTATCATGCCAGAAGAAAAGAAAAAAGGGCAGGATTTCTCCTGCCCTTGCTCATTCATCATCTTTTAAATAGCTCATTATATCACCGACTTGGCAATCTAGAATTTTACAAAATGTTTCTATCGTATGCGTACTGACGCTCTCATTCCGTTTTAGCCTTGTAATCTGTGCGGGGCTGATACCGTATGTTTTGATTAGGGCGTATTGTGAAATACCCCTGTCTTTCATTATCACCCATAGATTGTCATACGAAATCATAGCATTCAAGCCTCATTTCCTACTTGAATGTTAACCGAATTTGATGTATATTA
>JBLJBF010000233.1:0-3859 GCA_047637855.1 Pseudoflavonifractor sp. | reverse complement strand
CTTACCGGCAGCCAGATGTAGCAGACATAGTCCTCGCTGCTCTGGTCGCCGTCGGTATACTGCTCGATATCGGGCGCGTCGGCATACCGGTACCCGCTGCCGGGCAGCCACTCGGTCATAATGCGCTGCTGCATGGACTGGATGGCCCCGGGCATCGGCCCCCTGCACTCAAAGATGGCCCAGGTGCAGGCGGGTACCTCGTACTCGTCCATCCCCTCGGGCGCGGGCTGGCCGCTGGAGACAGCGATATAGTAGTCGAAGTTGCCGGCCGTATGCCAGTCGCCCACGCTGATCCCTAGCACGCCCACAGGCTGGCTGTCCATGATCTCACACAGCGCTGGTATGGTGCCCTTCTGGTGATGCTCGCTCCAAAACTTCGGGACAAGTGTAAATCCCTCCTGCTTTTCCGGCGTCCATGGGCAGGTCAGCTTTGGGCCGACAATGCGGAATGCGTCGTGATGTTCTATGCGGTAATTCATCTCAGTTTCCCCCCGTATCGTAATTTTGAAACTGATGGGATGGTAGGCCTTCAGCCGAACCCCCTCCTGCCGGGCGGCGGAGGGCGCGACGCCGTGGATACTCTGGAACGCGCGGTTAAAGGCGGTGGGGGAGTCATAGCCGTACTTCAGCGCAAGATCAATGACCCTATCCCCGGTGCTCTGCAAATCGAAGGCCGCCTTTGTCATGCGCCGCCTGCGGATGTACTCCGCCAGCGGCACGCCGGCCATATACGAAAACATACGCTGAAAGTGAAATTCCGAGCAACAGGCGATCCGCGCTACCTGCTCAAGATCGATCTCCTCCTCCAGATGGTCTTCGATATACCGCAGCGTGTCGTTGAGCTGTCCGAGCCAATCCATTCCATCAACTCCTTGTCAAAAGCTTACCGCATTTTAAGCGACCCGTCCTCTCTGTCTTTGCCGGAGTTGGAGAGGCGCGTCTGAACTTGTCCTCTTCTTATCCTGCGAGAGATTCCCCGTTTTGTCAATCCCCTTCCTCTCGCCCGAATCGCAATTATGATCGAAAATCCGTGGAAAACACCTTGAAAAAGGCCGGGGTTTTTGACATAATGAATTGTGTTTTGCGCCCGGACAATCAGGGGCACCGCCCTTTGCGGTGACGTCTTTCGGCCCGGCGAGCCTTGTACACAGCCATTGGGAGGTACGCCATGAGAATCCTTCTTTCCCCCGCCAAGAAAATGAACGTGGACACCGACAGCCTGTCCCCCGCCTCCCTGCCCCAGTTTCTGCCCGAAGCCGAAATCATCAGGGCCCGGCTGCGGCGCATGCGCGTCAAGGAGCTGCAGGCCCTCTGGCGGTGCAACGACGCCATCGCGGCCCTCAACGTGGAGCGGCTGCGGGAGATGGACCTGCAGCGGAACCTGACCCCCGCCCTCTTGGCCTACGAGGGCATCCAGTACCAGTATATGGCCCCCCGTGTCTTAGAGCGCGGGCAGCTTGACTACATGGGCGGGCATCTGCGCATTCTGTCCGGTTTTTACGGGCTGCTCCGCCCCTTCGACGGGGTGGTCCCCTATCGCCTGGAGATGCAGGCAAGGTTGAGTATCCGTAAAAGTAAAGACCTTTACAGCTTTTGGGGCGACAAGCTCGCCCGGCAGCTCCGCGACGAGACCAACCTGATTCTGAACCTAGCCTCTCAAGAGTACAGCAGGGCGGTCGAGCCCCATCTGGGGCCGGGCGTGCGTTTTCTCACCTGCACCTTCGGCGAGGAGCGCAGTGGCAAGGTCGTCGAAAAGGGCACCCTGTGCAAGATGGCGCGGGGCGAGATGGCGCGCTGGCTGGCCGAGGAGCGTATCACCGACCCCGACGCCGTGAAGGGCTTTGCCCGGCTGGGGTACGCCTACAGCGGCGCGTACTCGACCGCGGACAATTTTGTGTTTCTCAAAAAAATTGAAGAAAAAGGAGCGATGGCGTTATGAACGTCTACCCCTGGCTTGAGGAATATCTGGAGAGCAAGCCCGGCGCTGTCCGGGACTACAAAGAGGAGTGGGGCTGGCACCGCCTCATGGTGGGCGGCAAGCTCTTTGCCGCCCTCATGCACCCCTCCGCCAAGTACGACCCGGCCTACGCGGAGAAGGACCTCCTCAACCTCAAGTGCGATCCCCTGCTGGCCGAGCTGTGGCGAAAGGAGCACCCCCAGGTGCTGCCCGCCTTTTATTCGGACAAGCGCTGCTGGAACTCGGTGGTTCTGGACGGGACTCTGCCCGAAGAACGCCTGAAGGTGATGGTGGACGACAGCTACCGGCTGGTCTTTGAAAAACTCACCAAAAAGCTGCAGAAGGAGATTTCAGAGTCGGCTCAAGCCCTCTCAAAATAGCGGCGGTTGGCGGCCACCGCCGGAGAGTCCGGCTTATAGTGGGCGGCCAGCTCGTTGTAGATCTTGGCCTTCTCCTTCTCCCCCAGTGCGTCGTAGCAGACGCAGAGCTGGATGCAGGGGATATAGCCGTAGCAGTCGGGGGCGTTGAACCCGCCCCGGCTGTCGTCCCGCTTGCATTCCAGAGCACGGGCATACCAATAGGCCGCCTGGGAAAACCGCCTGCGGTCGAAAAAGTGCCTGCCGATATCGCAGCAGCGCTCGGCCCTGGGCAGGTCGTAGAGAAAGCTGCGCAGGAAAGCCCGCAGGGCCTCCTCCTCCCTGCCCAGCCCATAGAGACAGTAAGCGCAGTGGGCGCAGGCGTCAATCACGTTCTCCAGCCACCCGGCCCCGCTGTCCAAAAAGTTCTCGAAGACCCGGAGGGCATCGGCGTACCGCTTGTGGTAATAGAGCTCCCGTCCGTAGTAGAACTGCTGGCGGGGGTCCAGGGTCTCCCCCCTCGCCAAAAGCCCCTCGAAGATGCGCAGGTTGCGGTCCGGGTCTGTGGGGTGGAGCTTGCTGTGCGTGACGGCACAGTCCTCATGGATCACCGTTCCGGTGGTGACGATGACCTCGTGGATGGCCCCTACCCAGCGCATCCCGGCGCGATTCCTGACGATGCGCTCCCGGTAGTAGGAGAAGGTGACGTTCCCCTGGTCGTCGAACCCGGTGTTATACTTCATCCTCACCACGTCCACGTCGCCGGACAGCGCCGCCTTGATCCCGCGGAATTTCTCCCGGTCCTCGGGCTTGAGGATATCGTCGGCGTCCAGCCACATACAGTAGTCCATGGCGGCCCGGTCAAAGGAATAGTTCCGGGCAGCGGCGAAGTCGTCGATCCACGTAAAGTCATATACCTTGTCAGTAAAGCGCGAGACCAGCTCCTTCGTGCGGTCGGTGGAGCCGGTGTCCACAATGATGATCTCATCTACCAGGTCGGCCACGCTCTCCAGGCAGCGGACAATGACGTCCTCCTCGTTTTTCACGATCATACAGAGACTCACGGTAGCCATAGCATACCCTCCTATTCGGAGTATTGTATGCGGCGCGGGTTCCAACGGCCACTGCCCATAAAAAACCACCGGCCCTCGGGCCGGTGGTTTTTTGTTTATTTTCAGCGGTTGGCAATCTTTTTGGCCAGCTCGCCGCCCAGCATGGGGAGGAAGGCGAGGCCGAGGGCGGCGACCAGCTCGCTCGGATGCAGGGCGATCGTGCCGAATACGGTATTTAACGCCGGCACATAGATGGCGGCCAGCATGAAAGCCACCGAGGCCAGCACGCACTTGTTGAGATAGCTGTTTTCAAACACGCGCATCCGGAAGATGGAGGTCTTCTCGGAGCGGGCCGAGTAGGCGCGCAGTAGCTCGCCCAGCACCAGAGTGAAGAAACAGCAGGTCATGGCCTCGATCAGGGCCAGGGGGTCCACCTTGCCCGCGAAGATCGTGGAGAGCGGGGCCTGGGCGTGATAGCCGAACAGGAAGGAGCC